>CAUSDA010000053.1:0-18292 GCA_963529965.1 uncultured Neisseria sp.
TTACGCCCGATTTGACGATGCGCTACTGTCCTATTTTGATTTTAATTGACTATATCTGCTCACTCCTCCTATTTCCACCACCCGCTACTCAGCGAAAAAAATACCGGGTCGTAATATTTCGGCAGTTGTTGCGGGATGCCGAGGTTGTTGCGGTAAACGACGCGGTAGCGGTCGGCGTACCAGGCGGGGACGATGATGTATTGGTGGCGGATGGTGCGGTCTAGCGCCCGGGAGGTGGTTTTCAGCTGTTCGCGGTTGGTGAAGCTGCCGAAATGTTTGAGCAGCTTTTCGACTTCGGGGCGGCACACGCCGGCGAGGTTTCGGCTGCCGGGGATTTTGGCGGCTTCGCAGCCGAAATAATCGTATTGTTCGTTGCCGGGGCTTTCGCTGTTGGCATAGACGGTAATGGTCATGTCGAAGTCGAAATCGTTGAGCCGCCTTTGGTATAAGGCGGGGTCGGTAACGCGGATGTTCATGGTTACGCCGATTTTGGCGAGGTCGCGTTGCCATTTGGCGGTAATGCGTTCGTAGGTTTTGGAGGCGGTCAGGAACTCGAAGGTCAGGGGTTTGCCTTGGCTGTCGGTCAGTTTGCCGTTTTTATAGCGGTAGCCTGCTTTTTCCAAGAGGGCGCGGGCTTTGAGCAGGTTGGGGCGTATGCCTGTTTTCGGGTCGGTTTGAGGCGGTTCGGGGACGGGTTGGTTCAGGACGGCGGGATCGAGGGTGTTGCCGAGGGACTGGAGCAGTTTCAGTTCCGCGCCTTGCGGTTTGCCTGTCGCCGCCATCTCGCTGTTGGTGAAGAAGCTGTTGCTGCGGCGGTATGCGCCGTAGAAAATGCGCGCGTTGATGCTTTCAAAGTCGAAGCTCTCGACCATCGCCTGCCGCACGAGGATGTTGTCGAACGGGGCGCGGCGCAGGTTCATGACGAAGCCCTGCATGCCGGCGTCGCTTTTCTGTATCCATTCGTGTTTGCCCATGCCGCGTTTGGCGAGCATTTCGTCGGAATAGCCCCGCGCCCAGTTTCGGGCGACATTTTCGTAAACGAAGTCGTATTGTCCGGCTTTGAGGCCTTCGAGGCGGACGCTGTTGTCTTTGAAATATTTGAAGCGGACGGTGTCGAAGTTATATCTGCCTTTGCGGGTCGGCAGGTTTTGCGCCCAGTAGTTTTTGTCGCGCGCGTATTCGCTCATGCGCCCGATGTCTGCTTTGACGAAACGGTAGGGGCCGGAGCCGATGGGCATTTTGTTCGCGCCTTTTTCCAGACCTTCGGGATAGCTTTTATGAGAAAACACAGGCAGTTGCCCTAATGCCATGTGTAATTCGGCATTGCGCTGTTTGAATCGGAAAACGACTGTCCTGTCGTCGGGCGTTTCGACTTTGGCTACGTCGCTCCAGTATATGCGGTAGAAGGGGTTGGCGGCTTTGTCTTGGGTAAGCAGGCGGAAGGAGGCGGCTACGTCTTTGGCAAGCACGGGATCGCCGTTGTGGAATTTGGCTTTCGGGTTGAGCCTGAATGTTGCCGACAGTCCGTCTTCGGCAAGTGAAAAGTCTTCCGCCAGCAGTCCGTACATGGAGAAAGGTTCGTCCCAACTGTTGTCCGTGAGCATGTCCACGGTCAGATTGAGGACGCCGGCTTCTTTGTCGCCTTTGAGGGTAAACGGGTTGAACGTATCGAAGCCGCCTTGTATCGGTAGGGAAAACACACCGCCTTTAGGCGCGGCGGGATTGACATATTCGTAGGCGCGAAAGTTGGCGGGATATTTCGGCTCCTGCCCCAAACCTAAACCGTATGCGGCAAAAGCAGTGGCAGTGGAGAAGGAAAGCAGGAGGAAGACGAGGGTTTTCATAAGGTTCCAAACCGAGTAGGACGATGAAGCCCGATTATAGCAAAAGGTCGTCTGAAAACCGTTTTCAGACGACCTTTTATCTGTTTTAAAAATACTCAAGACTGCTGCCGTTTTTTCGCCTGAGCGTCAAACTCCGCCAGCGTCATATTCAAAGTCTGCAAACACGGCGTCATCACCGCATCGACGGCTTGGTTCACATGATCCCTTTCCACAGGCGACGGGCGGTAAACGAAGAGCTTGAAGAGTTCGCTCAACTCAATCGAATCCGCCCCCGTTTTCAACACCCAGCCCTGACGGCCGTTGTAGATATAGCCGTGCCGCGCCAGCTTTTCCAAAAGCTCGCCCAACTCATCGTAGCCCATATTGATATGTCTTCTGAACTCCTGAACAGGCAAGGCTTTGCCCTCTTTTTGCGCCGCATCCAAAAGCAGCAGGATTTTCAACACATCGTCAAACCGCCCGCGCGAATCGAAGCCCCTGCGGAACGCCTCACCCTGCCAATAAGACAGCGACGAAGTCAGCACCGCGCCGCCCAACAGCAGCGTCCACAGCAAATTCAGCCACGCCAAAAAAAACGGCACGGCGGCAAACGCCCCGTAAATCGAGCGGTAGCCGTCGAAATTGCCCATATACCAAGCAAACAGGAAACGCGCCGTCTCCAAACAAAACGCCGTGACCAAAGCCCCGATAAACGCATGATGCCCGGGCACGAAGCGGTTGGGTACGAAACGGTACAACCCCCACAACAAAAGCGTTGCGAAAAACAGCGTGCCTAAGGTTTGCAGTAACCCCACCACCCATTGCGGCGCAAACGAAGCCAGCGCAGAATCCTGCACCGACCCGACCATAAAAGAAATCCCCACGCCCAAAGACAGCGGCCCAAACGTCAGCAACGCCCAATACACCAAAAACTGCATCATCCAAGGCCGCTGCGAATTGACCCGCCAAATCCGGTTGAACGCATTATCAATCGTCCGAATCAGCATCAGCGACGTAACCACCAGCATCACACTGCCGATCGCCGTCAACTTCCCCGCCTGATTGCGGAACGCATTGATATAATCAAACACCATGTCCGCACCCTGCGGCACAATAGTCTGATTGACGAACGAAACAAAAGAATCCGACCAACGGTCAAACACAGGAAAAATCGAAGCGACCGCCACCATCACCGTCAATACCGGCACCAAAGCCAGAAGCGTCGTAAACGTCATACTCGCCGCAGCCTGCGGCACACGCTCCTCATCGAAACGCCGGACCACAAACCACGCAAACGCAAACGCCTTACTGTCCGACAAACCTTGCCACCATTTCAAAAACGGCATAATCTTTCCCGAAAAAATAACGAATTGAAAATAAAAAACAGAAAACGCCCCACGTCGTCTGAAAACACAGCCTCAGCGAAATTAACACCCATTTCCCACCAACCCCATTGTAACGGAATACCCAAATGAACCCAAATCCCCTCAAAATCCTCGTCCTCTACTACTCCCAAAACGGCAGCACCCTCAACCTCGCCCGCCAAATCGCACGCGGCATCGAAAGCGTCGCAGGCTGCGAAGCCGTATTGCGCACCGTCCCCAAAGTCTCCACTGTCTGCGAAGCCGTCGAAAAAGACATCCCCGACAGCGGCGCCCCCTACGCCACCGCCGAAGACCTCAAAACCTGCGCCGCCCTCGCCCTAGGCAGCCCCACCCGCTTCGGCAACATGGCGGCCGCCATGAAATACTTCATCGACGGCACCATCCCCCTATGGCTCGGCGCAGAACTCGCCGGCAAACCCGCCACCGTCTTCACCAGCACCTCCTCCCAACACGGCGGACAAGAAACCACCCTCCTCACCATGATGCTCCCCCTCCTGCACCACGGCATGATCATCAGCGGCATCCCCTACACCGAATCCGCCCTCGGCAACACCCAAAGCGGCGGCACCCCCTACGGCGTATCCCACGTCGCCGGACACGACAGCAAACCCGTCCTGACCGCCGAAGAAAACGACATCGCCTTCGCACAAGGCAAACGGCTGGCAGAACTCGCCGTCAAGTTGGCTTAAAGCGGGCAGTTTAGAAATCCAATCTGCCAAAAGCTAAAAGGTCGTCTGAAAACCTGATTTCCAAGTTTTCAGACGACCTTTTACCAACATCTGCCCGTCAAGCCGAAAAAGCCTTATATGCCATCGAAGCAATAATCAGCAAAACCGTTACGACCAAAACCTTACGGATGATTTCCCCGTCTGAATTAATAGCATGGAGGCTGCCGAAATGGTTGCCCAACAAATTCGCCAAAATCATCGGGATTCCGATTAGGAACGCCATTTTCCCCGCTATCAAGAAAGCGACGAATGCCCCGATATTGGAAGCAAAATTGAAAATCTTGGAAGTAGCCGAAGCCTGCAACAACGACAATTTGTTGATGACAAACAAAGCAATGATGAAAATGCTGCCCGTGCCCGGTCCGAAAAAACCGTCATAAAAACCGACAATCAGACAAGTTAAAAAGACAGCGACGGCAGATTTTTTTATCTCGCCGCGTCCATCGTCTTTTTTCAGCAAAACGCCTTTGAACAAAGTTGCCAGCAAGCCTATGGGTAAAAACGCAAGAATGATGTAATTGATGGTTTCCACGGGCAGAATCAGAATGACTTTCGCACCGACGAACGCCCCGATTAAAGCCGCAACGATGCCGACCGGCACAATGCGCCACACAATCGAACTGCTTTTCATAAAGTTTTTAATCGCAGCCACCGTACCGATGGTACTCACCAATTTTTCCTGTGCCAACGCGACCTGCGGCGGCAAGCCGACCATCAAAAACGCGGGAATCAAAATCAGCCCGGCTCCGCCCGCAATAGCATCGACATAGCCCGCAATCAAAGACGCGGCAACCAGCAGGAAAAGACCGAGATAAAAATAATCGGCAATGATACTGCCGGGAATAAATAGTTGCTCCATAGATTGTTTCCTCTTGATTAAATTTAAATTTTTGTAGGTAGCAGCACGCAGGACCGTTTAAAACTTCAAATAAAGTATCAGTACATTAATTACCACCATAAAAATTGTCAACACTATTTATTTTTGTAAAAATAAACCAAAAATCAGTTAACCGCTTCAATTAGTTTCTTCTGCCAAAAGGTCGTCTGAAAACCTTAATCGACTCCAAAATAAAAACCCGCTTCAAAAAGCGGGTTTCTTGTATCCGGTCAGGGCAGACCGTCTGTCCATATTGTCCGAAACTTCGTTACTGTTTTTCTATTTTCCGGCGGGCAATTTCCGCTTTTTTACGGCTGGCTGCCAGTTGTTCGCGCATTTCGTTCAAGATTTGCTTGGAAGATTTCGGTTTTTCCCAGTTGTCCGGTTCTGCATTTTGTCGTTGCGCCAATTGCTTTTGATGCTCTTGATAAAGCGCATTCGATTCTTCGGAGACTTTGCGGGCAATGTTCGGCAGCTCTTTTTCAACCAAAGCCTCGGCGCGTTGTTGGGCAAGATGGCGTTCTTTGCGGCTTTGGGCGCAATATTGCTTACTGTCTTGCTCGGGGGAATAGCCATAATGAGGCAGCGGTTTCCCTTCTTTTTTCATCGCCATGCTGTAATTGACGCATTGCAAGGCTTGCGGATCGGCAGCCATGTACAAAGAGTATAAATGCCCGGCATAGTCTTTGATGTCCTCATTGCCGCCGCATACATTCGCCGTAGCCTCAATCAGCGCCGTATCTTGCAGCATTTGCCGGCAATGTTCGACCTGCTCCGCATTCAAACTGACGGCCGGCTCTTGCGCGGCGGCTGAAAAAGATAAAATCAAAGCAAGTAAGCCTAAAGCAGATTGTTTCATGGTTTTTCCTTTTAAACCGGAATGATATTTTCAAATAAAGCATGAATACATGAATGTCGGAATGTCGGAACCCAGTACATTCATGCCCGAAGTTTTCAGACGACCCCGTCCATCATCCTTATCTGCCATCTTTCTGACGGATAAAGGCATCGGCTTTGGCGCGGCGTTCGGCTTCTTCGGCAACGGTTTTACGCAGCAATTCGTCAACGGGAACACCGCGGCGCGGGGCTTCTTCTTCCGCATACTGTTTTATCTTACTGTCCATGTACGCCTCTACTTGGCGGCGCAAACGGTCGCGTTCTTCGCGGCTTTCCGCGCAAAGGCGCTTCAACTCCTTATCGTCGAGATGGTGAAAGCTTTGTTTTTTGAATTCCTCCTCCAGTTTCGGATATTGTCGGCACTGATCGACTTTCGGATGGTTAAACAACAAAACCATAGACAAAAGGTCGAAATATTCGGCGGTCTCTTTATTGTCCCGATAACAAAGCGAACCGTTCGCCAAAGTATTGGTGTCTTTAAACAATTGCCCGCACTCGGCGGCAAGCTTTTTATCTGCCGCAGGATCGGATGACGCACCGGTTTGATTTTGCGCGGCGGCAGAAGCGGACAAACCGGCGAGCAGCAAAGAAAATACAAGGGCTTTTTTCATATGGGTACTTTCAAAAAACAGATGGGAAAATCATGAATAGTTTATATACGGGGGTCGTCTGAAAACTTTCAGACGACCTTTTGCCTGTCAATATTTAGGCATCGAGCAGCCTTCGGGCGTGGTAATTTCGCATTGCGGAAGCCCTGAAGCCCGACATTTTCGTAGTGCCTCCGCTTCAGCAAGACCAGGTCCTTCTATTCCAGGGAAAGTTCTCCATCGTTTGCCTTCTTTTCCTTGGGCAACAGCGATACAACCGTTTCTGACCCAAGCCTCTACTTTACACGGCGCATTACGCCCACCTTGTTCACAGGATTTTATCGCTTCTTTTTCTGCAACAGCACGGGAAGGGGCATTGATAACATCTGCCGAAATACCCGTTTTAAGGTTGATTGCCCATGCACCGTATTTGGATGGAACATTGACGTTGACGACTTTAGGACTGTTTTGAACAGAACCACCGTTAGAAGATTGGGGCGTACCGACATTGTATAAAATCTGCCGTCCCGAACTGTCGATAATGCGGCAAGTTCCCGTGGCGGGCTGGTACTCTCCGCCGCAGCCGTTGGCATAGACATTAAAACTCGCCAGCCCCAATAAGATAAAAAGCAGTTTTTTCATCAGTTTTATTCCTTTGTTTGGTCGTAATCTCTTTTCTTAAAGCAAGAACCTAATACCGAAGTCGTCTGAAAACTTTCAGACGACCTTTTGCCTATCAATATCTAGGCAACGAGCAGGCTTCAGAAACGACAATTTTGCATTCCACAGATCCCGAAGCCTGACATTTTCTTAATGCTGCTGGCTCCGCCTGTCCAATGTTGGCTCCATTTCCGTAGAAAGTCTTCAATTTTTTGCCAGATTTCCCCTGTGCTACGGCAAGACAGCCGTTTCTGAACCAGGCAGCCACTACACACGGCGCATTGCGACCGCCTTTTTCACAGGTTTTAATCGCTTCTTTTTCCGCAGCCTCACGCGAATCCATATTGAGAGAGCCACCTGCAATCGCCGTTTTAGGATTGACCGCCCATGCGCCGTATTTGGACGGGACATTGACGTTGACGACTTTAGAACCGTTTTGCACGGAACCGCCGCTAGAAGATTGGGGCGTACCGACATTGTATAAAATCTGTCGCCCCGAACTGTCGATAATGCGACAAGTTCCCGTGGCGGGTTGGTACTCTCCGCCGCAGCCGTTGGCATAGACATTAAAACTTGCCAGCCCCAATAAGATAAAAAACAATTTTTTCATCAGTCTTATTCCTTTGTTTGGTCGTAATCTCTTTTGCTTTCTTAAAATATGAATCTGATACCGAGGTCGTCTGAAAACTTTCAGACGACCTTTTGCCTGTCAATATTGCGGCATCGAACAGCCTTCAGGGGCAAAAATGGTGCATTGCGAATAACCGGAAGCCTGACATTTCCTTAATGCTTCAGCCTCGGCAAGGCCAGGCTCTTTTACTCCCGGGAAAGCTTTCCATTTATTTCCTGATTTTCCTTGTGCGACGGCGATACAACCGTTTCTGACCCAAGCAGCCACTACACACGGTGCATTGCGACCACCTTTTTCGCAGGTTTTGATGGCTTCTTTTTCGGCAGCAGCACGTGAGTTTTGATTAAGTGCGCCGCCTGAAATACCCGTTTTAAGATTGGTGGCCCATGCGCCGTATTTGGACGGGACATTGATATTGACGACTTTGGAGCTGTTTTGAACGTTGGATGATTGGGGCGGAGCCATATTGTATTGAACCATTTCGCCGTTATTCCCCTGAAAGCGGCAAATACCGCTGACGGGGTCAAATTGCCCGGGGCAGCCGTTGGCATAGACATTCAAACTTGCCAGTCCCAAAAAGATAAAAAGCAGTTTTTTCATCAGTTTTTCCTTGGTTTCAAGATACAAAAAAAGCTGTCCGAACATCTTGCATGATGGTTTCAGACAGCTTTTTTCAGCGTTTTAGCCTACTTTATCCCCAGGCTGCGCGCCTGCATCGACATCGAGAAGTTTCAGTTTGCCCTCGGCGGTGGCGGCGGAGAGGATCATGCCTTCGGATACGCCGAATTTTGCCATTTTGCGCGGGGCGAAGTTGGCGACGGCGATGACCATGCGGCCGTTCAATTCGGCGGGGTTGGGATAAGACGCGGCGATGCCGGAGAAGATGATGCGTTTTTCAAAACCGAAATCGAGGTCGAATTTCAGGAGTTTGGTGCTGCCTTCGACGGCTTCGCAGTTCAATACTTTGGCGACGCGCATGTCGATTTTCATGAAGTCGTCGAAGCTTGCCTGTTCGGCGACTTTTTCGTATTTGCTCTCTTCGGCGGCAGGTGCGGGGGTCGTCTGAATGCTTTGTTTGTTGGCTTCGATTAAATCGTCCACTTGTTTTTGCTCCACTCGTTGCATTAAATGTTCGTATTTGTTGATGGCGTGTTCGCCCAAGGTTTCGCGCGTGTTCGCCCAGGTAATCGCGTCCAGATTGAGGAAACGCGCGGCGTTGGCGGCGGTTTGCGGCAATACGGGGGCGAGGTAGGCGGTCAGCATGGTGAAGGCGTTGATGAGTTCGCTGCATACTTCGTGCAGGCGTTCGTCTTGACCTTCCTGTTTGGCGAGTTCCCACGGCTTGTTGGCATCGACGTATTCGTTCACGGCGTCTGCCAATGCCATGATGTCGCGCAGGGCGCGGGCGTATTCGCGGTTTTCGTATTGCTCGGCGATGGTGTCGCTTTCGGCGGCGAGTTTTGCCAGCAATGCGCTGCCTGAAACGTCTTTCAGACGACCTTCAAAGCGTTTGGCGATGAAACCTGACGCGCGGGCGGCGATGTTGACGTATTTGCCGACGAGGTCGCTGTTTACGCGGCTGATAAAGTCTTGCAGGTTCAAATCGATGTCTTCGATTTTGCTGTTGAGTTTGGCGGCGATGTAGTAGCGCATCCACTCAGGGTTCAGGCCTTGTTCCAGATAGGATTTGGCGGTAATGAAGGTGCCGCGCGATTTGGACATTTTTTGTCCGTCGACGGTCAGGAAACCGTGTGCGTACACGCCGGTCGGGGCGCGGTGGCCGGAAAAATGCAGCATGGCGGGCCAGAACAGGGCGTGGAAATAGAGGATGTCTTTGCCGATGAAGTGGTACATCTCGGTTTGGCTGTCGGCTTTGAAGTATTCGTCAAAATCGACACCGATACGGTCGCACAGGTTTTTAAACGACGCCATGTAGCCGACGGGCGCGTCCAGCCAGACGTAGAAGTATTTGCCCGGCGCGTCGGGGATTTCGAAACCGAAATACGGCGCGTCGCGGGAGATGTCCCAGTCGGATAGGGTGGTTTCTTCGCCTTCGCCCAGCCATTCTTTCATTTTGTTGAGGGCTTCGGCTTGCAGATGGGGCTTGCCGTCGTGCGGGTTGTTGCCGGAAGTCCATGCTTTGAGGAAGTCGGCGCATTCGCCCAGTTTGAAGAAGAAGTGTTCGGATTCGCGCAATTCGGGTTTGGCACCGGAAACGGCGGAATACGGGTTAATCAGTTCGGTCGGGGCATAGGTCGTGCCGCAGACTTCGCAGTTGTCGCCGTATTGGTCTTGAGCGTGGCATTTGGGGCATTCGCCTTTGACGAAGCGGTCGGGCAGGAACATTTGTTTTTCGGGGTCGAAAAGCTGCTCGATGACGCGGCTTTCGATTTTGCCATTGGCTTTCAGCGCGCGGTAAATGTCTTGGGAAAACTGTTTGTTTTCAGGGGAATGGGTGCTGTAATAATTGTCGTAGCCGATGAAAAAGCCGGTGAAGTCGGCGAGGTGTTCTTCGCGCACTTTGGCAATCATGTCTTCGGGCGCGATGCCTTGTTTTTGCGCGGCAAGCATCACGGGCGTGCCGTGGGTGTCATCGGCGCAGCAGTAGTGGCACTCGTGGCCGCGCAGTTTTTGAAAGCGCACCCAAACGTCGGTTTGGATGTGTTCGACCATGTGGCCGAGGTGGATGCTGCCGTTGGCATAGGGCAGCGCGGAGGTAACGAGGATTTTGCGTGTCATGGTTTTATGCTTGGGAAAACAATGGATAAAGATGGGGAATTATACCGTAAATCGTGCGGGCGAGACGGGGGAAAGGTCGTCTGAAAAGGGGATTCCGTGAAGCGGGAACAGGATGGGCAAAACGGGTTATAGTGGATTAACTTTAAACTGGTACGGCGTTGCCTCGCCTTGTCCTGATTTAGTTAATCCACTATATCTATGGCAAAAGGTCGTCTGAAACACAAAAATCGGTTTTCAGACGACCTTTTCGATAATCGGGACATACAGGCCGGACGGTAAGCCGGGTTCTGTCTCGGACAGTCATTCCTCTAGGCACACCATTACTGATGCGCTCCAGCAACCTACCCGAACGCTCGGCGAGCAGCGTCAATGCGTTCTGTTTGGTCTTGCTCCGGATGGGGTTTAGCCTGCTGCGCCTTGTTACCAAGTGCACGGTGCGCTCTTACCGCACCTTTTCACCCTTACCCGTGCCGCCCGAAGGCGGCCGTCGGCGGTATTGCTTTCTGTTCCACTTTCCGTCGCGTTTCCGCGCCCGGCCGTTAGCCGGCATCCTGCTCTGCGGAGCCCGGACTTTCCTCCCCGTATGCCTTACGCGATACGCGGCGACTGTCTGTCCGACCTGTATGAAGTGCGGATTATAACACAAGCAAATCACAACCGTTTGACCACCAAAAAAACCGCCTATCTAAAAATTTACCCATTTCGCAACATAAAAATCCAAATAAAATAAATTATTTATAAACAAAAAGTACCGTTCGTCAAATAAATAAATGACATGTTATAAAAAAGCCCATAAAATGAATATCACATAACTATTTTAAATATAAAAGTACATTACGATGAAAAACTATCCACATATCCTGTCTTACCTTGCCCTATCGTTACTTGCCGCCTGCGGAGGCGGTGGAGGCGGCGGTTCACCGTCAACCGCCTCAAGCGATACCAATCAACCCAAAATAGAATGCAACGCCGAATGCCAAGCGGGACGTAAAGCCGCTGAAGAAGCTAAGGCTGAAACGGAGCGTAAAGCAGCCGAAGAAGCCGAGAAAGCCAAAGCGGAAGCCGAACGCAAGGCTGCTGAAGAAGCTGAAAAAGCCAGAGTAGAAACAGAACGTAAAGCCGCTGAAGAAGCCGAAAAAGCTAAAGCCCAAGCAGAACGTAAGGCTGCTGAAGAAGCCGAAAAAGCTAAAGCTGAAGCTGAGCGTAAAGCGGCTGAAGAGGCTGCAAAAGCCAAAGCTGAAGCAGAACGCAAAGCCGCTGAAGAAGCTGAAAAAGCTAAAGCAGAAACTGAACGTAAAGCAGCCGAAGAAGCTGAAAAAGCCAAAGCAGAAGCTGAACGTAAAGCAGCTGAAGAGGCTGAAAAAGCTAAGGCGGAAGCAGAACGAAAAGCCGCCGAAGAAGCTGAAAAAGCTAAAGCAGAAGCCGAACATAAAGCAGCCGAAGAAGCCGAAAAAGCCAAAGCGGAAGCCGAACGCAAAGCCGCTGAAGAGGCTGAAAAAGCTAAAGCGGAAGCGGAACGTAAGGCTGCTGAAGAAGCCGAGAAAGCTAAGGCCGAAGCTGAACGCAAAGCCGCCGAAGAAGCTGAGAAAGCTAAAGCGGAAGCAGAACGAAAAGCGGCTGAAGAAGCCAAAAAAGCCAAAGCGGAAGCAGAACGCAAGGCGGCTGAAGAAGCCGAAAAAGCTAGAGTGGAAGCAGAACGCAAAGTCGCTGAAGCTGCTGCAACCCAACAAATCGACGGCTATTACAGCAAAATTTCCCAATCAGGAATGGAAGGCGATGATATTTCCCATATCGGCGACATCAATATTCTTGAATTGGACGGACAAAAAATCCCGCTGTTGCCCGAAACTGAGCCTCAAAGGGCTGAAGTATTCGGTAATGTGAACGAAAAATCTGTCTTGGTTGCCGCCAATCATCTGAAATACGGCCGCTACGGTTTTTATGGCTTGAGAAATGAAAACGGTGACATCCATACATCGTATATGTTCTACCAAGGCGTTATTACTCCGGAAGCAGCGATGCCTCAAGAGGGTCAGGCTTTTTACCGCGGTTATGCGCTTTACAGCGATGTCGGACAAGCCAATAGGTTCGGCAACTCCATCTTTATGGTGGACTTCGGCCGCAAATCCCTCTCTGGTGCGGTTTACTCAGAAAACGGTGAATTTGATGAAGTGAATCTGGAAGGTCAAATCGTCGGCAACCGCTTCTTCCATGTGGATGAGAAAGAACAAAAAATCATGTCGGGTATGTTCCTCGGCCCCCAAGCAGAAGAGCTTACCGGTCGATTCGATCATCTTCTGGAATCTAAAAACGGTACATTTGGTGCCGCCGCTCTGAAAGAATGATTTTTACCGTATCATCAGCTCAAAAGGTCGTCTGAAAACTTGTAAATCAGGTTTTCAGACGACCTTTTTCCGTTCCCAGCCAAGAAGCAGCCCATAAAATGCTACAATACCGCTTTGATTTTTTGCCCGCATCATCATGAAAAAAGCCCCCAAATCCTTTGAAGAAGCCCTCGCCCGCCTCGAAACCCTGACCCAGTCCATGCAAAGCAGCGAAATGCCGCTGGAAGATGCTCTGGCAGCCTATCAGGAAGGCAACGAGCTGGTCAGATACTGCCAAACCAAGCTGGCGGAAGTCGAACAAAAGCTGCAAGTATTGGACGCGGGCGAACTGAAGGAGCTGAACCTTGAACCCGGCGAATGAATTGAAAGCATGGCAGCAAAAAGCCCAAGCGCAGACCGAATTGCTGCTGGAGCGTTTCCTACCGTCTGAAAACCAAGTGCCGCACACGCTGCACGAAGCCATGCGTTACGTTACCCTCGGCGGCGGCAAACGGCTGCGCCCGCTCTTGGTGCTCGCCGCGTCCGAATTGGGCGATGCCGACCAAAACGCCGTCGAACAAGCCATGGCGGCGATCGAAATGGTGCATGTCTATTCCTTGGTTCATGACGATATGCCCGCAATGGACAACGACAGCCTGCGGCGCGGCAAACCGACCTGCCATGTGAAATACGACGAAGCCACTGCCCTCTTGGTCGGCGACGCGCTGCAAAGCCAAGCCTTCGACGTATTGAGCCGTCCGACCGGACTGCCCGCCGAACGCCAAATCGCCATATTGTCCACGCTCGCCAAAGCATCCGGCAGCCTCGGCATGGCAGGCGGACAAGCCATCGACCTTGCCAACGTCGGCAAAACCATGAACCAGGCGCAGTTGGAGCAGATGCACAGCCTCAAAACCGGCGCCCTCATCCGCGCCGCCGTCGTATTGGGCGCACTTGCCTGCCCCGATTTGGATTCAGACGACGTCCAGACCTTAGACAACTACGCCGCCAAACTCGGCTTGGCGTTCCAAGTTATCGACGATGTGTTGGACTGCGAAGCCGACACTACCACCTTGGGCAAAACCGCCGGCAAAGACAGCGATAACGACAAACCCACCTACGTCAAACTGATGGGCCTGCAAGCCGCCCGCGCCTACGCCGAAACCCTGACTGCCGAAGCTGCCGCCCTGCTCGAACCCTTCGGCGCAAAAGCCCTGCATCTGCGGCTGCTGGCGGAATTTGTTACTGCGCGGAAAAATTAAACGCTTTAAATCATTTGTCTTTTAAGCTACGGAGACACCAAAGGTCGTCTGAAAAATCAGTTCCAAGATTTTCAGACGACCTTTTTGTATAGGGACGGCGTTTATAGTGGATTAAATTTAAATCAGAGCAAGGCGAGGCAACGCCGTACCGGTTTAAAGTTAATCCACTATAATGAATCATGCTTTTATTCAACGGGATAAACTGGGATTAAAATGTGGATAAGTTGTGCGCAAACAGTGGATTTTATAGGCGTTTTAACCGCCCTTCTGTTCCTGCAAACATCCGTTTTTAAAATCGAAATTTGTCGTTGAGATTTCCATAACAAGCGTGCCTCAAATTGAAAGATTCAAATCAAAAGGTCGTCTGAAAACCCAAAACTTATGGTTTTCAGACGACCTTTTCGCTGATTCAGACAAATCAAATATCGTAAGTGGTCGATGCGGTATCGCCGCCTTTGCCTGTCCAGTTGGTGTGGAAGAATTCGCCACGCGGTTTGTCGGTGCGCTCGTAGGTGTGCGCGCCGAAGTAGTCGCGTTGGGCTTGCAGCAGGTTGGCAGGCAGGCGTTCGGTGGTGTAGCCGTCAAGGAAGGTAATCGCGGAAGCCATGCAGGGCATGGGGATGCCGCATTCGATGGCTTTGGCGACCACTTTGCGCCATGCGGGCAGGCAGTTTTCCAATACGCCTTTGAAATAGGGGTCGGAACCCAAAAACACCAAATCGGGATTGGCTTCGTATGCGTCGCGGATGTTGCCCAAGAACGCGCTGCGGATGATGCAGCCTTCGCGCCACAGAAGGGCGGTGTTGCCGTAGTTCAATGCCCAATCGTTGTTTTCGCTGGCTTCGCGGATGAGCATGAAGCCTTGTGCGTAGGAAATGATTTTGGATGCCAACAGCGCTTGGCGCAGGGCTTCGACCCACGCGGCTTTGTCGCCGTCAACGGGGGTAACGGTTTTGCCGAACAAGCGGCCGGTTTGAACGCGTTGATCTTTGAACGCGGATACGCAGCGGGCAAATACGGCTTCGGAAATCAGCGTCAGCGGGATGCCCAAATCGAGGGCGTTGATGCCGGTCCATTTGCCTGTGCCTTTTTGTCCGGCGGTATCGAGGATTTTTTCGACCAAAGGTTCGCCGTTTTCGTCTTTGTAGCCCAAAATCGCGGCGGTGATTTCAATCAGGTAGGAATCCAGCTCGGTTTGGTTCCATTCGCTGAAAATGCGGTGCATTTCGTCGTAGCTCAGACCCAAGCCGTCTTTCATGAATTGGTAGGCTTCGCAAATCAACTGCATATCGCCGTATTCGATGCCGTTGTGCACCATTTTGACGAAATGGCCCGCGCCGTCGCGGCCGACCCAGTCGCAGCAGGGTTCGCCTTGCGGGGTTTTGGCGGCAATCGCTTGGAAAATGGGTTTGACGGCAGGCCATGCGGCTTCGTCGCCGCCGGGCATGATGGATGGGCCGTGACGCGCGCCTTCTTCGCCGCCGGAAACGCCTGCGCCGATAAAGCGGATGCCTTTTGCCGCCAGCTCGTGCGTGCGGCGGGTGGAATCGGGATAATTGGCGTTGCCGCCGTCAATAATAATGTCGCCTTGTTCCAAAAGCGGGACAAGTTGCTCGATAAAGTCGTCCACGACAGAACCTGCACGCACCATCATCATGATTTTGCGCGGTTTTTCCAGTTTATCCACTAAATCTTGCAATGAATAGGCACCGATAATGTTGGTGCCTTTGGCTGCGCCGTTGAGAAAATCGTCTACTTTAGCAGTGGTCCGGTTGTACGCCACGACTTTGAAACCGTGATCGTTCATATTCAAAATCAAATTTTGACCCATAACGGCCAAGCCGATGACGCCGATATCGCCTTTCATTGATGGAAGCTCCATTATTAATTTAATTTATCAGCCGTAACTCTATCTGATTTACAGAGGTTTAACAATCCTTAACTATCTAATTTTTTGAAAAGATGCCTTTACGTTGCAGGCTTTGGCTGCGCGTTGGGAAACAAACTATAAATAAGATTTTAAATAATAAATAGATGATTATATTGAGTCGCGCATTTGCTTGTGTATAAATTTGATTCCTTTTTCAGTTCAATAAGTTGAATACAGATTTTGGATGCGGATAAACTGCTGTTTGTCTTGTTTGCAGATGTGGATAATTTTGAAATCCGGTTTGGTTTTGTGTATAACTTTCCGGCTATACACACAGCCTGCCGGTTTTATACCGGGCTCAAACGGAACTGTCCGAAGAGATAAACAGTCCAATCGGTTTTCATGTTTCAGACGACCTCTTGTGTGTTTTAGCGCTATTAAAGGTCGTCTGAAAAATATCTCATCAAAAGGGAGCAGATATGAAATTTTCTTTTAGTTTAAACCTGTTGGCAGTTTTGGTTTTGGCGGCGTGCGCGCACCAGCCTATGCAGAAACCTGATGCCGCGCCTGTGCCGACAGCTGTGGATAACCATGCGCCGGAACAAGGGACGGGGCTGACCGAGCAGAAATTGATCCGCGCCAAACATTATATGGCGGCGTCTGCCAATCCGTTGGCGACCGAGGCGGGATATGAGGTTTTGAAACGCGGCGGCAGCGCGATAGATGCGATGATCGCCATGCAGACAACCTTGGGTCTGACCGAGCCGCAGTCTTCAGGTTTGGGCGGCGGCGCGTTTTTGGTGTATTGGGACAATAAGGCGAAAAAACTGACGACGTTTGATGCTCGTGAAACGGCGCCGAAAGCGGCAACGCCGGAGCTTTTTTTGGATGAGAACGGCAAACCGATGGGCTTTATGAACGCAGTGGTCGGCGGCCGTTCGGTCGGTGTGCCGGGGATTCCGAAGCTGCTGGAAGATGTTCATAAGCGTTACGGCAAATTGCCGTGGGCAAGCCTGTTTGACAAACCGATTGCTTTGGCGGAACAAGGCTTTAGCGTTTCACCGCGTATGGCGAAATCCATCGAGCAAAATTTGGAGCCTTTGCAACGCTATCCGCAAACCGCCGCGTATTTCCTGCCCGACGGCAAACCTTTGGCAGCGGGAACGGTGTTGAAAAACCCTGAATTTGCCCGCTCCGTACGCCTGTTGGCGGAAAAAGGCAGCGCGCCGTTTTATCAGGGGGTGCAGGCGCAGAATATTGTCCGTGCCGTTACCGGTGCTGTGGATAACCCCGGCAAAATCAGCATGGCGGATTTGAAAAACTACCGCGTTATCGAGCGCGAACCGGTTTGCGCGCCGTATCGTGAATACGAAGTCTGCGGCATGGGTGCGCCAAGTTCGGGGGCGATTGCTTTGGGCGAGATTTTGGGCGTCCTGCAAAATCAGGATATGAAGGCATTGGGCGCGGAAAATATCCACAGTTGGCGCTGGATAGGCGATGCGTCGCGGATTGCGTTTGCCGACCGCGATTATTACGTCGGCGATCCCGCGTTTGTCAACGTCCCGACCCGTGCCTTGATTTCGCAGGCTTACCTGAAACCGCGCGCCGAAGAAATCCTCCAATCCGATAAGGCGTTGGAAAACATTCAGGCAGGCAAGTTCGGCAAGGCATACGCGCAGGGTATGGCGGTAGAGCTGCCGTCCACCAGCCATTTGGTGGTTGTGGATAAAGACGGCAACGTCGTGTCGATGACGACTTCGATTGAAAACGCGTTCGGTTCGGGACTGATGGCAAACGGCTATCTGCTCAACAATGAATTGACCGATTTCGCTTTCAACCCTGTCGGCGCGGACGGTAAAACGGTGGCCAACAGCGTGGCGGGCGGCAAACGGCCGCGTTCTTCGATGGCGCCGACCATTGTGATGAAAGGCGGTAAGCCTTATTTGGCAGTCGGTTCGCCCGGCGGCAGCCGCATCATCGGTTTCGTCGCCAAAACGCTGGTGGCGCATATCGATTGGGGTATGGACATTCAGGCGGCAATCTCCCTGCCGAATATGCTCAATCGCGGCAGCCAGTATGAAATCGAAGAAAAAACCGCTGCGGCGGACAAAGCGGCAGCATTGGAAAAACTGGGCTACAAAGTCCAAATCCGCGATTTGAATTCCGGCGTACAAGGCATTGTGATCGGCAAAGACGGTTTGCTCGGCGGTGCCGACCCGCGCCGCGAAGGCAAAGTCATGGGCGATTGATCACCGATCGGCTTGTGGATAAAAGGTCGTCTGAAATCCGAATTCGGGTTTTCAGACGACCTTTTTTATCGTTGGAGAAAAGCTATGGATAAAGTGTGTATAAAATTTGAGAAAAAATATAATCTTTTTATTTTTCAGAAGGATAGATTAGATAGCCATGTGGATAATCATGTCTGAAATATTGGCGGGAGATGGTTGTATCGCTTGAAAGGTCGTCTGAAAACTGAACTGCACCCCAAAAGTTGGACATCCCCTCCAAC
>CAUSDA010000054.1:0-18247 GCA_963529965.1 uncultured Neisseria sp.
CTTTTATGAGTGTCCAAGATTTGGGGGCCAGTTCAGTTTTCAGACGACCTTTTTAGCGCAGATTAAAGCGAATTTAATCGGGCAATGCCCGTTTGCCGAAATCCTCAAACGATAAAGAAGAGAACAGGCAAAGCATCCCGTTTCCCTAAAATCCAAACATACAAAAAGGTCGTCTGAAAATTTTCAGACGACCTTTTGCGTTGTTGAAACTTAAGCCAAAGAAGCGTTTACAAACGCGGTCAATTGACCTTTTGCCAAAGCGCCGACTTTGGTGGCAACGTTTTCGCCGTTTTTGAAGACCATCAGCGTCGGGATACCGCGCACGCCGAATTTGGCGGGAGTGGCTTCGTTGTCATCGATGTTGATTTTGACGACTTTCAGACGACCTTCAAATTCGGCGGCGATGTCGTCCAAAATCGGAGCGATCATTTTGCAAGGACCGCACCAAGGTGCCCAGAAGTCGAGCAATACGGGAACGTCGGATTTCAAAACGTCTTGTTCGAAATTTGCATCGGTGGTGTGGATAATCAGTTCGCTGCTCATGAGTTTTTCCTTTTTGTGTCAAATTGAATCAGATGTTGTGCAGGATAGGGCTTGGGGCTGAAAATTTCAAGTGTCGCAAAAGTGTAATAGCTTTTTTGTAAGGTTGCCATCGGGATTGGCTAATGTTTTTCAGACGACCTATCTGACAGTTCAACCTGCCCTAAAGCTCATCAGATGGCGCGTGTAATCGCTGGAAGGGTTGGCAAATACGGTTTCGCAGCCGCCCTCTTCGACGACTTTGCCGTCTTTCAAGACCATCACGCGGTGCGACAGGGCGCGGATAACGGCGAGGTCGTGGCTGATGATGATGAGGCTGAGACCGTGTTTTTTCTGCAAATCGGCGAGCAGCTCCAGAATCTGTTGCTGCCATTGTACGTCGAGCGCGCTAGTCGGTTCGTCCAAAACGAGGATTTTCGGGCGGACGATGATGGCGCGGGCGATGGCGAGCCGCTGGCGTTGTCCGCCGGAAAAGGCGTGCGGATAGCGTTCGAGCGCGTCTTCGGGCAGTCCGACCTGCCGCAATACGTCTTGCACGCGCTGCCGCATTTCTGCGCGGGACAAATCGGGTTCGTGGACGCGCAGGGCTTCGGAAACAATATTAAAGACGTTCATGCGCGGGTTGAATGCGCCGAAGGGGTCTTGGAACACCATTTGGATGTCGCGCCTCGATTCGCGTGTCCAGGCTTCGCCGTTGATTTTCAGACGACCTTCCGCGTCGATAAGGTGCATCACGGCTTTTGCCAGCGTGGTTTTGCCGCAGCCGCTTTCGCCGATGATGCCCAGTGTTTCGCCCGCTTTCAAATCGAAGGAAACCGGCTCCAGCAGGGTTTTGCTGCGTTTTTTGAACCAGCCCGCCGTTTCTTTGACGGCGACGGAAAGCTGCTCCGCCTGCAAGACGGTGGCAGGATTGCCCGCCAAAGGTTCGACCTTGCGCGCGGCACCAGCGTTCAACAGCATTTTCGTATATTCGTGTTGCGGACGGGCGAACACTTCCGCCGCTGCACCCGTTTCGACAATGCGTCCGCCGCGCATCACGGCAACGTCGTCGGCAAAGCGGCGGACAAGGTTCAGGTCGTGGGTGATGTAGAGCATGGTCATGTTGTGCGCCTGCTGCAAGCGCGCCAACAAATCGAGAATCTGCGCCTGCACGGCGACATCCAAGGCGGTGGTCGGTTCGTCGGCAATCAAGAGCTTGGGTTCGGCGGCAACCGCCATCGCAATCATCGCCCGCTGCCGCTGTCCGCCAGAAAGCTGGAAGGGATAGGCAAAGGCTTTCTGCTCAGGCTCGCGGATGCCGGTTTCCGCCAAAAGTTCGACCGCCCTCGCCCATGCCTGTTTTTTGTCCAAACCCAGATGCAGGGTCAGCACTTCGGCAATCTGCGCACCGACGCGCATCACGGGGTTAAGCGCGGTCATCGGCTCTTGAAAAACCATGCCGATTTCCCGTCCGCGCAGCTTTTGCAGGGCGCGTTCGGATTGGGTCAGCAAATCGTTGCCGCAAAATTTCAGACAGCCTTCAAATGACACCAGCGGATTCAGCCGCATAATGCCCTGCGCCAACACGGTTTTACCGCTGCCGCTCTCGCCGACCAATGCCAGTTTCCTGCCAGTCTGTACGGTCAGGCTGACATCGTGTAGGACTTGCTTGCCGGGGAAAAAGGCGTTTAGGTTTTCAATTTCAAGGATGTTCATGCTCATTTGAGTTGAGTATATACATCAGTAGAAAACTGACTGATTTTATTAAAACATTTTTCTAAAAATGGGATTACCTCAATAGGTGTCTTTCCATCTATAACCAATTTTTTCTTTTCCACGATAGAAAAACTGACGAAATCATCATCTTCTACTCCTTTTACTTTTGCCCCTGTAACATGAATTTCGCCCATTGTACCTAAATTTGTCTCGCTTCCATCATCATTCGAAACAAAAAATGTATTTTCTTTTAAAATTACTTCTCCATTATTAACATTTATAAATTCAAAAAGAGGAACTCCTTCTGCATGCATAATGACATGATTATTTCCTTTATATTCTAATTCAATAAGCCCATTATGTTTAGCATGGTTAGTTAAACTACACATTGTTATTAACCAATCATCTCCATTATTTTTATGCGACTGTAAGCTCTCTATATAATCATAAACTTTAGGATATTCATATTGAATTCCTGATAGATTCTTATTGATACTTTCTTCAAAATTTTCCTTAGTCTTCCCATATGGAAAATATATTCTATCTTTTGGTTTAGATAACATAGAATTTATATCTTGTGCTATATATTCTAGTGAGCTTCTAAGATTTTCAAGTATTGATTTAAACTTAACTTCATCAATAGCTTCCATTTTTTTTATTATATTTAATTCCTCTCGAATAGCTTTAAGCAATTTATCGACATGACTTTTTCTCATAACATTTCTTTCAAATAATTATTTTTGCTATCTAATCAACTTTAAATTTAATCATTGTAACAAAAGAAATTCTACAGTATCTCTTAGTGTTATCTAAGCTTTTCAGACGACCTCTGATTCAAACCCGCAAACCGAGGTCGTCTGAACGCTTAATTATTTCTGAAACTGCTCTTTCAACACCCGTTTCAACACTTTGCCCGTGGCGTTTTTCGGCAGTTCGTCTTTAAAGTAAATCTGTTTGGGGATTTTGAAATTCGCCAAATGTCCGCGCAAATGGGCGCGCACGTCGGCTTCGTCCAACGTTTCACCGTCTTTGAGTTGGATAAAGGCGATGATTTCTTCATCGGCGTATTGGTCTTTCACGCCGATGACGGCTGCGGCTTCGACGGCGTCGAGTTTGTAAATCGCCTCTTCGATTTCGCGCGGATAAACGTTTTGCCCTTTGGAAATAATCAGGTCTTTTTTGCGGTCGACGATAAAGATAAAGCCGTCTTCGTCTATCGTGACAAAATCGCCTGTTTTCAGCCAGCCGTTAACGATGGCTTCGTCCGTGGCATCGCGCATATTCAGGTATCCCTGCATGACCGAACCGCCTTTGACGATGAGTTCGCCCACTTCGCCCGTCGGCACTTCGACCAATTCGTCGTTGACGGCTTTGACTTCCAATCCGGGCAAGGCGATGCCGACGCTGCGGGCTTTTTGCCTTTCGGGCGTGTTGACAGCGACGACGGGCGAGCATTCGCTCAAGCCGTAGCCTTCCAAAAGCTTGGCACGCGGGAACTTCGCTTTAAAGTCAAGGATGGTTTGTTCCGCCAAAGGCGCGCCGCCGCTGATAAACAGACGGACGCGGTTGAACCATCTGAAATACCAAGGGATTTTCGCTTTGCTCATGGCGGTGTAAATCGCGGGCACGCCCAAAAACACGGTCGCGCGTTTGAATAAAACCTGTTTCAAAACGTTGGAGAACGGGAAAACGGATTTCACTAAAATAATCGAACACGCCATATAAATCGGCAGCAACACCATAGCCGTCAGCGTAAAGCTGTGGAACATCGGCAGGAACACGACGAAGCGGTCGCGTTTGGTAATCTTAAAGATGCGCTCGATGCCTTCAAGGTTGGAAAACAGGTTGCCATAGCTGATCAACGCGCCTTTGGGATGGCCTGTCGTGCCGGAAGTGTAAATAATATGCGCCAAATCATCGATTTTCGGCTGGCGGCTTAAATCGGGCGTACCCGAAAAACGGCGTGCTTCTTCAAAACGCGCATCGGCTTCGTCCGCCGCTTTCGCTTCGCCTATCCAAATGATTTTCTCGACGCGGGTCTGTTTTTTCAGCCCTTTCAATTCTTTCTGCAAACCTGCCGATGCAAACATAAACCTTGCTTTGCAGTCGTTCAAAATATACGCGTATTCGTTGTTTTTCAAAAACGTATTCATTGGTACGGCAACCGCGCCGATGGCGGATACGGCAAAATAGGCGCTGATAAATTCGGGCGAATTGGATACCGCCAAAGCCACTTTGTCGCCGAACTTGACGCCCATATTTTGCAGATATGCGGCTACGGCATCGACTTCCTGCTTGAGTGCATGGTAGGTGGTTTTTTCTTTGTCGTTGAACACCGCAGTACCTTTGCCGTTTTTACGGCAGGCAGCGGCCAGCATTTCGTAGAAATTTGTGTTGTGTGTTTGATTCATTGAAATTCTTCAAAAATTAAGTGAGTAAAATATTTTTGCGGTCGCGCTCATAAACAGGTTTTTCGCCCTGAAAACAAGCTCGGTCTGAAAAGCCATCTATATAGCAGGAAAATGAGCTATCGGCTATTTTATATTCATCCGCAATACGGAAAATCATCCCCTAGCGCGCACGTCAAACGCCTGACGCAAGCCCTCGCCTATCATCACCAGCAAAAGCAGCATAACCGTCAGCGTACCGACGGTGGACAAACCTATCCACCAAGCGTCCAAGTTGTCCTTGCCCTGCGCCAAGAGTTCGCCCAAGCTCGCCTGCGACGCGGGAACGCCCAAACCGAGGAAATCCAAGCTGGTCAGCGCAAGCACCGCGCCGGAGATGCGGAAAGGCAGAAACGCCAATACGGGCGTCAGGCTGTTGGGCAGGATGTGCCGCCACATAATCGCGCGGTTGCCCACGCCCATCGAACGCGCCGCCAAAACGTAATCCGCCTGACGGTTTTTCAAAAACTCGGCACGGACGTAGTCCGACAGCCCCATCCAGCCGAACAACGACAGCAACACCAGCAAAATCAACAAACTGGGATTAAAAAACGAAGACAGGATAATCAGCAGATAAAGTTCCGGCATCCCGCCCCAGATTTCGATAAAACGCTGCATCAAGAGGTCGGTCTTGCCGCCGAAATAACCCTGCACTGCGCCGGTAATCACGCCGATTACGGTCGTTACCAAAGTCAGCGCAAGGGCAAACAGCAGAGAATCGCGGAATCCGTAAACCAAACGCGCCAAAACGTCGCGACCGCGGTCGTCCGTGCCGAGCAAGTGCCTTTCGGACGGACTTGCAGGGTCGGGCTGCGTGTCGAAATCATTGAGCGTATCGGCGTCGTAGGGATTGGGCAGATAAACGGCGTAATTGCCGTTTGACGTGATGTTGCCGCGTATCAGCGGGTCGAGGTAATCGGCAGGCGTGTCGAAATCGCCGCCGAACACGGTTTCGTTGTATTCATTCACCAGCGGAAAATAATATTCGCCCTGATAACGTATCCACAAGGGCTTGTCGTTGCTCCACAAAGGCGCAAGCAGCGCGACGGCGAATAAAACGGCTAAAACCCGCAACGCGAACCAGCCGCGTTTGTGTTGCTTGAAAGCCTGCCAAGTGGGGTTTGAGGTGTGTGTTTTCATAATTGGGTTGCACAAAGGTCGTTTGAATATTCAAATCATTAAATGATAAAGAAATTCTGCCACTTTCTCGGCTAACGTTTCATGTGGCAATTTACTCTCCACAATATCGACCATCAAATCATCCAAACCAGTATTATATTGAATATCAATGCCTTGAATTTCCAAAAATGTCAGCATTACTGCCAATCCGGTACGCTTGTTTCCATCAACAAAAGCATGACCTTTTGCCAAAGCTACGCCATACCATGCCGCTATCTCAAAAGCATTATCAATTTGATTGTAATAAATTTGCTGGTCAACTCTGCCTAAAACACTTTCCAAGCGTCCTAAATCGACCCCTGCTTTACCTACTTTGGTTTGATACAGGATTTCATCATGTACAAAAATAACAAAATTTGTATTTATATTATTCATTTATAAGCCAACTTTTCCAATTCTGACTTATGCGCGGCAATTACGCGCTTTGCGCTATGCATGACCAACCGTTTGGTTGCTTCATCATCCTGCAATTCCATACGGACTACTTTTGCACCATCGTTTTTATGTTCGCGGCTTTCTTCAGAAATATCTTTTAAACGTTTAATCATATTTAACTCCATAATTCTTTAAGTTTTCAGACGACCTATTTCTGTCCACCGAAATGAATGCGCGGATCGACCCACGAATAAGAAATATCCGACACCAATTTCGCCAGCAAACCCATCAGCGTGAACACATACAGCGTTCCCATCACCACCGGATAATCGCGCTTCATCACCGCCTCATAGGAAAGCAGCCCCAGCCCGTCGAGCGAGAACAAGGTTTCAATCAGCAAGCTGCCGGTGAAAAACGCGCCGATAAAGGCGGCGGGGAAGCCGGTAATCAGCGGAATCATTGCGTTGCGGAAAACGTGTTTCCACAAAATCTGCTTTTCCGGCAAACCCTTGGCGCGGGCGGTATAGACATATTGACGGCGGATTTCTTCAAGAAACACGTTTTTCGTCAACACCGTCGTTACCGCCAGACTGCCCGCCACCGAAGCCGTAATCGGCAGCGCCATGTGCCACAGATAATCCTTGATTTTGCCCGCCCACGACAGCGTGTCGAAATCATCGCCGACCAAACCGCCCTGCGGGAACCACGCAAAAAAGCTGCCGCCGCCAAACAACACCAACAGCACCAAACCCAACACAAACGGCGGTATGGTATAACCGACCAGCACCACCATCCCCGTTACCGCATCAAAACGGCTGCCGTCGCGCACCGCCTTGGCAATGCCCAACGGGATACAAATCAGATAAGTCAGGAAAAACGTCCACAAGCCCAAACTCATCGATACCGGCATTTTCTGTTTGACCAGCTCGAACACGGTTTCATGATGGAAAAAACTCTTGCCCAAATCAAAACGGGCAAACCGCCACACCATATCCGCAAACCGCGTCAACGGCGGCTTGTCGAAACCGTACAGCGCATTCAACGCCGCCAAATCTTCCGGACTGATGCGGTTACCGTTTTTCATGATATTGCCCGCCGTCGCATTCGCCGTCTCGCCGCTGACCGCACCATGCGTCAACTGCTGCACCATCTGCTCCACCGGCCCGCCCGGCACGAATTGGATAACGGCAAAAGTAATCGCCAAAATCCCCAACAGCGTGGGGATTAAGAGTAATAGGCGGTGGAGGATGTAACGGTACATGCTTGGGTATTCCTCTATTTGGGTTTGAAGGTCGTCTGAAAAGTGTGAGCTTTTCAGACGGCATTGAGCCGTAAATCATGGAACGCGTGCGTGCTGGAGCACACACCTTACGCATGGATTTTAGGTTTCATGCAGGCTACAGCTTGCTGCTGCGGCGGTATAAAAGTATTTTTAGTGATTTACCGTTTTTGGTATTTTTGCCCGACGGGGTTAAAAATACAGTTGCTACTCTTGCTGCATGATATTGGCAAGATTTAATTTAAATGTTTGTTGAATCTTGTTTACATCCTTAGCAAAAATATGATAGTCACTCGAAGAATAGATAGATTTTATTCTATCCAAATTAGTTTGTTGATAACATTTTTTCATTTCCGCGATGAAAAAATTATCTTTTCCTCTTTCATTGAGACAGTTATTTTCTAACAGATAGATTGCCCATGCTGTAAAAATAAATGTACTATCTTCCGGATATTCAGATAAATAAATTTCGAATTCAATTATAGAATATTCAGCTGCTTCAATTAATGTTATATCTAAATCTCTGACAAATTTTTCCGTTATATTTTTAAATAATTTCTTGAATTCTATATAATTTTTTATTTTTTCCATGATTCTATTTTCCTGTAAAAATATTTAATTGAATATTTGGATAGCGATTTCTAAACTCTAAAATAACATTGCTGCAAGATTGACAGGCCTTTAATTCTGTAAATAGATCAATTCTACCTGATACATTACGATTATTTCCGAGTTGCTGTGCTATAGTTTCAAGTAATTTATATTCTCCATTACAATCCGCACATCGATTTTCATGCGGTCTTTGTCTTCTAAAAGCTCTTTTACCCTATCGTTTAATTTTAGATAAGGGCTAATCAAATAAAGCCGTTCCTGTGCATTTTTAATTAACTCCTCCAAGTAATACGTTGTACCGCTGGTATTTAAAAATTTTGCCATTTTCTTCTTTCCTGCAATGTTTATTTGATTTATTCGCGGGCAGAGCCCACGCTACGCAGTTGCTTTATATTATTCTGACAGTTGAAACAATAGACTTCACTATCGTTTAGGTCGTCTGAAAATTGAAGCGGCAAACTTTCAGACGACCTCCCTTATTTCTCCAAAGCCTCTTGCAGTTTCTTTTCAATCAAATCTGCGTCAAACGACTTGGCAATCAGCTCGAAGCGCGAGTCGCGGCGCCATGAGACTTGGTTGGCGCCCCATTGCCCGTCCACCCAGTTGAGCCACACCCATGTGCCGAGCACTTGGAACACGCCTTTGGCGCGAACAAGACCGTCTGTGAATTTAGGCAGGTCGTTGAAGAAGTTGGTCAATTTTTCGCCGTCGAAATCGCGTCCGGCGGGGAATGTGAAACCTTGCGACTGGAAGCCCATGGTGTTGTCCGGCAGGGCTTTGAGGCGGTAGCGTGATTTTTCGATGACGGGAATATCGAGCCATTGGATGTCGAGTTGTGCGTTTTGGACTTCGACCACTTTGGCTTTGGGTGGAAACAGTTTTGCCGCTTTGTCGTGAAATTCGGCAAGCTGTTCGGGGGTGCATAAATCGGTTTTGCTGGCGACCAATACATCACAGATGCCGATTTGGTCTTTATACAACGCCTGCTGCGCGTAATCGGGGTTGATGAACTGGCGCGGATCAACGACGGTAAAGACGGCGCCGATTTCCAGAAGACTGTCCAGCGGTTTGGCTTTCAATTCGTCGATGACGCTGGCGGCGTGCGCCAGTCCGCTTGCCTCAATCATCAGGCGGTCGGGTTTGGCGTCGCGCAGCATTTTCTGTACGGTTACGCCCATTTGCGGGCCGGCGGTGCAGCATAAACAGCCGCCGGCGATTTCTGCCACGGGGATGCCGTTGTCGCTCAATACGGCGCCGTCAATACCGATTTCGCCGAACTCGTTGACGATGATGACCCATTTTTCGTTCGGGTCTTTCTGTTCCATCAGGCTTTTAAGCGCGGTGGTTTTGCCTGTTCCCAGAAAACCTGAAATCAGGTGGACTTTGGTTTTTTTCACTTCTGACATTTTTTACAGATTCCAGTTAAAACAACGTGTTCTTCTTTCAGCGCAAAGCCGCTTTCGGCAACGCCTGCGCGCAGTGCCGCCCATTCGTGGCTCAGGGTTTGCTCGTCCGCCGTGCCGCATTCGGTGCAGACCAAAATAAACGCGCTGTGGTGCGCTTCGGCTTCTTCGTGGTCGTGGCAATGGTCGTCGCACTCGTGCTGCGCGTGGCTGCACAAAATATAGCCGTTGACCGCCGCCACTTTATGCAAAACGCCCTGCTCCGCCCAAAAATCAAGGGCGCGGTAGGCCGTCGGCGGCGCAACCACGCCCTCGCTTTGCTGCTGCATCTGCGACAAGACGTTGTAGGCTTTAATCACGCCGCTTTGCTGCAAAACGATATCGAGCACCTGCTCGCGCAAAGCGGTTACCTGTACGCCGTCACGGCGTGCCTGTTCGAGGATTTTTTGTTTGATTGCGTGTTTCATAAAGGCTTTCAGACGACCTTAATATTCTGAACGGAGAGGATTACATTATAACGTGTTTATGTAAGATGCAGATATTCGGAGGTCGTCTGAAACCAAGTGCCACCGTTCAGACGACCCATCCCATCCAATCTGCCTATTTGAACCACGACTTAATCCGTGCAAACAAAGACATGCTTTGTTTTTCGAAACTCTCCGCCTGCGCAGGCACGGGCAGCGTATTGCGGATGACTTTCATACCGGCAAACGTTTGGGCGACGGGCATGATTTCGATGGAATTGACGTTCATGTGCGCCGGACGCTGATAAAGCCACAAAGCCGTATCCGCGATGTCTTGCGGCCGGATGGATTCGACGTTCTCATAAACCTTTTCCGCCCGCTCGTCATCGCCCTTAAAGCGGACGTTGGAAAACTCGGTACCGCCGCACAAACCCGGCTCGATGTTGGTAACACGGATGTTTTTATCCGCCAATTCCGCGCGCAGGTTCATGCTGAACTGGCGCACAAACGCCTTGGTCGCACCGTACACGTTGCTGCCTTCATAGGCATAGCTGCCGGCAATCGAACCCAGATTCATGATATAGCCTTGTTTGCGCTCCGCCATTTGTGGCAGGATTTGGCGCGTTAGGAAAGTCAGACCGATAATGTTCGTTTGAATCATGGTTTCCCAATCGCCGAAATCTGCTTTGTCCGCCGTTTCCAAACCCAACGCCAATCCGGCGTTGTTGATCAGACAATCGATTTCGGCAAAATTTTCAGGCAGGCTGTCGAGCGCGTTGCGTATCGACTCGGTACGCGAAACGTCCATTTCCACAGGATAAAACCGCTCGCCCAATTCGGCCGCCAATGCCTGCAGTTTCTCGCCGCGCCGTGCCGCGCCGATAACGGAATAACCGGCCTGTACAAACGTGCGGCACATCGCCTCGCCGAAACCAGCAGACGCGCCGGTAACCAAAATCGCCATAACTATTTCCTTTCTTTTCTCGTTTTGTAAACCCATTTCAGGTATGATTGCAACTTTTCAGACGACCTCTTCGGACGTCGTCTGAAAAATATGAATAACAAAATACTATCACAGGACACCAAAGCCATGAATACAAAACTCTTCTCAGCGGCGCTGCTCGCTGCCCTGACCCTTGCCGCCTGCGGCGGCGGCGCACCCGCGCAACCCAAAGGTCCGATCTCCGAAGACCGTACCACCGCGTTCAAATCCATGATGCCCGAGTTCTCCAGCATGGGCAAAATGGTAAAAGGCGAAGAGCCTTACGACGTGGAAAAATTCAAGCAGGCTGCGGCAACTTTTGCCGAAACCAGCAAAAAACCTTTCACCTTCTTCCAATCTGACGACAAAGGCAACGGACGCGCCCTGCCTGCGGTTTGGTCTGATGCGGCCAAATTCAAAGCCGAAGAAGACAAATTCGCCGCAGCCGTTGAAAAACTGAACGCCGCCGCGCAAACCGGCAAGCTGGAAGAAATCAAAGCCGCTTACGGCGAAACCGGCGCAAGCTGCAAATCCTGCCACGACACCTTCCGCGCTCCGGAAGAATAAGCCACTGCACTGACATACAAAAAGGTCGTCTGAAATCCGGTTTTAGACGACCTTTTTTTGATTTTTAATGATTGCCGTGCTTAATAATCGGTTTCAACGGCAATCCAGCCTTCGCGCAAACGCTTTCATGTTCCGTAAACGTCAAGTTTGACGGTTTGCCTGTCCGTTATCCTTGCTTTCACAAAAACGCTAAAAAGAAAACCCGTCGGATAATCGACGGGTTTTCGTATGGTGGCGGAGTAAGAGGGATTCGAACCCTCGATGCAGGTTGACCCCACATGCTTCCTTAGCAGGGAAGTGCCTTCAGCCTCTCAGCCATTACTCCTAAGGAAGTGCGTAATATACTGGTTTGGCTCGGGCGTGTCAAGCCGGGCTTCAGGGTATTTTTTAACCGTATGAAATCATTTGTATAAAATATAAAGAAGCGTGAAATTGTAGCCCGTATACGGCGGCTGGTACAATTCATGCTTGGTTTCAGGATGTGATGAAAATGAATGATTTAATCGTATTGAACAAGCCCTATGGCGTGATTTGCCAGTTTTCGGCGCATGAAAAGTATGGGTGTTTGAAAGATTATGTGTCGCTGCCGGACTTTTATCCGGCGGGGCGTTTGGATACGGACAGCGAGGGTTTGCTGCTGCTGACGAACGACGGGCGTTTGCAGGCGCGGATTGCAGATCCTAGGTTTAAGCTGGAGAAAACTTATTGGGCGCAGGTGGAAGGTTCGCCCGACGAAGCGAAGCTGGATATGCTGCGGCGCGGTGTGGATTTGGGGGATTTTGTCACGCGTCCGGCAAAGGTTCGCGTGTTGGAAGCGGGCGAAGCGGATGTTTTATGGCCGCGCGTGCCGCCTATCCGCGTGCGTAAATCTGTACCTGATTTTTGGGTGGAAATTCGGATTTCGGAAGGGAAAAACCGACAAGTCAGGCGAATGACGGCTAAGGCGGGTTTTCCGTGTCTGCGTTTGGTCAGGGTGGCGATAGGTCGTCTGAACATGTTTGATTTGGGCTTGGGGCTTGGGCAATGGACGTTTGCGCCGCATAAGCCTTGATTAAGATCATTAAAATTAATATTAATAATAAAATACTAATTCATAAGATTATCTGATAAAATATTAAATATTATTATTTATATTTAATATTTATTTATTTTTGTGAAATTTAAAATCACTACCTGAGGTTATGAAATGTCAGAACATACTACGCTGATTATTAATTGGAAAGGTCCATATTCATACGATGATATTACTAACAATCCAGAGTTGAGAAATGGATTGTATCTTGCGGCAGGCAAACAAAAATATGAAAGAGGTGATAATTCCATCCAATATTGTGGGATTACAGAAGGAAATTTCTCCTCAAGATTTAGGAATCATCATAAACTCCCACTTATTACAAGAGAACAGGAATTTTGGTTAGGAACAGTGGTTGTGCCAGCAAATGCGAGCCGTTATTATCTTGAAATGGCTGAAGCCCTGATTATTTATTTCTGGCAACCCTCTTTAAACGAAAAGAAAAAAATTTCTCCACCTAAATCAACAACAGTAATAAATTATTGGTTCACAAAAGACGGACAGCCTAGATTTAACCAGCGAGCTATTTATAGAGATTTACCAGATGTTCTATCATGGGATACAGAACATTGGAGAACAGGTAACCTAACTGTTTACACAGATTACTAAAATTTTATTTCTCAAAAATATCTTAATTTTAAAATATAGTAGATAAAAAGGTCGTCTGAAACCCCTGCAATACGGTTTTCAGACGACCTTTTGTTATTGGATATTAATGATGCGTATGACCGATTTGGAAGGTCAGGGTGGTGTAGTTCGCCTGTTTTTGGCACACGCTTTGATCGGGGAAATCGGCTTTGTGTTCTACGCTGGCTTTCCAGAAGCCTTGACGCAGGGGGATGATGCTGACTTCGCCTTTGTCGTCCGTAGTATCGGAGAAGGCTTGGGCTTCGGTTTTGTGGGTTTTGCTGCGGTCGCTGGTGTCGAAACCGTCAAATGTGGCGGTAACGGTGGCGTTGGGCAGCGGCTCGCCGTTGAAAAGGACGCGGACTTTGAAGCGTTCGCCGACGTGGACGTTGGCGGGGTTGTCCAGCGGAACGATTTCCAGATGTTGTCCGACTTGCTTGGTGATGACGGCGGTGTCTGCGCTTTCGTGTCCGACGTTGACGATGTTTTTACCGAACATTCGGGTTTGTTCGCAATAGCTGGCGTCAGGCATTTCTTTGATGCTCGCCTGTTTCCAGCCTGTGCTGTTTTTGGACCAGAAGGTCGGTTGGTATTCGGCGGTAACGAGGTAGCTGCCGTCTTTGACAGGGAGTTTGCTGCGGTACTGGTAGTTGTACGTCCCTTTTTGAATCAGATTTTCTTTGCCTTTTTCGGTAATCAGCTGCATGGGCTTGCTGAAAATGTGCAGGCGGTCTTTGGCGATGGGTTCGAGTTCGGGGAACTCGCCGTAGCCCAATTCGGCTTGCAGGTATTCGCCGCCGTGTGTATGGGCGGTTTCGACCCAGACGCGGTGTGCTTGGGCGGTTGTGCTGAACAGGAGTGCGGATGCGATGAACAATGCGGTTTTTTTCATGGGTTCTCCAAATGTATCGGGTAGAAATTTGATTGGTTATAATATAACAATTTTATTTATAACGAAACGGTTTCATGAAAAAAGGTCGTCTGAAAACAGGATTTCTGTTTTCAGACGACCTTTCGCTTAGCTGATGTTTAAGCGTTAACCGGCTTTAGAAGCAATCTGAGGTTTTCGTTTTTCACTTGCAACAGCAGATCGATATTGGGATGTTTGCCCGGATTGGCTTGCGCGTCGGCAACATGTTCGGCAAACCAATCCAAACCCTGCGCTGCGGCGGCGGTATCGAGCTTGCCGCCGAAATTCAATGCCAAAGCGTTGTACAGTTTGAGCGAGCCTTGCTTGCCAGATGCGTTGGGGATGTGATGGACGGCTTTGCCTTGTGCGTCGAGGATGTCGAGTCCGCTCAAATGACCGATGTCGGGCATGGCGGCGAGGTTGTCTTGGAAGCTCATGGTTGTCCTTTCTAACATGGGATTTTCAACGAAAAATACCTTATATAGTGGATTAACTTTAAACCAGTACGGCGTTGCCTCGCCTTGTCGTACTATCTGTACTGTCTGCGGCTTCGTCGCCTTGTCCTGACTTAAAGTTAATCCACTATAAAAAGGTCGTCTGAAACCCATACATTCAGTTTCAGACGACCTCAAATCACGAATCAGCGCGTGCCGAAAATCTTATCGCCCGCATCGCCCAAGCCGGGGATAATGTAGCCGTTTTCGTTCAGATGGCTGTCGAGGGCGGCGGTGTAGATGGTAACGTCGGGATGCGCTTCATTGACGGCTTTGACGCCTTCGGGCGCGGCAACGAGTACCAACGCTTTGATATTTTTGCAGCCTTTCGCCTTCAACAGGTCTATGGTAGCCACCATAGAACCGCCGGTCGCGAGCATGGGGTCGATAATCAGCGCGGGGCGTTCGTCCATGCTGTCCACGAATTTTTCAAAATAGGAAACGGGTTTGAGCGTTTCTTCGTCGCGCTGCAATCCGACCACGCTGATTTTGGCAGTCGGAATCAGGTCGAGCACGCCGTCGAGCATACCCAAACCGGCACGCAAAATCGGCACGACGGTCAAGGTTTTGCCCTTGATGCGGTCGCCTTCGATTTGACCGCACCAGCCGTCGATAATGTATTTTTCAATTTCAAAATCACGGCTGGCTTCGTAAGCCATCAGGCGCGCCAGCTCGGTAGTGAGGGTGCGGAATTTGTAAGTGCTGCAATCGGCCTCGCGCATGAGCGTGAGTTTGTGGCGGACAAGGGGGTGATTGATAACGGTTACGTTCATTTGGCAGGCCTCGGATTGTTTTTGAATGGGTGTGATTATACTTTTTTTTATAACGAAACAAAATAAAGGATACGCAACGGCGGCTTATTTTCTGCGATCTTCAGGCTTACGTTTCCCCAATGGTTTTGCCCCACTCTTCTATCTGGCGGTTTAAACCGCTCCCTACACCTTCACCCGACACCCCGATTTCGCGCTTTCATATACTTTTTCCAGCAGACCCAACACTTCCGCCACTTGACGCGGTTGCACTACTGCGGGAGATTTGCCTTGCAGCGCGTCATAAAGGTTTTCATAAAACGCCGCATAATTTCCGCTGACGCTTTCGATTTTTTTGCGGACGACCACCCCATCGATTTCCGTATGCAGGATGCCCCATTCGTCTTCCGGCTCACGGTTCCACGCTCCAACGGGTTGCTCGCCGCCGAGCAGCAGGGCTTCTTGGTTGTCGGCGTTTTGTTTGACGTATGAACCGCGTTTGCCGTGCAAGGTCATGAACGGCAAAGGTTCGCGGGCATATTTGCTTGCGGTCAGGGCGACTTTTTTGCCGTCGGCGTAATAGAGCGCGATATAGAAATTGTCGTCGCTGAGCGCTCCTTCATGCTGATAGCGCACGTCGGCATAAAGCTCGTCAGGCATCCCGAAAACATCGACCGCCATATCCATGAGGTGCGAACCCAAATCGTACACCAGCCCCACGCCCGCCTCGCCCGTTTCCTTCCAGCGTTTTTTGTTCAAGGCAGCCGCATAACGCTCGAAACGGAACTCCGCATCCACAATTTCACCTAAAAGGTCGTCTGAAAGCAGCTTTTTGGCAGTCAGCGGCGCGCTGTCCCAACGGCGGTTTTGGTAAACAGTCAGCAATACGCCCTGCCGTTCGGCAAGTTCCGCCAGTTCCAAGGCTTGCACCGCCGTGGCGCACAACGGTTTTTCCACCACCACATTTTTACCCGCACGCAAAGCCTGAGCGGCAAAATCGAAATGCGTCTGGTTCGGCGTGGTCACGACCACTAAATCCACATCGTCGGTAAGCAACTCCTCAAACGAACGCACGGTCTGCGCCTGCGGCAGGACTACCTGAGCTTTGTTGCCGCTGCGTTCAAACACGCGCACAACTTCAAACCGCGCATCCGCACGCCAAAACGGCAGATGGAACACCTGCGCTGACATGCCGAACCCCGCCAATCCGATTTTGATTTTCTGCATAGCCAAACTCCTTTTCAGACGGCCTCAAATTGCCGTATATCCGTTATAATACCGCATTTATTTCACACAGGCCGTCTGAAAACAAAGTTGAAACGGCCGCCGCCGTTTAAGGAAAACCATGAGAAAACCGCAACGCGGCTATGCCCGCCAAGACCGTGTCAAAGAACAAATCATGCGCGAACTGGCCGAGCTGGTCCGCACCGGCCTGAAAGACCCGCGCGCAGGCTTCATCACCATCAACGAAGTCGAAGTCACCCGCGATTACAGCCACGCCACCGTGTTCTACACCGTCCTCGACGACAGCACCCGCGACATCACCGAAGAAGCCTTGGAACACGCCAAAGGCCACTTGCGCAGCGAGTTGGCGAAACGCATCAAACTCTTCAAAACGCCCGAACTGCACTTCAAATACGACGAATCGCTCGAACGCGGCATGAGCATTTCCAGCCTCATCGATCAAGTGGCTGCCGAAAAACCGGTGGAAGATTAAAGGTAAAGATGTCGTCTGAAAACGCCGCAATCAAAGCGCGAACCTGTTTTCAGACGACCTTTTGCAATCATTTCCCGCCCACACAACTGCCACTTACCCTTCCCCACCATCATGACCGCCAAACCTGCCAAACGCCCCGTCAACGGCGTCCTTCTGCTCGACAAGCCCGAAGGACTTTCCAGCAACACCGCCCTGCAAAAAGCCCGCCGTCTCTACAACGCCGAGAAAGCGGGGCATACCGGCGTGCTCGACCCTTTGGCGACCGGACTTTTGCCCGTCTGCTTCGGCGAAGCGACCAAGTTCGCCCAATATCTGCTGGATGCCGACAAAGCCTACACCGCCACACTGAAACTCGGCGAAGCCAGCAGCACGGGCGACGCCGAAGGCGAAATCATCGCCACCGCCCGCACCGATATTTCCTTAGCCGAATTTCAGACGGCATGCCAAGCCCTGACAGGCAACATCCGCCAAGTACCGCCGATGTTTTCCGCCCTCAAACACGAAGGCAAACCGCTGTACGAATACGCCCGCAAAGGCATCGTCATCGAACGCAAACCGCGTGATATCACCATTTACGCCATCGATATTACCGAGTTTGACGCACCCAAAGCCGTCATCGACGTACGTTGCAGCAAAGGCACCTACATCCGCACCCTCAGCGAAGACATCGCCAAACACATCGGCACATTCGCCCACCTGACCGCCCTGCGCCGCACCGAAACCGCCGGTTTCACCATCCGCGAAAGCCACACGCTCGACGCCTTGGCAGCATTAAACGAAACCGAACGCGACACCCTGCTCCTGCCCTGCGACGTTTTAGTGCAGCACCTCCCCAAAATCGAACTGAACGACCGCGCCGTAACCATGCTCAAATGCGGTCAACGCCCGCAGTTTACCGAGGACATGTCTGCCGACCAACCCATCCGCATTTACGACAGAAGCGGAACATTTATCGGTTTGGTGGAATACCAAAAGGAAATCGGCCGCCTCAAAGCCCTGCGGCTGATGAACACGGCGAAAGAATGAATGGTTTGATGATTAAAAGAATGAATGGTTTGATGATTAAGTGAAAATATAGAAAAGGCGACGAAGCCGCAGACAGTATAGATAGTACGGAACCGATTCACTTGGTGCT
>CAUSDA010000055.1:0-18101 GCA_963529965.1 uncultured Neisseria sp.
TACTGTCTGCGGCTTCGTCGCCTTGTCCTGATTTAAATTTAATCCACTATAAAAAACAGTCGGGTTTGATTTTCAGCCGCTCAAAGTCAGAAACACCTTTCAGTCAACCTGAATCAGTTGCGGCGGCTATTTGTTTTCGCCGTATTTATCATGCAGATTTCGGATTTCTTCTTTCAACCATTCATCCCAATCGGGACGTAAACGGCGGAGCTCTTTATTCCAATACAGACAGTCCCAAGCCATGCTGCGCGAGGCTTCGGTATCGCGCTCGAACATTCGGGCGACAAAAGGTTCGAGCGTTTGCGCGCTTTTGAACATACCGCCGTATTCTCCGTAGGTGCGGCAGGTTTCGGGATGGAGCATTTCCATCAGCGTTTCAATGTCGTCCTGCAACGCAAGCCATGAACCGTTTAACTCGTCCAACCCAAGCACATCGCGTAACCAATGTTTGATGTTTTCCAAACCTTGAAAACGCGGGTCATGCCACAGCAGGCTCAGGGCGACAAGCTGACTTTCGGCTTCCGTCCGACCTTGCGGGTTTTCATGATCAAAAAGGGAAACGAGTTCGTACAACGCACGATTGCGCTGCTTTTCCGGCAGCGCAAGTAAGATGTCGCAGACTTGTTCGGGAGTCTGCCAAAGAGGAAGTTTGGAGAGGGTCATGGACTTGGAGGTCGTCTGAAAGTCAATGAACATGACTAAAGCACTTGATTCATTTGATTTTCGTAACGAAGCTGCTTTTGAATTGAAAATATGAAAATCCGCCCTAGGTCGTCTGAAAACCGATTTCAGACGACCTCTCTGCCTTAAACCATCAACCGCAATATCGGCAGTCCAATATGTCTTTGCGGATGTCGTTCAACAGGAAGGCTGCGGTGTCTTCGTGTTCCGCCTGCACGAAGGCGAAGAATCGGGCGATGATTTTGCCGATGAAGACTTTTTGCAAGGCACAGGCGTCGGTCAAGGTGCGTTCCTGCAGGAAGCTGCGGATGTCTTCAGGTAAGGTGTAGTCGCGCGCAACGGCGGCAAAGCGGGCGTCGGTTTGCAGGCGGTCGAGCAGGGTTTGGTTTTTGTCCAACTTAATGCCTGCTTCTTTTTCTTCGGCGGTGGCGCGGACGAACTGGTCGTAAATTTCGGCATAAAGCATATCGTTCGGACCTTCGAAGATGGTGAAGGGGCGGATGTCGATAGCGATATTGCTGGCAGTGTGTCCGCGTTCAAAACCCTTCGCACCTAAGAGTTTTTGCAACATTTGGGCAGCGGCGTAAGTGTATTCCGTGGCGAGGGTTTTGATGATGTTTGCCTCCATCAGCTGATGGGCGACGGGGGCAACGGGCGAAACGCAATGGCAGACGTAGCGGTAAAGGATTTCGGAAACCTGATGGCGGCGCTGGATTTCGCGGCGTTCGTAATCGACGAATTTGATGTCGTGGCGGACGTATCGGTTCAGGTTGTCAAGGATGTATTCCATGATGCCGTGCGTCATGCCGATCAGTTGCAGGCGGCTGCGGATAAAGATGTTTTGGAACGCGCGCAAACCGGCGGCATCGCTCTGCGAGAGTTTCATGACGGCGGCAGCGGGCATTTGGGCATCAATGCGGTTGACGGCGTAACGGACGGCGCGCAGGCCTTCGGATGCGAGGGCTTCGTAGCGGATGTATTGTTTGGGAACGAGCAGCAGGTTGATGACTTTGGAGAGTTTGCCGTTTTTGCGCTCTTTGGCGGCAACGAGGAGAAAGTCGCTTTGCGAGTTGCCCTGCCAATATTTCGCGGCGTTGACGTAAATGGTTTGTTCGTCGATGTATTCGTAGTAGGACTGCATTTCGCGGGCAATCGCCGCGCCGGAGGTTTCGGGTTCGGTAATACCCAAACCGCCGCCCTCGCCTTTGAAAACCATGTCCAAACCTTGCGCGACTTGCGCTTCGTCGCCAAACTCTTGCAGAGGCTGCAACACCAGTGCGCCTTCGATGCCTGTACGCAGGGTAACGGGCACGCCGTAATGCCCCGCAATCCGCAGGACTTCTTGGATTTCAAACTGGCTGCCCTTACGGCCGCCGTGTTTTTTGTCGAGGAAGGGCAACAGCAAACCCGCCTGCTTCAAGGCAAGCCATTTGTCTTCGGGCAGGTATTGCATGAGGTTGAGGTCGTCTGAAAAAATGCGGCAGAATGCGGATTCGATATGCTTTAAAAAAGCAGCCGTGTCCATAGTTGACGGCTGCGCGCTTGATTCGGTGTGTGTCATCATGATTCTCGGTTAATCGGCAGTTATTAGAGTTTAGAGCTAAATTTCTAGGATTTATACCACAAACCCGTTTAAGCGACAATGATTATCAAGTGTGGACGGATTTTCAGCGTGCAAACACATGATTACGCCGCCCCGATAAACCGATACGGTGCTACCATAGCGCAAAACGCCACCGGAACACTGCCATGTATTCACAACACAGCGAACGCCATTTCAGCAACCGTAACAACTGGCTGCGCGCGAGCGTATTGGGCGCGAACGACGGCCTGATTTCTACCGCCTCACTGCTGACCGGCGTTGCGGCCGCCGCCCCCGATTTCCAAACCCTGCTGCTGACGGGCGTTTCCGCCCTAATTGGCGGCGCAGTCTCGATGGCGGCGGGGGAATATGTTTCCGTATCCAGCCAGTCGGACACGGAAAAAGCCGATTTGCACAAAGAACGCCACGAATTGGAAGTCAATCCCGATGCCGAACTGGCAGAACTGACCGAAATTTACCGCCGCCGCGGTTTGTCCGACGCGCTTGCCGCCGAAGTCGCGCAAGCATTGATGGAACACGACGCGCTCTCCGCCCATGCACGCGACGAAATCGGCATCACCGAAACCTCCACCGCCAAGCCCATGCAGGCCGCGCTTGCCTCCGCCGGTTCGTTCTGCGCCGGTGCGATACTGCCGCTGCTGGTCGCGCTGACCACCCCCGCCGCCCTTATCCCTACGCTGGCGGTAACCACTTTATGCGGACTCGCCGCGCTGGGTTACGCCTCCGCTAAACTCGGCGGCGCACCCGTCGCCCCCGCCGTCCTGCGCGTGTGCCTGTGGGGTGTGGCGGCGTTGGTGGTTACGGGTATGATCGGCAAACTGGCGGGTGTAGCAGTTTGAACGGAGGTCGTCTGAAAACTTGTAGCCAAACCCGCCATACCGGTTTTCAGACGACCTTTTTGACAATCAGCGGTTCTCTATGTTTTTATAGAAAACGGCTTATGAAAAAAATCCTCTAAATTCTGTCGTAAGGAATTTAGAGGATTTTTGGTTTTAGGATGGCGTTTTACAAATTCGCCTATACGATTTATTCGTCTTCAAATTTTTCCAAAAACTCATCGCTCACTTCATTGAACTTGTCGGTACTGTCCAAGATTTTCTCGTTGTTCTCGTCCAATTGCTCTTCGTCTTCTTCCGAACCGTGTTTGCCGGAAGCGCGGATTTGGATCAGCTTTTTATAGCCGTCTTCCATCAAATCGCTAAAGAAACGCAGATGGTTTTTCAAAGCATTCAACAGGGAAGCATCGCCTTTGTATGCACCCAATTTATCGGCTTGTGCGATGTAATTGGGAATCGCGGCTATCCACTGCACACGGACATTTTCCGCTTGGGCATAATCGCGTTTGTCCATTGCCTGGTTCATGTCTTCCATATGGTAGAGCATAAAATTGGCAATGCACATCAACTCATTGTTGTACTCTACTGCGTTATCGTAGCTGCCTTTGGCGTAATACACGCCCTCCTCCTCATTCCAGCCGCCGCGTTTTGGCGAAGACGATGCGCCGCCGGTAGCGCCAAACAGTTTTTTAATGAATTCTAAGATCATAATTTTGCTGCCTTTCTCATAAGTAAAGTACACAGACGGGGAAAAGTATAACGCAAATCTGAAATGCCTGCTGCCTGCACTTCTGCTGCGGCATACCCTTCCCCTCCGTTTTCAGACGACCTCGTTCCCAGAAATAGGTCCGTTTTATACCTTATCACAAACCCTTGCAGGTCGTCTGAAAAAGCCGCCGCTGTCTTTGCCGGCTTGCATCCGCTAGAATGACTTCCTGCCGCCAAAGGTCGTCTGAAAACATCCGGACGAACAATCCCTTTTTCAGCAGATACATGGAGTTGAACCATTGAACAAACGCCCGATGACGGCAGACGAAACCGATTTGCTGAATCTTCTTCTGTCCAACAAAAAACCTCAATATGCCCGATTGGAAACCCGTTTTTCCAACAGCGTCACCACGCTCGACGACGGCGGAATGGGCAGTTTTCTGTTTTCCAGCGATACAAACCAAACGCGCCCGCTAAAAATCATCCCAATCGCCGAATACCTGTTTCACGATAAAGACGGCATTCCGGTTTTGGCAACCCTATATTCTTACAGCGACGGTCAACTGCATGAACTGGATATTTGGAAAGCGGACTTCAGCCCGTTATTGGCTTATCCGGACAAACCGTAATATTCAGTCTATCCATTTCAATCGGTTTTTACGGACAAGCATTTTCAGACGACCCTCTGGCACACAAAGGTCGTCTGAAAACCAACCAAACCATCCTATCCCTTACACCCGCTTGTAATCTGCTAAAATTCCGCTTTTACAACCCACCACGGCAGCCCGAAATTTTTTCCGGCTGCCGCAAGCCATTGTCCCTACGCCATGACCTACCCTATCCCGAAACCCCGTGAAAAATCCCGTTGGCTCAATCTTTCGCAAGGCTCGCTGCCGCTGGCTTTGGCGCGTTATCTGCCGCATAAGCGGCTCAAAGTCGTGCTGACCCAAGATGCGGAACAGGCGTTGCGCCTTCAGACGGCATGGCGGTTTTTCCGTCCGCACGATACGGCGGTGTTCCTGCCGGACTGGGAAACGCTGCCTTACGAGCGTTTTTCGCCGCATCAGGACTTGGTGTCGGAGCGGCTGTCGGCGTTGTGGCAGATTAAGAGCGGCGCGGCAGACGTGCTGTTCGTGCCGGTTGCCACGGCGATGCAGAAGCTGCCGCCCGTACCGTTTTTGGCGGGGCGCACGTTTTGGCTGAAAACGGGGCAGACTTTGGATATAGGCCGTCTGAAAACCGATTTAGTGGATGCGGGCTACAACCATGTTTCCCATGTTGTCGCCGCGGGCGAATTTGCCGTGCGCGGCGGCATTGTCGATTTGTTCCCGATGGGCAGCGAAATGCCCTACCGCATCGATTTGTTCGACGATGAAATCGACAGCATCAAAACCTTTGACACGGACACGCAGCGCACCATCTCCCCCGTTTCTGAAATCCGCCTGCTGCCGGCGCACGAGTTCCCCACCGACAGCGAGGCGCAAAAAATCTTCCGCAGCCGCTTCCGCGAGGAAGTCGATGGCAATCCGAACGATGCCGCTGTGTACAAAGCCGTCAGCAACGGCCATTTCGGCGCGGGCGTGGAATATTATCTGCCGCTGTTTTTTGAAAACGAGCTGGAAACGCTGTTTGACTATATTGGCGAAGATGCGCTGTTTGTTTCATTGGGCGACGTTCACGCCGAGGCAAACCGCTTTTGGAGCGACGTCAAATCGCGTTACGCCATGGCGCAGGGCGATGAAACCTATCCGCCTTTGCTTCCACAGTATTTGTATCTCTCTGCCGATGTGTTCGCAGGTCGTCTGAAAAACTACGGACAGGTGCTGCCCGATGTTTCCGGCAAGGAACACACTCTGCCCGACCTTGCCGTCAACCGCCAATCCGACGAGCCGTTGCAGGCATTGAAGGATTTTCAGACGACCTTTGGAGGACGGATTTTGCTGTGCGCCGAAAGTTTGGGACGGCGCGAAACCATGCTCGGCTTCTTGCAGCAAAACGGCTTGAAAGCCAAACCTGTGTCCGACTGGCAGGGCTTTTTATCGGCGCACGAGCCACTGATGATTACGGTTGCGCCGTTGGCATACGGGTTCAAACTGGGCGGGCCGCAATCCCCGAACCAACAGCAACCCACTCCCGCCTCCGAGGGAGAAGGCAAAACGGTTACCGACCAAACCAAATTTCCCGCAGCCGCAACAACCCCTCTCCCTAGCCCTCTCCCGCAGGAGAGGGAACAGAATGCAGCCGCCATTTCAGACGACCTGAAAACTAAAAGCAGCCTGCACCCCATCGAAAATAGTCTGCACGGGCAAATCCGACAGCAACCTGCCCCCTCCCCCGTGGGGGAGGGTTGGGGAGAGGGCAAAGCGGTTGCCGCTCAAAGTGCCATCGCCGTCATCACCGAATCCGAGCTCTACCAATACGTCGCCCGTTCTCGCGTCCACAACCGCCGCAAGAAACACGCCGCCGTTTCAGACGGCCTGTTGCGCGACCTAGCCGAAATCAACATCGGCGACCCCGTCGTACATGAAGAACACGGCATCGGGCGGTATATGGGCTTGGTAACGATGGATTTGGGCGGCGAAACCAATGAAATGATGTTGCTCGAATACGCGGGCGAAGCGCAGCTTTATGTGCCCGTTTCGCAACTGCATTTAATCAGCCGCTACTCCGGCCAGGCGCATGAAAATGTCGCCCTGCACAAGCTCGGCAGCGGCGCATGGAACAAGGCGAAGCGCAAGGCCGCCGAAAAAGCGCGCGACACCGCCGCCGAGTTGCTCAACCTCTACGCCCAGCGCGCCGCCCAATCGGGACACAAGTTTGAAATCAACGAGTTGGACTATCAGGCGTTTGCCGACGGCTTCGGCTACGAAGAAACCGAAGACCAGGCCGCCGCCATTGCCGCCGTGATTAAAGACCTGACGCAGGCGAAGCCGATGGACCGCCTCGTGTGCGGCGATGTCGGCTTCGGCAAAACCGAAGTCGCCCTGCGCGCCGCGTTTGTGGCGGTGATGGGCGGCAAACAGGTCGCCGTACTCGCCCCGACCACGCTTTTGGTCGAGCAGCACGCGCAAAATTTCGCCGACCGTTTCGCCGATTTCCCCGTGAAAGTCGCCAGCCTTTCGCGTTTCAACAACAGCAAAGCCACCAAAGCCGCGCTGGAAGGCATGGCTGACGGTACGGTCGATATCGTTATCGGCACGCACAAATTGGTGCAGGACGACATCAAATTCAAAAACTTAGGATTGGTCATCATCGACGAAGAACACCGCTTCGGCGTGCGCCAGAAAGAGCAGCTCAAACGCCTGCGCGCCAATGTCGATGTCCTCACCATGACCGCCACGCCGATTCCGCGCACCCTCAGCATGGCGCTCGAAGGCCTGCGCGACTTCTCGCTGATTACCACCGCGCCCAGCCGCCGCCTTGCCGTCAAAACCTTTGTCAAACCGTTCAGCGAAGGCAGCGTGCGCGAAGCCGTATTGCGCGAACTCAAACGCGGCGGGCAGGTGTTTTTCCTGCACAATGAAGTGGATACGATTGAAAATATGCGCGAGCGGCTGGAAACCCTGTTGCCTGAAGCCCGCATCGGCGTGGCGCACGGACAACTGCGCGAGCGCGAGTTGGAACAAGTCATGCGCGACTTTTTGCAGCAAAGATTCAACGTATTGCTCTGTTCCACCATCATCGAAACCGGCATCGACATCCCCAACGCCAACACCATCATCATCAACCGCGCCGACAAATTCGGACTGGCGCAACTGCACCAGCTTCGCGGGCGCGTCGGCCGCAGCCACCACCAAGCCTACGCCTACCTGCTCACACCCGAATACATCACTAAAGACGCAGAAAAACGCCTCGACGCCATCGCGGCGGCAGACGAACTCGGCGCAGGTTTCACCCTTGCCATGCAGGATTTGGAAATCCGCGGCGCAGGCGAAATCCTCGGCGAAGGACAATCCGGCGAAATGATGCAGGTCGGCTTCACGCTCTACACCGAAATGCTCAAACAAGCCGTGCGCGACCTCAAAAAAGGCCGCCAGCCCGACCTCGACGCACCGCTGGGCATCACCACCGAAATCAAACTGCACAGCCCCGCCCTGCTGCCCGAAAGCTACTGCCCCGACATCCACGAACGGCTCGTCCTCTACAAACGCCTCGCCGTCTGCGAAACCGTACAGCAAATCAACGCCATACACGAAGAACTCGTCGACCGCTTCGGCCTGCCCGAACAACCCGTCAAAACCCTCATCGAAAGCCACCACCTGCGGCTTGCCGCAAAAGAATTGGGCATAGACGCCATCGACGCCACCAGCGAAGCCGTCACCGTTACCTTCGGCAAACACCACCAAATCGACCCGACAGAAATCATCCTGCTGATTCAGACGGATAAAAAATACCGGCTGGCCGGGGCAGATAAATTGAGGTTTACGGCTCAGATGGAGGATGTGGAGATGAGGATTAAGACGGTGAAAAGTGTGTTGAAGACTTTGAAAGAAAGGGTGCTGAAAGAATAGAGAGAAATAAAGAAAAAGGTCGTCTGAAACTGTTTCAGACGACCCATATATTACAAACCTGTTATATACAAAATGACGGTTTTAGGGATCTAACCTACAATTATCGATGTAAAGTAAGTGAATGATTCAATAGCAAAATATATAACTAACAGAGAATATACTATAAGAAAACAGTACAACCATAAGTTAATATTATGAATGCTTTGGAATATATCGACTCCCCTTTAGACTCAATATCAACTAACAATCCTTATGTAATAACTGAGGTAATCGAATTGACTGAGGAGAATCGAACAAAATTAATCCTTATAGATTATCTTCTAAATAATTTATTAAATTTAAATAATTACCCATATCTTTTAGGATATAACTTATATTTAAAAGCTAATCTATCAGAAGATAAAAATAGAATTTCCCTTTTAGAACAAGCAAAAATTCCCTTTTAAAAGGCTACTTCTGATTCTGAAAATGCTATGTTTGCCAAAGCCTACCTAGCACATATTTATTATGACTTAAAGGAATTTAATCATTGCCTTGATATGATAGAGCAAATTCCGGATAATTACTTTTCAAAACTATCCAGCCATCAAAATTGGCGAGACTTAAAAATCCAAGAGTTAAAAATATGTTGCCTAATCAAATTAAAAATATTTTCTGATTTTGAATTTATTCTACATAGTTATTTGCTAAAAATTTCACGTTCAAGTGAACATGATATACCCGTACCAATAGAACTTTCCAATATAATGAAAAATATCAAATAACCCAAAATTAATGTCTTACATTATTATTTATAAACTATCACGTTTCTTAAAAATTGGTGCTCATCCATCTAACCCACAAGGGTATTAAGATACAGATTAAGGTTATAAAGAGATTATTGAAGACTTTGAAAGAAAGAGTGATAGCAAATTAGAGGATATTGAAGAAAAGGTCGTCTGAAATTTTTCAGACGACCTTTAATAACTATTTTGCTTACTCTAAATATTTAATACCTTATATAGGACACTAATATGGGTAAATTTCATACCCCTCTGGGCAAATTGACCTTTATTACTGAAGAAACAACAAACACATCTTTTCTTCAAGGTATATTTAATGAAATGTCTTTCTCTATTCAAGTTAGTCAACCATTTGATTTGGAGGAAATAGATTTTAACTTTATTCAAAGTAAAATGAATAACTTTCCTCAGATCAAAGCAAAAACTGAACTATTCTTAAGAAATATTTTATATACCCAACCCAAACAACTTGGATTTAATCATTACAAAGATAAATTAGACGAAACCAAAGAATTGATTTCTTTTCCGGAGTTTATGTTTCATGAAAAAACAAAAGATTGGGATATCGTATTTAGAGAAAGTCAGCTCCCTATTGCCGAGCCATACGGCATTTTAATCAACTACCACGATGATGATGTTGTTGGATTTGAGGATCTCTCAGATTCGGAAGAGTTATAAGAGTGTAGTACGCATGCAGGCTAATTTAGAGTTTTCATATGACTTGCTATAAACTATTCTATTAACTTCAAATCCAATATACTCAAATCATTATTTGTTGGCATGGTAAGCGTAGGTTAGGTTGGTAAACCCAACAACAACCTGAATGTTGGGTCACGACCCAACCTACATCTGCTAAGGAATTTATATGAAAATATCTGTTTTGAAAAAAATATCCGTTGCACTATCCATACTGGCGGCATTGCCGTTTCAGGCGGCATGGGCGGATTCGGCGGCCAATGCGCGCGCGGACCGTCAGGAACAGAACCGGATAGCGCATTGCCTGCAGATGTACGGCAATATGAACTGCGTGCCGGAGGGCAGCTTTGTTTCACCGCAGCAAAGACAGCTGGAAATGCAAATACAGCGCGGCCGCGAGGCAGAAGAACGGTTGAGGCAGCGGCGTTGGCAAAACAGCGGAACAGCAGACGGACAGGGTGGCACAATGCGCAGAGAAAACCATGCGGACGGCGGCTATACGGTGTACCACTATACCGACGGCAGTCAGCGCGTGTTGGAAACCGTGATGCCGTATGACGAAAACGATAAAGTCCACGGCGTGGTCAAAGGCTATTATCCCAACGGCAAATTGAAATACACGCTGCCGCACCGCCACGGCGTGTATTTCGGCGAGGCACGCGAATACGATAAAAACGGCCGCCTGCGTCTGATTAAGCGTTATGACGACAAGGGCGAGCGCGTTTATCTGCGGGAATATCCGTAAGAATAGTAAGCGTAGGTTGGGTTGGCAAACCCAACAACAACCTGAATGTTGGGTCACGACCCAACCTACATCTGCTGATCCAACAGCTTGCTATAAACCATGAAACTTGGTTCCTTCAATTTTAAATCCTATCGAGTTAATACTAAAAATGAATCTTAAAAAATATCTGATTACTTTACTCTTTATATTCTTTATACCGCAAAATACTATGGCTGATTCTTTTGAAATTTACAGATATTCGGGTAAAAAACTATCGATAGAAAAAGAATACTCCCAGCCTCTATTCCTCTCCATGAAAGAGATAGAGGCTAAAGGATTAAACATCTCCGACTACAATATATCATGTAGCACTTACATTGATAAAACAGAAAACAAATATTATGTTTTTACCTACTCTCCCCAGATATTAAATCCTCATCGCAGAGGAGGACATGGGATTATAGAAGTTCATATAAACGCTAAAACTCATGAAATCAAATCACATTTTTCAAGATAGCCTCCTTCATCAGATAAAAACAAGACAAACTATATGAAAAATAAAGATTCTTTGAGTTTTGATGCTTATTTAACATGTAAAAATTTATCAGCTACTGAATTACTCAATATCCTGCTGAATTCTAATACTCAAATTCGATACGAAGCAGCTAGAAGATTGCAATTTTTCCGATATAGTGAAATTAGTGATATCGTTAAAAATGTCCTCTTAACAAGCCGGTATAGTCGACATAGGGAAATTGCTGTTTTTATTCTCGGGCAGATTCAGAATAAGCTTGATAAATCTGAACTTGAAGAGGTTTTATCTCTTTTAATTGATTTTATAAACAACGATAAAAGCATTAATGTAAAATCCTCAGCGATATCTTCTTTAGGGCATTTGTTTCATCATTATGATTTAGGAGAGGAAGAATTCTGCGCAATAGAGGAAAAAATTGAATTAATTTGGCAAATACATAGATATTCTATCGTTATAGCTACTGCTTTCAGCTCTGCATTTTTTCCAACAAGAGATTATATTGAAGAATATCTGATAAAAAATTTAAATAGCAAGCATCCGAAAGTAATTTCTTGGATTGTGTATGCTCTAAAAGAAAAAAGCTATCACTCGAAATCGATTGAAAATTTACTATTAAATAAACTAGACCATTTTCGCATAGAATCATATATTTATAGCGAGATAACTGCCTATTTAATCTCAACCGGCTCTGAGAAAATTATTCCATATATTGAAAATATGGTATTAACCCAAAATAAAATTGATGATGAAATTTATATGGCGCTTAAACATAATTCATCAAAAAAATTTTCATCCATAAGAAAAATCATGTTGGAAAAGTTTCAATAAATTATCAGTATGCCTCATAATATCTCATCTTCTATGCAGGCAATTTTGTTTTATTCTTAAACTCTAGTTAATAACAAGGATTTAAATGAAATTTTATTTTTTGATATTTTGCGCACTGCTTACATCTGCCAATATTGCCCGAGCCGATACGATGGAAACCATGCGTATGCACGATAAGTCTTTGTCTAAGGTCTTGGTAGAAGCTGCCCGCGATGGCAGTTTTATTGACTTGGATAAAATCGGCGCAGCATTGATATCCCCGAACTGGCGCATGAAATCAATCAAGCTGCTAACCATACTATAAAAAACGACAGACAATTCAACAGCACATACCATGTTAACCAAGATCCATATCAACAATACGGTATCCGTAGTATTTCGTTTGCTGAATGGTCGTCTGAAAAAGGCAAGATGAAGCAGCTTGAATTTGAACTTCACAATAACCGCTGTCCGTCACCACCTACAAACTATGAAGAGTTCGCAGGCAGTCCCAGCTTTATCGGCCATTTAGACGGTAAAGACATATCCATTCTTACGTTACCCGCCCCGGCAAAGGCAAAACTACTTTTTATGAAAAAACGTAAAGACAACTGCGCGGTCATGATTGTTCAAGAATTTGTCACAGCCGATTTCGGACCTGGAATTCATAAATAAAAAAGAACACTACAAACCACAGATAAAGCTTCGTTGCTATTGTTCTTTTGAACTGAGCCACGATAACTTCTAACTCAAGCAAAGGGTCGTCTGAAATCGTCAATTCGTCTTTCAGACGACCTTTCTTCCACTGGAATTTTTGATTTTTCAAAATCTCAACGTAACAAAAAACCTGCCCGAATCGTCGGGCAGGTTTGCTTATGGCTGAATCGAGTCGGATTAGTTTTTGTCCAGGTCGACCAGTTTGTTTTTGGCAATCCAAGGCATCATGGAACGCAGTTGCGCACCGACTTTTTCGATTTGATGGTCGGCAGTTAGGCGGCGGCGGGCGGTCATGCTGGCGTAGTTGACGGCGCCTTCTTGGATGAACATTTTAGCGTATTCGCCGGTTTGGATGCGTTTGAGGGCGTTGCGCATGGCTTCGCGGGATTTGTCGTTGATGACTTCCACGCCGGTAACGTATTCGCCGTATTCCGCGTTGTTGGAAATGGAGTAGTTCATGTTGGCGATGCCGCCTTCGTAAATCAGGTCAACGATGAGCTTCATTTCGTGCAGGCATTCGAAGTATGCCATTTCGGGCGCGTAGCCTGCTTCGGTCAGGGTTTCGAAGCCGGTTTTGATCAATTCGACCACGCCGCCGCACAATACGGCTTGTTCGCCGAAGAGGTCGGTTTCGGTTTCTTCGCGGAAGTTGGTTTCAATCACGCCGCCTTTGGTGCCGCCGTTGGCTGCTGCGTAAGACAGGGCGATGTCGCGCGCTTTGCCGCTTTTATCTTGGTAAACGGCGATCAGGGAAGGCACGCCGCCGCCTTTGAGGAATTCGCTGCGTACGGTGTGGCCGGGGCCTTTGGGGGCAACCATAATCACGTCCAAGTCGGCGCGCGGTACGATTTGGTTGTAGTGTACGTTGAAGCCGTGCGCGAAAGCGAGTACCGCACCTTGTTTCAGGTTAGGCTCGATTTCGTTTTTATAGACGACGGGTTGGTTTTCGTCGGGCAGCAGAATCATTACTACGTCTGCTTTTTTGGTGGCATCGGCTACGGACAATACTTCGAAGCCGGCTGCTTCTGCTTTTTTCCAAGAGCCGCCTTGGCGCAGGCCGACTACTACGTTTACGCCTGAATCTTTCAGGTTGGCGGCGTGGGCGTGGCCTTGTGAGCCGTAGCCGATGATGGCGACGGTTTTGCCTTTGATCAGGGACAGGTCGGCGTCTTTATCGTAATAAACTTGCATTTGATTTCCTTTGGGTAAAATGGATTCCGGCTTTGTGTTGAGGATGCCGGACGGTTGGATTGAGGGTAAAGGGTTAAACGGAGAGTTCTTCCATCAAAACGATTTCGAGCGCGTCGGTTTTACCGTCGATGGCTTTAACGAAACCTTGGAAATGTTCGCTGGCGTTGTGCGCGTCGATGGCTGCCTGAGATTTCCAGTTTTCGACGAAGACGAAACGTTCGGGTTTGCCGATTTCCTGGTGCAAATCGTAGCTGATGTTGCCTTCTTCCGCGCGGCTGGCTTTGACCAGGCTTTGGAACAAGGGTTTCAGCGTTTCCGTGTATTCGGGTTTGACGGTAACCAGCGCGACGATTTTAATGTTTGACATCAATCTCTCCTGCCGTTTCTGTTTTCAGACGACCTATCGGGTCGTCTGAAAACCTGACGGTGTTAAATTTTCAAAATACGCTCGCCGCGGCCGATGCCGGCTGCACCTGTGCGTACGGTTTCCAAAATCTGGGCGCGTCCGACGGTTTCGAGGAAGGAGTCGAGTTTGTCGGTCGAGCCTGTGATTTCGATGGTGTAGCTGCGGTCGGTTACGTCGATGATGCTGCCACGGTAGATTTCAGTCAGGCGTAAAAATTCGTCGCGGTCTTTGCCGACGGCGCGGACTTTTACCAGCATCAATTCGCGTTCGACAAAACGGCTTTCGTTCAAATCGACCACTTTGACCACCTCAATCAATTTATTGAGTTGCTTGGTGATTTGTTCGATGACTTGCTCGTCGCCATGGGTAACGATGGTCATGCGCGAAAGGGTTTTGTCTTCGGTCGGGGCTACTGCCAAGGAGTCGATGTTGTAGTCGCGAGCGGAGAAAAGACCGACCACGCGGCTCATCGCGCCTGATTCGTTTTCCATCAGAACAGATAAGATATGTCGCATTGTCGTTCTCCTTACGCTTTCGGGTTTTCGCGCATGTGCGGCGGCAGAACCATTTCGTCCAAACCTTTGCCGTTGCCAACCATGGGCAGCACGTTTTGTTTCTTATCGGTCAAGAAGTCGATAAATACCAGACGGTCTTTTTGTTTGACCGCTTCCAAAAGCGCGCCTTCAACATCGGATTTTTTGTCCACGCGGATGCCGATGTGCCCGTATGCTTCTGCCAGTTTGACGAAATCGGGCAGGGAATCGAAATAGGTTTCCGATTCGCGGTTGCCGTAATACAGCTCCTGCCATTGGCGAACCATGCCGAGGTAGCCGTTGTTGAGGGTAACGACGTTAATCGGGACATGGTATTGGAAGCAGGTGGACAATTCCTGGATGTTCATCTGAATCGAACCTTCGCCCGTAATACAGAATACGTCTTGGTCGGGAGCGGCGAGTTTCGCGCCCAACGCATACGGCAGGCCTACGCCCATCGTACCCAAGCCGCCGGAATTGAGCCATTGGCGCGGGCGTTCGAACGGATAATATTGCGCCGCGAACATTTGGTGCTGTCCCACGTCCGAAGTGATGATGGCGGAATTGCCGGTAACTTCGGCAAGTTTCTGCACGACATATTGCGGTTTGATGATTTCGCTGTCGTTGTCAAACCACAGGCAGTTGCGCGAACGCCATTCTTCGATGTTTTTCCACCATTTGTCCAAAGAGTCGGCAGCAGGCGCATCCTGTTTGCCCCACAAGGCAATCATTTCGGACAAGACGTTTTTCACGTCGCCGACAATCGGAATATCGACTTTGACGCGTTTGGCGATGCTGGACGGGTCAACATCAATGTGAATGACTTTTTTGGCTTTTTCAAAGAATTTGGACGGAACGGAGACGACACGGTCGTCAAAACGCGCGCCCACTGCCAACACGACATCTGCGTTTTGCATGGCGAGGTTGGCTTCGTAAGTGCCGTGCATACCCAGCATGCCCAAGAATTGGCGGTCGCTTGAAGGGTACGCACCCAGCCCCATCAGCGTGCCGGTACACGGTGCGCCCGTCATGCGGACAAACTTCGTCAGCTCTTCCGAAGCATTGCCCAATACCACGCCGCCGCCGAAATAAACGACCGGACGTTTGGCGGAAGCCAACATTTGGATGGCTTTTTTAATCTGCCCGATATGGCCTTGCACGACAGGTTGGTAAGAGCGGATAAAGATGTCTTCCTGCGGATAGCTGAATTTCGCCATCGCCTGCGTTACATCTTTGGGAATATCGACCACGACCGGGCCGGGACGGCCGCTGGCGGCGATTTGGAATGCCTTTTTAATGGTCTCGGCAAGCTCGTTGACGTTGGTTACCAAGAAATTGTGTTTGACGCACGGACGGGTAATGCCGACCGTATCCACCTCTTGAAACGCATCCGTACCGATGAGCGAATTGCCGACCTGTCCGCTGATGACCACCATCGGAATCGAATCGCTGTATGCGGTGGCAATGCCTGTCAGCGCATTGGTCACGCCCGGACCGGAAGTAACCAGCGCGACGCCGACTTTGCCGCTGACGCGCGCATACGCATCTGCCGCGTGTACCGCCGCCTGCTCGTGGCGGGTCAGGATGTGCTTGAATTTATTGAGTTGGAAAATAGCGTCGTAGATTTCGATGACTGCGCCGCCCGGATAGCCGAAAACATACTCTACACCTTCGGCTTTGAGACTTTGCACTATGATTTGTGCACCTGATAATTGCATAATGACCTCTTTTATACGGCTTCAAACCAATAGGGGCAACCCGCCTCGCCACAGCACCTGTAATGCAAGCCCTCCAAGCAGCGGTTTAGGGTACGCGCATTGAAGGAACACGGCGACAGTCAGACTGTCCAATCAATTGGAATGAAACACAGAGTTTATGAATGAAAGAATGCAAACGATAACGCAAACCGCCTGTTCAATCAAGACAAAATCTTTCATCTTTTAACATTATCCGAATACCGAAAAGATTGAGTATTGATTTTTATAAAATAAATATTCGGGCATTTGAAATATATTAATGAAAATTGTTGACAGTTTTTATAGAAGGGGTCGTCTGAAACCCGTTTTATAGTGGATTAAATTTAAATCAGGACAAGGCGACGAAGCCGCAGACAGTACAGATAGTACGACAAGGCGAGGAAACGCCGTACTGGTTTAAAGTTAATCCACTATACACTGTTTTCAGACGATCCTCAGGCTACCACCCTCCTCCTCCGGTTTCGCATTCTCTATAAACTCATTTCTCCCGTTTTGTCTATGCCCTCCGGCATGTTTTCCAAGAAGAGATGCAGCAAATGATCAATCACCAAATCATTGGTGGTACTGCAATAAGGCCTATTCGCATAATGCTCTTTGTGATGATGGTATTGGCTTTTGATAATGGCGGAATCCTGAACCATCAGCCGTTCCAGAAACGGGCGGAACAGATGGAATTTGATGGGCAAAGGAAAGCGGCTTTTAGGGAAATGGACTCGGACATTTAAGCCCATACTGCCCTTGTTTTGAGGGATAAAAAAGGCGGAAATCCGATATTCATGACTGTTCGGCGTGAAGTAATCGATACGCACCAAACCCGGGAAGGTAAATGCCGCATCGTTAACGGTAATGCCTTTGTCGAACAACTTATTAATCAATCCGTTTTGCTGTTGATTGAGACGATAATGCGTCACGAAACCGCGTTCATGGTGGCTCTGGCTGATCTGCATGCTTTGTTTGCCGTTGTTGCGCAGCAGTTTGGCATGGATATAGCGCGTATGGGTCGGATCGAGGAAGTTTTCGATGGCGTGGATAAAATCGCCTTCCATATATCGGACGGCGTTGGCGGTTTCAAAACCTTCCGGCGCTTCAAAATCGGCATACGGTTCAAAAGGAATATCGGAAATCAGGCAAACCCACACCCAATCGTCGTACTCTCGGCATGGAAACGTAGGAACACTCTCAGCTTCTTCACAAGCACACATCCCGCCGACAACAGTCAAAACTTTGCCTTGCGCGTCAAACTCCCAGCCGTGATAACAACATTGGAGTTTGCCCGAAACGATTTTGCCCGCACTCAGCGGCACATGCCGATGCGGACAGCAATCATCCATACAGGCTGCGTGTCCGTTCAGCCGTACCAATACCAACTGCTGTCCCAACAATTCGCGATGAACGGGTTTGTCTTTCAGCTGCTTGCTCGGTATCAACGGATACCAAGCGCGTTTCATTTTTTCTATGTTCATGGTTTGTTTCGTTTTATTTGATTGTGATGTTGAATCAACTTTTATAGTGGATTAACTTTAAACCAGTACGGCGTTGCCTCGCCTTGCCGTACTATTTGAGACCTTTGCAAAATTCCCCAAAATCCCCTAAATTCCCACCAAGACATTTAGG
>CAUSDA010000056.1:0-17795 GCA_963529965.1 uncultured Neisseria sp.
CGCAGGAGGTGGGTGAGCGGGTGTTTGCCGAGTTTGCCGTTCAGTTCGGCGTAGGCGACGGCGGTTTCCTGCAAGTAGCGGCTGAGGGCTTCTTTGACGGCGGGCAGGCGGCTGCGGGCGCGTTTGATTTGTTCTTTAAAGGCTTTTTCGTTGCGCGGCAGCTCGTCTTCGCCGATAAAGGCGCGGTCGCAGACGGCTTGGGTGAGGTCGTCGCGCAGGGTGTCGGCGTTGATGTGTTTGAGCAGCATGGCGGCTTGGGTGAAGCCTTGGATGCCTTTGTTCAGGTCTTTAACTTGTTCTTTTAGTTGTAGTTTCATGAGTTCGATGACGCCTAATCTGTGGGCTTGTTCGGCGGCGGCAGATGTGTCGAACAGGCGCAGGGCGATGCGGCCGTCTTTTTCTTTTTGCAGGCCGAGGTAGCCGGTGAGCTGTTGTTTGCCGCGGGCGAATTTGATGGATTCGGGCAGGGTGCCGATGTCCCATGCGGTAACGTTGTCGCGCTCGAATTCTTGGGTGTTGTCGCGGAAGGTGGTGGCGGCGGCTTTGCCAAGTTGTTGTTGGATTTGGATTAAATCGCGCCCCATGGCTAATTCTTGTCCGCCGTCGTCGATGATGCGGAGGTTGAAATAGCAGTGTTCGGGCAGTCTGAACGCGGCCCATTCGTCTTGGTTGATTTGCTCGAGTATGCGGATGTCGCCTGCGGTTTTGGCGATGGCTTGGGCGAGTTGGGGCAGGATGGGGGCGTTGCGGTCGGGGTTTTGGCTTAAAAATTGGGTGATGAATTCGGGCACGGGCACGCAGATGCGGCGGATTTGTTTGGGCAGCGCTTTGATTTGTAGCTGGATTTTCTCGCGTATCATGCCGGGCACGAGCCATTCGAGGGCGGAGGGGCTGATGCGGTTGAGCACGGTAAGCGGCAGGGTAAGGGTAACGCCGTCGAGCGGGTGGTGCGGCTCGAAGCGGTAGCTGAGTTTGAATTTGCCGTCTGCGGTTTGCCAGTGTTTGGGGAATTGTTCTTCGGTAATGTGCGCGGCGGCGTGCTGCATGAGGTCGTCGCGGCTGAGGAACAGCAGGCGCGGGTTGTCGCGCTCGGCGGTTTTGAGCCAGGCTTGGAAGGTGCGGATGTCGGCGAGGGGGAGGGGTTTCAGACGGCCTTTTTGAGGTGCAGGCTGCTTTTTGGGTTTGGGGTCGTCTGAAAGTGTTGAGGTTGCGGCACTCTGTTCCCTCTCCTGTGGGAGAGGGCTTGCTGTGGCTGCGGAAAAGTTGGTTTGGGCGGCAACTGTTTTGCCCTCTCCCCGACCCTCCCCCACGGGGGAGGGGGTAGTTTGCTGAGGGTTTGTAGGATGCGGGTCGTCTGAAAATGGCGGGGTGTAGTTTTCAGGTAGCTTTTTGGAGTGCAGGCTGCTTTCGGTTTTAGTTTTAGCTTCGCAGAAATTCAGCCTTGCTTCGCAAGACATTGTTTTCAGACTGCCTGCAACCGTTGAAGCTGAGGCACCCTGTTCCCTCTCCTGTGGGAGAGGGTTAGGGAGAGGGTTTGCTGCGGTTGCGGAAAAGTTGGTTTGTGTGGCAACTGTTTTGCCCTCTCCCCAGCCCTCCCCCACGGGGGAGGGGGTAGTTTGCTGAGGGTTTGTAGGATGCGGGTCGTCTGAAAATGGCGGGGTGTAGTTTTCAGGTAGCTTTTTGGAGTGCAGGCTGCTTTCGGTTTTAGTTTTAGCTTCGCAGAAATTCAGCCTTGCTTCGCAAGACATTGTTTTCAGACTGCCTGCAACCGTTGAAGCTGAGGCACCCTGTTCCCTCTCCTGCGGGAGAGGGTTTGCTGCGGCTGCGGAAAAGTTGGTTTGCGCGGCAACTGTTTTGCCCTCTCCCCGGCCCTCCCCCACGGGGGAGGGGGTGGGTTGCTGGGGATTTGCAGGATGCAGGTCGTCTGAAACCGCGTCCGCCGTATAAAAATCGGGCAGCCGTTCGTGATAAAACGCAAACAGGGCTTCATCATCGACCAGCACGTCTTGCTTGCGCGATTTGTGTTCGAGTTCGGTGATTTCCTTAATCAGCTTTTTGTTATGTGCGAAAAAGTCCGCTTTCAAATCGCATTCCTGCGCCACCAGCGCGCTGCGGATAAAGATTTCGCGGGCTTCTTCGGGGGCGATTCTGCCGTAGGACACGGGGCGGCGCGGCAAGACGGTCAGGCCGTAGAGCGTTACCCGTTCGCTGGCGATGACTTCGCCGCGTTTTTGTTCCCAGTGCGGCTCGAAATAGTGGTAGCGGACGAGGTGCGGCGCTTCCTGCTCGATCCATTCGGGCTGGATGGCGGCCACGTCGCGAGCATAAAGTTTTGTTGTTTCAACGAGTTCTGCTGCCATCACCCATTTGGGTTTGGCTTTGAACAGGGTGGAGGCGGGGAAAAGGTGGAAGCGGCTGCCGCGCGCGCCGGTGTAGTCGTTGCCGTCGGGCGATTTCATGCCGACATTGGCGATGAGGCCGGTGAGCAGGGCGCGGTGGATTTGTTCGTAGCCCGCTTCTTTGGCGGCACGGATTTGGGCGCGGTGTTGTTTCTTATCCAGTTGTTTTTGTTTGAGTTTGGCGGATAGGTCTTGGTCGCCTTGGTTTTCAGACGACGTGAGCTGCCTGACTTCGGGAGGTCGTCTGAAAGCTGCTTCCTTGGTGGTCAAGCCCATTTCAATCGCGGTTTGGGCAAGCTGGTGATGCAGCTCGCGCCATTCGCGCATCCGCAGGTGCGACAGGAAATATTGGCGGCACCACTGCACCAGCTGCTTGTTGGACAAACCCTTGTCGCGCTCGCGCTGGAAGCTGTCCCAAATATTCAGATAGGCAAGGAAATCGGACTGCTTGTCGGTAAAACGCTCGTGCGCCTTGGCGGCGGCATCGCGCGCTTCCAACGGCCGCTCGCGCGGGTCTTGAATCGACAGCGCGGACGCGATCACCAATATTTCCGCCATGCAGTCGTGTTTCTTCGCCGCCAGCAAAATGCGTGCGATTTTCGGGTCGATGGGCAGACGCGCCATTTGTTCGCCGAGTTTGGTCAGGCGGTAGCGGGGAGGGGCGACGATATTGCCCGAAACGTTTTGAAGGTCGTCTGAAACGGTTTTGTCGTTTGTCGAATTGTGTCGGGCATGAATGCCTGAGCCGCGTGCTTGATTTTTAGTGTTTTGCATAGTTTTGTAGGTCGGGCATTTATGCTCGACATTTCCTTATTGCAGGGTGCTTTTTTGTCGGGCATGAATGCCCAATCCACTCTTTATTTAATTTTTCCTTTTAAGAATTTTCCAGTCGTCCCATTCAGTTTATCTCTTGAAATTAATTTGGCTTTAAATTCAAAATTTTTGCTGATTCGCACAATCAATAGTTGTTCAAAACTTCCTTTTTTCTTCACGACTACTTGGTTATGTTGTTTTAAAGGAGATATGGTTTTCACTTCAACCAGTTTTCCGTTAATGAAACCATCAGAACCTTCGTGGTTAACGTCCTTATGCCTTTTTAATCCGTATTCTAATTCAGCATAAAGTTCGCCTAGTTCTCCCCAAATTTGTAAATATCTTCCTGTAAGTGAATAATATTCTTTTGCATTTTCAATTAAACTATTAAATATTTGTTCTTTAAAATAAGCAGTTTCTTCGTCTGTAATTGTTTCATAACTGACTTGAACATCCGTATCCCAATCTTTAATATCATCAAATAAATTATCAATAATTTGGGTATTTCTATCATCATCTAAATAAATAGCCTCGTAAGGTGCATATCCACAAGCTGCGGCTTCCATAATTTCTTCATTACTATAACCACGGTCTCGCATTTCCCATAAAAAGTCATAATCACTCATGTTCATACTCCATATATTTTTGTTAATTTTCTAACAGATAGGTTGGACATTTATGTCCAATATTTTTTATAGCTCATCCATCTTCGTCGGGCATTTATGCCCGACCTACGTTTTTCAGACGGCCTCCACCGCCCCCAATTCCAACAACACCTGAAATCCATCATTGATATACCGCGAATCGGGCATTTCTAAAAATGGGAATGCCGCCACGTCGCCGAGTTTCAACGCAGCCATGCGCAAGATGACGGCGGCCAGGTTGCTGCGGACGATTTCGGGGTCGGTGAATTCGGGGCGGCTATTGAAATCTTCTTCTGAAAATAAGCGGATACACACGCCTGCGGAGACGCGTCCGCAGCGGCCGGAGCGTTGGCGGGCGGCGGCTTGGGAGATTTTTTCGACATGAAGCTGCTCCACTTTTGCCCGCGCGGAATAGCGTTTGACGCGCGCGAGGCCGGTGTCGATGACGTATTTGATGCCCGGCACGGTGAGCGAGGTTTCGGCGACGTTGGTCGCCAGCACGATGCGGCGTTTCGTGCCGGAGGGGTGGAAGATTTTGTGCTGCTCGGCGTGCGACAGGCGTGCGAACAGGGGCAGGATTTCGTCGTTGCGACGCAGCGTGGATTTGCGCAGGGCTTCGGCGGCTTCGCGGATTTCGCGCTCGCCCGGTAGGAACACCAAAATATCGCCTTCGCCGTGTCGCGCCAATTCGTCCGCCGCATCGACAATCGCGTCGGTCAGCTCTACTTCCGCGTCGTCTTCGTCTTTGCTGGTCAGCGGGCGGTAGAGGATTTCGACGGGGTAGGTTCGCCCGCTTACTTCCAGCACGGGCGCGCCGTTGAAGTGTTGGGAAAAGCGTTCTGCGTCTATGGTTGCCGAGGTGATGATGACTTTCAAATCGGGGCGGCGCGGCAGGAGCTGTTTCAGGTAGCCCAAGAGGAAGTCGATGTTCAGGCTGCGCTCGTGCGCTTCGTCGATGATGATGGTGTCGTAGGCGGCGAGATAACGGTCGGTCTGCGTTTCCGCCAGCAGGATGCCGTCGGTCATCAGCTTGACGCAGGCATCGCGCGAGGTGTGGTCGGTAAAGCGCACCTTATAGCCCACCGCGCTGCCGATTTCCGATTTCAGCTCTTCGGCAATCCGCTCTGCCACCGAGCGCGCGGCCAAACGGCGCGGCTGGGTATGCCCGATCAGCCCCGCCGCTCCGCGTCCGAGTTCCAAACAAATCTTGGGCAACTGCGTGGTTTTGCCCGAACCGGTTTCGCCGCAAATAATCGTTACCTGATTTTCGGCAATGGCTTTTTTGATTTCTTCGAGCTTCTCGTGAACGGGTAGGGTATTGTCGAACTCGGGTTTGGGCAGTTTGGACAGGCGTTGCAGATAGAGGTCGTGCGATTTTCGGTATTTTTCTTCGACTTTGGACAAGCCGCCGTATTTGTTGGGATTTTTGAAGGCGGAACGCAGGAAGTGGCGGTCTTTGGAGAGGGTTTGGGAGAAGTCGGGATGGGGCATGGTACGGGCGGATGTCGGTGAGAATAAAAATGGTAGTATTATAGCAAACTGGCTTTGCCTAATAGGTATGGGTACTATTTAGACCTCTTTTGCAGGCAGGCTGTATTGTTTAATGAAAAGGAATATCTATGAAAAAGATTTTATGTTTGGTTTTGGCAATGAGTATGGGCAGCGTGGCATTTGCCGCGGAGTACAGAACGAAACAGCCCATTGCCCACGACTGGCTGAAAATCAACGGCAATCATTTCAATATTGAATCTGCCAACGAACGCGGGCATATATGCGGCGCGCAAGGCAAAATGGATAAGAATAAGGTTTGGAAAGATGGGGAAGGCTGCCAAATATCGTTCCAATTCAAGGGGGATGAGGTGAAAGTGGATGCCGAGGGCTGCGAAAATTATTGCGGCGCGGGCGTATCTTTCCCGTCGGAGTATTACAAACTGCCGCAGGTTTGTTCACAACAAGGTGTCAAAAAGATGGAAAACCGTTTTCAGACGACCTTACGTTCAGGAAAATTCGAACAGGCTGCGGACATCAAACAAAATTATCTGAAACAGTGCGGCGATTTCCTCAATCCGATTGAAACAGTGACTGCCGCCAACGATGCCGCCGATGCTTACCGTCAGGCAAACAACAAAGCCGCCTGTATCCAAACTTTGGATGCGGTGCAGGAACATTATGAGAGCCAATTGTTGGATAAGGACTTGGTGAATAAGATTAATGTGCAGATGGAGCGTGACAAAGCTTTGCGCCAACAATGTAGCTAAACGCTGATAAAAAGGTTGTTAGAAGGTCGTCTGAAAAGTAAATGTGTACTTTATGACGGCCTTTATTATTGCCGTTGGTCGCAAAAAATGCTCGTTTGGCATATTTATTACAAAGTCATATTGTTTGTGCTTAGAATGCGTTCCTGTCTTCGTCAGATAACAATTTTAAGAACAAAATTATGAAAAAATATCTTGCTTTGATGTGTGTTGCAGCCTTATCTGCCTGCGGTGGCGGCAGCTCTTCCCCCAGTACGCAATCCACACCGACACAGGCTCCAAAATCTGCCCAAGCCCTGCCCTCGGCAGACGCAGCTTCCGCATTGCCGGTAGTTGCGAAGTCGGAAAAACCGGAATCCGGCAAACAATTTTTCAGCGGAACCAATGCTTCTGATTCTGCAGTGGCATTCAATCATGCCGATTGGAACAAGATTACCATCGAAGGCGTAGAGGTCGATCTTGCAGCCGTACAAGGCGAGAGTTTTAAAAACGGCTGGCGGGACAGCGTAGGCGGTTCGGAGAATAAACGCCTTGCCAATTTTGGCGGCAATTACGTCCTGCACCACAGCACACCCGATGCGGTTGCCGGCATCGTGAAGACCGAATCGCAAAACAATTACGCTTTCTTCAACGGTAATTTTACCCGTGAAGCAGAAATGCCGAAAATCGGACAGGCGGTTTACGACGTATCGACCGTCAGCGTGCGCGGTACTCTGGCGCAGGCATACGGTACAGGCCGTCTGACTGCCGATTTCGAAAGTAAAAAAGTCAGCGGCAGCCTCGGCTATTTCAACAAAACGCTCACCGTTGATGCGGATATCAACGGCAACAGATTTTCTTCCGTCACCCCGACGGCAGAAATACACGGCGGTTTCTTCGGTTCCGCAGCCGCAGAGACAGCCGGTGTTTATCAGGTCGGTAAAATCGTAGGGACGTTTGCCGGTCAAAAACAATAAAAAGTGAAAGTTGCATTTACTTTTTTACAAGGGGTGCAGACACTCAAAATTTCACGACTTTCGGCATAAATATCAAATGTGTAGCAACGGCACGGTAAAGTTGGTCATCTTACGGGCCTTGTTACTCAAGCAGAAAGTATTTAAAAACGAAAAAAGCGCAAAATTTTGAATCGTCGAACCACCCCAAGGGGAAAGGTCGTCTGAAAACGGTTTGGTTATCCGTTTTCAGACGACCTATTTTTATGGTTGACTCGCAAAGGCAATGTTGAAGCGTTCACAAACAGTTGCAGCGAAAAGAAAGAGCGGTTTTGTAGCGACTCCTCTATATCGGTTACAATCCGTTTTTTCTCCTTAAACCAATATTCCAAAGCACAAAATTATGCTGAAAATCATCTCCGCCAACGTCAACGGCATCCGATCCGCCTACAAAAAAGGATTTTACGAATACATTGCCACATCGGGCGCGGACATCGTCTGCGTGCAGGAACTCAAAGCGCAGGAAGCCGATTTATCCGACGAAATGAAGAATCCGCACGGGATGCACGGCCATTGGCATTGCGCCGAAAAACGCGGTTACAGCGGCGTGGCGGTGTACAGCAAACGCGCACCTGACAATGTGCAAATCGGTATGGGCATTGAAGAATTTGACAGGGAAGGGCGGTTTGTGCGCTGCGATTTCGGCAAGCTGTCGGTGATTTCGCTTTATCTGCCCAGCGGCACCAGCGCGCCGGAGCGGCAGGAATTGAAATACCGTTTTTTAGACGCGTTCTATCCCATGCTTGAAGCCATGAAAGCGGAAGGGCGCGACATTGTCGTCTGCGGAGACTGGAACATCGCCCACCAAAACATCGACCTGAAAAACTGGAAAGGCAATCAGAAAAATTCAGGCTTCCTGCCGGAAGAGCGCGAATGGATAGGCAAAGTCATCCATACGCTCGGCTGGACGGATATGTGGCGCACGCTCTATCCTGACAATCCGGGCTACACTTGGTGGAGCAACCGCGGACAGGCGTATGCGAAAGATGTCGGGTGGCGCATCGACTATCAGATGGTTACGCCCGAACTCGCCGCCAAAGCGGTGTCCGCGCATGTTTATAAAGACGAGAAATTTTCCGACCATGCACCTTTGGTCGTGGAGTACGACTATGCTGCCCAATAAAGTTTTCGGCAAATACGATTGGAATGTGAACGGTAAAACCGGCATAGGTGCGGCATGGGTGGTCGCCGCGTTTGTACTGCCTATGCTGGTGTGGACGATATTCATGCTGGCGCGGATGTCCGGCTGGGTTGAAATGACCCGCGCCAATCCGCTTTGGGCGTTGGTGTGGCTGCTGTTCTCGCTGCCCTGTCTTCTGATTGCCGCCAAATGTTTCGGTTGGAAAGGCTGGCGGTTGATTGCCAACATCCTGATCTGCCTCGCCACCTGCGCCGTTTTAAGTGTCCCCGCCGTGCTCTTGATTACCTTTACGCTCAACGATTTGCTCAAATAGGTCGTCTGAAATGCGAACTTTCGAACTCGAAGACCTGACGCTTTTCTTGATACGCGACGCGGACGAAGCAGAAATGTGGATAGACCGCTGGGCGGTCAGCTATCCCGTCGTCCAAACCGCTGCCGCTTCCGCCAATCAAAGCATCGCCCAATGGCAGGCAAATATTCAAACAGCGTTTGAAGGCATCAGCGGCGAACACATCGCCGTCGTCGCACACGGCGCAGGCGTATCCGCCTTTTTGGCATGGCTCTACCAAACCGACATCCTGACGCAGAAAAAAATCGTCAACATCATCCTCGTCTCGCCGCGCCCCGAAGCATTCCCCGACGATGAAATACACACCCTCCGGCGCGTCCGTTGCCCCTGCCGCACCGCGCTTGTCATCGCCGAACAAAACGGCACGCTGCGCAACTGGGCGGAAGAACGGGCAAACCTGTGGAACGCCCGCCTCCTCCTGTCGCCACATTCCGGCACGCTCAACAGTGCACTCGGCGGCTGGCAATGGGGCATGAAGCTGATGCAGGAAATGCTCTTGAGTTGAACAAAACACTTGCAAGGATAAAACAGAAAAGGTCGTCTGAAACTGGAAATCAGGTTTCAGACGACCTTTTCGCAGGCAAGTAACAGTTTCGGGTAAAATACGGCAGTTCGCCAATCATCCGAAAGAAACCCATGTATTCCCTAGCCCGCAGCCTGCTGTTCAAACTCGATGCCGAAAAAGCCCACCATTTCACCCTCGACGCGCTCAACAAAGTATACAAACTCGGCCTGCTTCCGATTTCCGACAACCGCACCAAGCCCGTCAAACTCATGGGCATCAACCTGCCCAACCCCGTCGGTCTTGCTGCCGGACTCGACAAAAACGGCGAATACATAGACGCATTGGGCGCGCTCGGCTTCGGCTTCCTCGAAATCGGCACGGTAACGCCCAAGCCGCAGCCCGGCAACCCGCAGCCGCGCCTCTTCCGCGTTCCCGAACACCAAGGCATCATCAACCGAATGGGCTTCAACAACCACGGCATCGACGCCATGATTCAAAACATCGAAAAAAGCCGTTATCAAGGCGTGTTGGGCATCAATATCGGCAAAAACGCCGGCACCCCCATCGAAAACGCCGCCGACGACTATTTAATCTGCCTCGAAAAAGCCTACGCACACGCAAGTTACATTACCGTCAATATTTCCTCACCCAACACCAAAAACCTCCGCGCACTGCAAGGCGGCGACGAACTGAGCGCGCTACTCGAAGCCCTGAAAAACAAACAGGCGCAGCTTGCCGCCGCGCACGGAAAATACGTCCCGCTCGCCGTCAAAATCGCTCCCGATTTAGATGAAGCACAAATTGAAGACATCGCTCACGTCGTCAAATCCGTCGAAATGGACGGCATCATCGCCACCAATACCACCATCGACAAATCAAGCCTCGGCAGCCATCCGCTCGCAGGCGAGCAGGGCGGTCTAAGCGGCCTGCCCGTGCGCGAAAAAAGCAACCAAGTGCTGAAAATATTGGCGGAACACATAGACGGCAAGCTGCCGATTATCGGCGTCGGCGGTATTATGAACGGCAAGGACGCCACAGAAAAAATCCGCCTCGGCGCAACCGCCGTCCAAGTGTACAGCGGCATGATTTATAAAGGCCCGGCATTAGTGAAGGATTGTCTGGCAGCGTTGAAGTAAGCACGATTTCCAACACAAAAGGTCGTCTGAAAACCGGTTTAACTGGATTTAAACGGTTTTCAGACGACCTTTTTAACGGAAATTCAGATCTCAATAATCTATTGAAGGATAAATTCCCAAACAATATTATTTGCTATTAAGAAACATAATATTTCCCTTTCAAAGGGGAATTATTTGAAATAACCTGAGGTTGAGGCATACAAGATTTCTCCGCATGAAACTTTGTCCGTAATGCCTGTCCCAGCTTTTCACCATCAGGACGGGGTGCTTTACATAAAGCGTTACGATGTTTATTCAAGTATATTCTCATAAAAAAAACAAGCAGTTTGGAGTAAGGCCATCAAATTACCTAAAAATGTCGGATTTCCAGCAAAACTTCCACTTGCCTGTTAATCAGGTAAAGAAATTATATTCAGTTTTAAATTAATCAACCAGATTATGAGAACAAATAGAGTTCCGTAATACATTCCATACATAAAACTTCTCAATTGACTTGTTTTTCTTTCGGTATGAATAAATCCTCCAGAGAATAATAAACAAAATAAAAACATAAAATAAAAAAATGGTTCATGAATAAGTAGCATCAATAGAGTTATTGTCCATATTGCAGTATATATATAAAAATAATTAGGGAAAATATAATTTCTTTCAAAGAAATTCATATCTTTCATCCTTTTTCTCAGTTCTACGTCGTTTTTCCACTCAATAACAAGAAAAATAAAAAGAATGAATAAAGCAATACTTGGCAAGTAGATATTAATAATAGAATTGATGCCCATGTTTCAGTATATGTAGAAAATATAATGGTTTTTTGAATCCTAAACCTGAGATGGTATTTGAATCAGGATTGATCTAATGTGCTTTAACGGTATTTGAAGGACAAAGCTCTAAAGCTTCTTCGGATCGGAGTGATGTAAACATATAATGTACTAGATCAGGATTGTTTGAATAGTATTTACTGACCAAATAAGGAGAGTTGTTTGAATAAAAATAACAATATAATTTACCATTATCCAAAAAAGGTTGTATTTGGGAAGTTGGAAGATTGAAGTCTTTTAAATAGTCTATCCCTTTAGAGGTTATAGGATAAAGTTGGGAAAGGGGGATTTCATCCGCTGTATTTGCTTCAAAAATCACAATCATTTCACTTGTTTCAACAAAAGTCCTCAAGAATATATTGCTACTGCTTTTAGGAAAAATATCAATATACCATGAAAATGACTTGGAATTTAAAAACTCATCAGGAGTTTTGTAATAATCATCATGATGTTGATCATAGCTGAACCTTAATATCAGAAATGGTATAAATATGATTGCAGATATTATGCCTAAAGATATTAAAGATAATTTAATAAATTTCTTCATGGGTGCATCTTTTCAAGGTTAATTGCGGTTTTAATCAAAGGACTGTCACGGATAACTAAGGAAATTCAGTTCAAAGCAGACCTATTACTATGAGGAAAAGCCTCTAAGCTCGTATGAGTTAAATAATACATCGAAACGATTTGTTGCAGGCGTTATTACCAGAGTAGCAAATAGCAGCCCGCTTTTTGAGCTGTCTTTGAATGAATGTAGTTGCTGTTGAATTGTATTTGCTGGAATTATTTAGATTGGTAATAAAACTCAGGTTTTCGTAGTTAAAAGTCTTAGGCATAGCCCGGAGCAAATACCTTCCAATTTTCAATTGAGTCAGTTATTTCAATAAATTCACATATGAATTCCAAGGCATATAAACCCTAAAAGAAACCATAAAAATAGGGATGTGGAAACGAATACTTTTCCTAAGATTTTCTTTCTCAAATTTAATCCTTTGGCAAATAAAACGACTATTAATCCTAAGAAAAATATGAGAAATAATACCCCTTGTAGTATGCCTGTTTTAAAAATATAGGGGAAGCAATATGGCAATCCGATATACCCTGCTTTCAGAAAAAGATAAATGGTGTCTCCGAGTGCCAAATATATAATCAAATAGGGAAAAAGAAGTACCAATAGCCAATAAAATAAGTTTTTCATTTGTTGTTCTTTCTTGTGGCGTTAAGATTCTTTATAGGCTGAAATCTAGATAATTAGCCATCTTTGCTTTTAAGTATCTAGAGAATGTATTTTAGGTCGTCTGAAAGTTTTCAGACGACCTTTGTTTAAATCTAACTTACACTTGCTTATTTGGATTATGCTTGTTATTTAGTGAATGATTTTAAAAATATAATCACGAACCAAACACATGTAATATCCATAAAAAGAATTGCAGGCATATGAACTTAAGGTATATGCACTGAATAATAATGTAAATATACTTATGGGTACCGAAATTGGTAAGGTTTTCATATTTCTTATAAAGAGTAAATTTATCAGAGTAGCTACTGAAAACAGACTTGCAATATAGCTTGATAATTTAATGAATGTAAGTAAATATGAAAACAATTCTGCATCCATCACTATTGTTATTTTTATGAGCCATACGGTCAAAAATATCAATGAAGGAAGATTTAGCAAAATTTGAGCAATCAGTAAGAAGTAATTTTTTTGCTTCATTTTATTTAATATTTTCAATTTGATCATGAATATCTTTAGTTTACTCCTAGCTATCCTAATAGTATGAAAAACCATCTGTATGGCTTATAACCCCTATAATACGGAGCCCTACCCATAGGGAAGTAAGTCATTCCAACCTTTACACTTATACGAAAATGAGAATTTTGTATTTCAGTATCTGAATTAGATAACAAACTAACCATTTTTTTTATAGCAATGTTAGCGCGACTGTAAGTACATAAATTAGGTCGTCTAAAAGTTTTCAGACGACCTTTGTGAAGGTTGGGTTTTAAAATTGCTATTTTTCTTTACATTTTAGATCTATATACGCCCAAAAATCTTGATTTAGTTTCTCTTGTTCTTTTTGTGTTAAATGATCAATACCAATCCTATTAGATAATGGCATCTTTTGATTAGATTCTTTTAGTAAGCAACTAGAAAAGCTAAGAATTTTTCTTAAATCTAACTTACTATACTGCATATTCTTTCTGGGTTGATTAAAATAGTCATCATAAATTTCAACAAATGCCAAGTTCATGATGATTAGATTGTCAATGCTGCTTAAATTATCCAATTGTTTAGAGTCAATTGCCTGATTTCTGGATTTAATCAAAAAAACTATATTATTCAGATGATTGAGTTTTAATGTTACTTCAAAATTTTCTTGATCCATAATATCCTGTTGATTTTGCTTATCGGCATATGCAGCAACAGAAAATGAAAACATTAAAATAAGTAATAATATTTTTTTCATAAGAAGATTCTCAATGATTCTATAACTATAACACATTGTGTTGTCTATAACATTCTTCTTGACAGAGTGATGGCAAAAGAGTATTTCTTTGTTTCTGTGACTCAACAATACAACATGCTGTACATACTTCCAATGTATTAGGCTTTATTTGTTTTGTGCACCGATTGATAGGCTCTTCTAATGTCCACTTGCGGAATATCTTTATCGGATTTAGACCAGAATCAGGTTTTGGAGCCTTTCCATAATTCCCATAGCCTATTTCTTTATTTTTGTGATCAATACCGATAATGCTTGACGAACAACCTTTAGCATTATTTTTATCACATGCAGTAATTACCTGTTTGGCTATATCTGGTGTAGTCTCCCATCCTAAAACATCAGTCCACCTCGATATATTGAAAGCATAAATATACAAACTTTCTCCACCGGCTAATCTAATCGGATCCTGCTGCGTAAACCGTCCAATCTCCGGATCATAGTAGCGGAAGAAGTTGTAATGCAGCCCGGTTTCTTCATCGTAATGCTGATTCTGCAGGCGGAAGGGTTGATGTATATCCAGTTTCAGACGACCTTCTTGGGTCAGTTTGCCCCAGCCGCTATAGTCACCGCTCCAAACAATATTGCCTTCCTCATCGGTCATCTCGCGCGGGATGCCGATTTGATCATTGTGGTAATACAGGATTTCTCTTGCCTTATCTAAGCCATTGTAGGTGGTGATTTGAGCAAGGGGTTCATAGTTTCGGTCTTCGGTGTAAACGTAGGTATAGGTTCGGTCTTTGCGGTATTCCTGTAACAGGCGGCTGCCGTCCCATAGGTATTGGATTTCGTTGCTGTCTGGATGGACTTTGGCTATGCGGCGGCCTATGGGATCGTAGCGGTAGCGATATAAGACGGCGTTTTGTCCGGGGCGATGGATTTCGGCTTCGGTCAGTTGATTATCCGCATTGTAGCGGTAATGTTGGATTTCGCCGTCATTTTTCTGTTTTTCGATCAGGTTGCCCAACGGGTCGTAGCGGTAACTGATGCCTTTGTATTGGGTAAGGCGGTTGCCGCCGATTCTGCTTCCGTTGGTAAGGTTGTGTGCGGGGTCGTAGCGATAGTGCTCGTCCGCGCTTTGGCTAATTCTGCCCAGTGCGTCATAGGTGTAATCCCTGCTGCCGTTGGTTTGGTCATCGGTACGGACGAGGTTGCCGATAGTGTCGTATTGGTAACGGCGACCGATAAGGACGGCAGGGTCTGCTTTGTTGTGGCTGTTCGGTTGGGCGATTTGTTGTTTCAGACGACCTAATGGATCAAGTTGAAATTGGGTATTCAACTTGCCGATAGTCCGCTCGATCGGGCGATGCAGGGCATCACGCTCGATGTCGGCAAGGGTGGTACCGTCGAGGTTGACGTGGTGCAGGTGTCCGCTGCCGTAATACAGGCGGTTTAAAATTTCACCCGTAGGCAGGATGGTTTGGGTGCGGTTACCCAGTACGTCGTAACGGTGTTCGGTAATCTGTGCAGCGACATCTTTGGATTGTGAACGGCTGATACCGGACGAAAGAGGTTCATCCAAGTGAATGAGCTGTTCTTTAACCAGTCTGTTGTGGTCATAGCCGAAGCGAAGCTCGCTATGGGCGTTGTGTGCTTGGATCAGACGGTTAAGTTTATCGTAGCGGTAGTGGGTGCTCAGGATTTCTCCGCCGTCCAGATGACTGTCTTTCTGACGGATGCGGCCGATACGGTCGCGGTGGTAGGTAATCGTCCGTAGCGGGCGAGTACGCACGTCAATGTTCCCAGACGCGAATTCTTCTTTGCGTATGAGTTCGCCGGCAGGGTTGTAGGTGTAACGTGTCATTTTGCCGTCAAAGCCGGTCTCGCGGATTAGACGGTCGCGTTCATCATATTCGAAGGTATAGCTGTCGCCGTTTTCGTTGACGAGGGTTTTCAGACGACCTACGGAATCGTAACGGTATTGGAATGCATCACCCAGCGCGTTGTAGCGGATAGTTGGTTTGTTGTCATTGTCGTAATCGTAGGTTGTACGGTTGCCTTCGGCATCTGTCAGAACACTCAGTCGACCAGCGTGATCGTAGCTGAAGTGTTTGCTACTGCCATCCGGATAGTCGGTACGCAATGGTTCTCCGTTTTGGTAATGGTAGCGTGTGGTGTGGCCGGCTGCATTGGTAATACTTTCGAGTTTGCCCTCATCGTTATAGGTATAACGGGTTTGCTGGCCGGAACAGTCGGTTTGAGTGCTCAGGCGGTGGTGCTGGTCATATTCGAAAGTATAAGTATTGTTTTTGGCATCGGTAATTTGGGTAATTTGCCCATTTTCGTTATAACGGTAACGGGTTGTATTGCCTTTGCTATCGCTCTGGGTCGCAGGTAATCCTTGTTCGTTGTACTCAATCAGGGTCTTTTGATTGTGCGGGAGGGTAATCTCTACCGGTCGGCGTTCTTGGTCATAACGGATGTGCTGGTTTTGTCCGCCTTCTCCGCCAACAAAGGCCAGTAGCCCGCATTCGTTATAACGGTAGCGGGTTTCACGGCCCATTTCATCAGTAATTTTAATGGGTCGGCCCAAAGCATCGCGTTCTGTCAAGACACTACTGCCATCTGCAAAGACTTTTTTGACGACTTCGCCATGATGGTCGTAATAAAGGTGTTCACTACGCCCTAATGCGTCAGTGATTTGGGTATGCCCGTCGGCATAGGCAAAACGCCACTCTTCACCGTTGTCGGTATAGCTGCGCAATACCCGGCCTTGGGGGATGTAATGGTCGTATTGATAGTAGGTATTTAATCCGGCTGTAGTTTGGTGACGAATCATCATGTGACGACGGTAGCCGAAACGTCGGTGAACGAAACCTTCGGCATCTTCTACTGCGACAAGATCGCCGTTGTCGTCATAACGGTAACGGACAAGAAGTTCCCGACCTTCAGGTAGATTATCGTTATAGCTACCCATACTGGTAAGGCGGTAAACGGGGATCTGCGTTAAAGGGCTGAGATTGTCAAACTCAAACCATATCTCACGTCCCAGTTCGTCAATAACGGTATGAGGCAAGCCGGTATCTTCATTGTAAACAATGCGATAGCCGTTGCCATGGCGGTCGCTTACCTGTGTCAGGGCGTAAGTGCCATTACCGCTGCCACTACGATCGGTGTCATTCAAGTGTAGGGGTGAAAATCTATGTCTGCTGCTACCGTCCAGATTACTGATTTGATAGCTGCCATTATCGATTCGTTCGAAGATGATTTGTTCTGCTTCAAACAGAACCTGTCCTTCATCTTCCTCCAATTCTGGCAGGTCAAATGTACGTCCCTGATTATCGGTATAGGTAAAACGACCGTCTTTGCGCTCTAGCTTGGCACTCAATGTGGTGCGCCAGCCACTACCTAGCCAACTTTCTTCCAAATCAGAAAAATAGCTGCGGCTCCATACAAACGGCACCAATCCATCAAAAGCAAAATCAGTTTCATCCGGTAAAACTTTTATGCCTGAAATAGGATTGACAGGACGACCAATTAATTCGGCAATCTTGCAAGGGATACAGGTTTTATCAGTTTTTGCAAAACCATTAAAGAAAAAGCTATCAGAACCGCCCACCGGCATTGCTGGCGCTTTGACGCGAACGATTTTAGGCGATGCAAGAATGATTTCACCGTTTTTCAATTTAATGTAGCTGCCTCCACCACCGCTAATCATCACTTCGTCCTTGCCGACGATCATTACTTTGGCAGTACTGCTGGTCAGCTCAAGGTCTTTTTTTGCATCAATTTGCATCTTGTTATTTTTTGCCTGTATTTCAATCTTGCCTTGGGCTGCATGGATTTTAACGGCTTTATTTTGTGCAAATAGGTTGATGCTTTTCAGTGCATGCGCAGTAAAATTCTTGCCTGCACTGACATTGCTGTCCTGCATGCTGACCCAGTGGATATGTCCTTGCGCTGTATTCAATATGCTTTGTTTGGTACTGGCGGCCAGACCGTCGGGAGCGGAAATGACTATTCCCGATTTTTTCAATTTCTTTAAGTTGCTGTTGATGTGGTTTGCTTGGGCAATGCTTTCTGTTGCGGTATTGCCCGCACGTTTGGCGGCAGTATCTAGTAATTTGGCAGCAACCAATGCTTTTCGCATGCGTCGTATCGCTTTGCCCATCTCCAGAACTTCGCCTTTTGCGCCTCCCTGAGCATCCGAGCTGACGAGTATGCCTTTACCTGCCCGTACGGCGCCCCAGCCGTCGGTTCTGAGTTCGAAGCCTTCGCCGTTCTCCCCGCGTTTCT
>CAUSDA010000057.1:0-17638 GCA_963529965.1 uncultured Neisseria sp.
AAAAAACTGCACCTTGTGAGTTGGAGGGGATGTCCAACTTTTGGGGTGCAGTTCACTTTTCAGACGACCTTACTTACAAAAAAATTACAAATCGTTATTCCACTTCAACTGGCTTGCCTTGCTTATCAATATAAAAGAATTCATCCTCACTATAATCTTCGTCTTTAAACATATTCTTCATATTAACAAGTGCCACACCATTTTGAAAATCATTAAAAGTGCCAAATTTGAATGGTATGACCACTTTGCCGGTTTTATCTAAATAGCCGATTTTGCCGTTTAATTTTGCACCAATCAAACCCTCACTCAATGAACCCATAAATTCATATTTAAAGGGGATAACCACCTTTCCCTTTTTATCAATATAACCGTATTTATCATTTTGTGAAACCATTGCCATACCATCCTCAAAATTAGAAGCACTTGAATATCGGGCAGGAATTACCCACTTATTTTCCTTATCAATATAGCCCCATTTATCAAGAATCTGAACAGCAGCCAAACCTTCATTAAAATAAAAAGCTTCTTCATATTTTGGTGGAATAACCATCTCACCTTTTGTATTGATATAGCCATATTTATTTGTATCAGCAGTGACAACAGCAGCCAGTCCTTCACTGAATGGATCGGCTTTAACATATTGGAATGGAATGACAACTTTGCCATTTTTGTCAATAAAGCCCCATTTGCCTTTTTGTTTGACAGGAGCAATACCTTGTTCAAAATCACCAGGCAAGTCTTGAAATTTTAAAGGAATAACTTCTTTACCACTAGCATTGATATAACCGCATAAAACCTGATCCGATTTTCCTGCTATTTTACAAACTGCTGCCAATCCTTCAGAAAAATCGCGAGCAGCGTAATATTTGAGTGGAACAACAACCTTCCCTTGCCGATTGACAAAACCTTTCAAAAAAGGATTCTTCTTGTTACCCGGCTTCACAACCCTAGACAAGCCTTCTTCATTAAGGCACTCAACCACGCTATAACCTTCTCTACCGGTTAATTTTGGTTTTTCGCAGGTATCAGCCAGTACAATAGGCATATACATTGATGCGATAAATGCACCTAAGAATATTTTCTTCATACATTAACCTTGTTGAAAATGATGCGCGAATTTTATAAAAATTCATAAGGCATGTCCATATTCAAAACCGGCAAGATTACTGAAAATATTTTCAGACGACCTCTTATTCACAATATAGTGGATTAAATTTAAATCAGGACAAGGCGAGGTAACGCCGTACTGGTTTAAAGTTAATCTACTATACAAGCACTGGTTTTATCTATAAGCCTTTAATCATCATATTTTACCTTGCAACTATTTCTTAAAAATATAGAAAATCAGCTACACTTCCTTAGCCATAAAAATATTTTCCAGTGTTTTCCTAAATGCCATCATATTAATGCTTTCGTCTATATCAATTTCGATGTGTTTTTTAATTTTCAGAGATTCCTGAATATCTTCCCCAAAATCAAAAGATAAAACGTGATCAATTAAATTATAAGCAACATCATTACTCTCAATTGAAAAAGTTTGCTCATTAAACTCAAAATAGATTTTATCGTCTTCGTTTTGATTGAAGGTTAAAGTGAAGTAATGAAAATCTCCCAAATCAAAATAGATATAAGATAAACCTTCATCATCAGACTCATCAAACAAGATCTCTATTGGCTTCCACATAACTGATGTCCATATAAATTTTATATAAATCCCTATTTTCCAGCTTATTATTTTTTTATTTTATTCTTTATCCCTTATTCCAACCTTAACTCATCGGCATCATAGCATCTCTTTCTATGTAAATCTTAAATAAAAAAATTCATTTTTTTTTTTTGAAAATCAAAACGCTCAATTAAATTCCAGCCTAAATAACTATTATGCCATCAATTAGAAACCTGACAATTGAAACAAATTTCGTTTTTTCAGACGACCTTCCAAACCAAGCCTTTACAGCAAGTTACCCTGCCCTAAAATCTCAAAAACTGTTAGAATACGGGGCTGTTTGAGCATATATTGCTCCCTGTGCAAACCGATGTTGACGTGAAACAAACTTACAGTCGGTTTCATAGCAGTTTTGGTGCCACCATCGGTATAATCGCCGTTGATGTGCTTTCAGCGATACTCACAGGTCGTCTGAAATGTAACAAAGCTACTTTTCTTTTTTCATCCTCATTTGGAGAATATTCATGAGCGCAATCGTTGATATTTTTGCCCGCGAGATTTTGGATTCACGCGGCAACCCCACCGTAGAATGCGATGTATTGCTGGAGTCCGGCGTAATGGGCCGTGCCGCCGTACCGAGCGGTGCGTCTACCGGTCAAAAAGAGGCTTTGGAACTTCGCGACGGCGACAAATCCCGCTACTCGGGCAAAGGCGTATTGAAAGCAGTTGAACACGTCAACAACCAAATTGCCCAAGCCCTGATCGGCATCGATGCCAACGAACAGTCCTACATCGACAAAATCATGATTGAGCTGGACGGTACTGAAAACAAAGGCAATCTCGGGGCGAACGCTACTTTGGCGGTTTCTATGGCTGTTGCCCGTGCTGCTGCCGAAGATTCAGGCCTGCCGCTTTACCGTTACTTAGGCGGCGCCGGTCCTATGGCTCTGCCTGTTCCGATGATGAACGTTATCAACGGCGGCGAGCATGCCAATAACAGCTTGAACATTCAAGAATTTATGATTATGCCTGTCGGCGCAAAATCCTTCCGCGAAGCCCTGCGCTGCGGCGCCGAAATTTTCCACGCGCTGAAAAAACTGTGCGACGGTAAAGGCTTCCCGACTACTGTCGGCGATGAAGGCGGTTTCGCACCTAACCTGAACAGCCACAAAGAAGCCCTGCAACTGATGGTTGAAGCAACCGAAGCCGCTGGTTACAAAGCAGGCGATGATGTCTTGTTTGCCTTAGACTGCGCATCCAGCGAGTTTTACAAAGACGGCAAATACCACTTGGAAGCCGAAGGCCGTTCTTACACCAGCGCTGAATTTGCCGAATACCTTGAAGGCTTGGTTAACGAATTCCCGATTATCTCCATCGAAGACGGTATGGATGAAAACGACTGGGAAGGCTGGAAACTCCTCACCGAAAAACTCGGCAGTAAAGTACAACTGGTCGGCGACGACTTGTTCGTAACCAATCCGAAAATCCTTGCCGAAGGCATCGAAAAAGGCGTGGCAAACGCATTGCTGGTCAAAGTCAACCAAATCGGTACTTTGAGCGAAACCTTGCAAGCAGTTGACTTGGCAAAACGCAGCCGTTACGCCAGTGTAATGAGCCACCGTTCCGGCGAAACTGAAGACAGCACAATTGCCGACTTGGCAGTCGCTACCAACTGTATGCAGATCAAAACCGGTTCATTGAGCCGCTCCGACCGCATGGCGAAATACAACCAACTGCTGCGCATCGAGGAAGAATTGGCAGAAGCTGCCTACTACCCCGGCAAAGCCGCATTCTATCAACTGGGCAAATAAGAAAAGGTATTGACGTATGAAGTGGGTAACTGTTGTTTTATCCATCGCGCTTGCTTACTGCCAATACAGCCTTTGGTTTGGGAAAGGCAGTATTGGGCATACGGAAGAATTGCAGGAACAACTTTCCGTGCAGGAGGAAAAAAACCAGACGCTCACTTTGCGCAACCAGTTCCTTGCTGCGGAAGTCGATGATTTGGCGAACGGTCAAGAAGCGATTTCTGAAATTGCTCGTGTGGAATTGGGTTACGTCCAAGACGGCGAAACCTATTACCGTTTTATCGAACGCAGCCGTTAATTGCCCTGATGGGAATAAAAGGTCGTCTGAAAAGCGTTATTCCTAAATTTTAGGTATCTATAGACACCTGTTCAGACGTTTCATACAAGCCGGTTTCTGTATACCACAGAAACCAGCTTCTCTAATTTCAAAACAATATCACTCCCATCATTTCCAAAACATATGCAATCATCTATCTGTTATCAATTCATACCCGATTCCGATTCAGATATCCCATTCTCAACACAACAAAGAAATCCATCCTAGACACAAATCTTTCTATTGAGAAAAATATTGTGCTTCAAATCTAAATCCGCCCCCTATTCTTTTTCTAATATGCGGTTTCCAAACGCTTTTTGCGGTACAATACCGCCCTTAAATTTTTCCTTATTTCAAAGCACAAACCGCTATGTCCAAAAAAACCAAGCAAGAATTAGAGAACAACAAACTCAACAAACGCCTACGCCACGCCGTCGGCGACGCGATTAACGATTTCAACATGATCGAGCCGGGCGACAAAATCATGGTCTGCCTCTCCGGCGGCAAAGACAGCTACGCCCTGTTAGACATCCTGCGCCAGCTCCAAGCCAGCGCGCCGATTGATTTCGAACTGGTTGCCGTCAATCTCGACCAAAAACAGCCGGGCTTCCCCGAAGAAGTGCTGCCGACCTATCTTGAAAGCATAGGCGTACCGTACAAAATCGTCGAAGAAGACACCTACTCCACCGTCAAACGCGTATTGGACGAAGGCAAAACGACTTGTTCGCTGTGCAGCCGCCTGCGCCGCGGCATCCTCTACCGTACAGCAAAAGAATTGGGCTGCACCAAAATCGCCTTGGGACACCACCGCGACGACATCCTCGCCACCATGTTCCTGAATATGTTTTACGGCGGCAAACTCAAAGCCATGCCGCCCAAGCTGGTGAGCGACAACGGCGAACACATCGTCATCCGCCCGCTGGCATATGTGAAAGAAAAAGATTTGATTAAATACGCCGAACTGAAGCAATTCCCGATTATCCCGTGCAACCTCTGCGGCTCGCAGCCTAACCTGCAACGCCAAGTCATTGGCGATATGCTGCGCGATTGGGACAAACGCTTCCCCGGCCGCATTGAATCGATGTTCTCCGCCCTGCAAAACGTCGTTCCCTCCCATCTTGCCGACCCCGAGCTTTTCGACTTCGCCGGTTTGGAACGCGGTCAAACCTTGAAACACGGCGGCGACTTGGCGTTTGACAGCGAAAAAATGCCCGAACGATACTCCGACGGCAGCGAAGAAGATGAAGGCGAAATCAAAATCACCCCGTCCAAACCTGAACGTAAAGTCATCAATATTCTGGCGAACAAGCCGAAAACTTGCGGTTTATAACGGGATTTAGATTTTCAGACGACCTTTGGGATTCCCTCCCAAGGTCGTCTGACTTTTTATAGTGGATTCACTTTAAACCAGTACGGCGTTGCCTCGCCTTGGCTCAAAGAGAACGATTCTCTAAGGTGCTGAAGCACCAAGTGAATCGGTTCCGTACTATCTGTACTGTCTGCGGCTTCGTCGCCTTGTCCTGATTTAAAGTTAATCCACTATATATCTAAAATTCAACGTATTCGCAAGTTTGCATCAGCCTAACTGTTTTCTAGAGAATCCGGCATTATTCTTCCTCTTCTTGACAATCCATACAGAAACAATCTCAGCCTATTCTTGCGACGCTTTTGCAGGGAAACTATATAAAGCACGAACCGTCATAGTTCACAACAAAAGGTCGTCTGAAAACCGATTTTCAGACGACCTTTTCGTTTTTCACTCATCAACATCAGAATACTATCAAATATCATTTTTTATTTTAAATTAGCAAACAAAACAATAATATCAATTATTATACCTTTCCCGTCATTTTATTCCCCGATACAATCAACATCATGACACACAAGAAAAAATCTATTAATGTCAAATAGATAGGTATTATTTTTTCCCAGCAACTTGTTCTCAAGGAGAGCCATCATGGCCAATACATTGCACTCTTTACCCAGCAACACAGCAAATAATAAACCCGTCGTCCTCAAAGGAACGCCCCGTAATGACGTTTTACATGGCAGTCTCGGACATACCACATTCTACGGCGGCTTGGGCGACGATATTTATTACAGTAAGAACGCGGGCGACACCATTGTTGAATATGCAAATGAAGGCAATGATACGGTTTACGCCGATACAACCTTTACCTTACCGACACACGTCGAAAACCTGACACTGACAGGCAACGGCAACACCTTCGGATTTGGCAACAACTCCAACAATATTCTAATAGGCAACAGCGGCAACAACCGCTTGAGCGGCGGTCGCGGCAATGACAAGCTAGAAGGTATGGCTGGTAACGACCTGTTGCTAGGCGGTGACGGCGACGACTCGCTCTATGGTGGAGATGGCAAGGACTCACTCTATGCTGGAGATGGCGATGACCGGCTCTATGGTGGAGATGGCGATGACCGGCTCTATGGTGGAGATGGCGACGACTGGCTCGAGGGCGGACATGGTCGCGACGGCCTTGTGGGTGGAGATGGCAACGACACTTTAAACGGTGGTAGTGGAGTAGACTTCATGCGTGGTGACCAGGGGGATGATATTTACTATGTTGATAATTGGCTCGATGAAGTTGACGAATATTTTGATGAAGGTACCGATACTGTTTACAGCAGCGTTTCCTACTTTATTAATAGCAACGTCGAAAACTTGACGCTGATAGGAAACGATAACATCAACGGTTATGGCAACGAAGAAAGCAACATCCTGACAGGCAACAGCGGCAACAACCACTTGCTCGATAATCTAGATGGATATGACACGCTCTACGGCATGGACGGTGACGACCTTCTGCAGAGTGGCGCAGGTGACGACCGTCTTTACGGGGGTAACGGAGATGACATCCTAGAAGGTGGTGAAAACAACGACGTACTTGATGGTGGACACGGAAATGATACTTTAGACGGTGGCTACGGTGTAGACAAGATGACCGGCGGGGATGGAAATGATGTCTATCATGTGGATAATGTAAATGACACAGTTACCGAGCGATCGGGAGAAGGTACCGATACCATTTACAGTAGCGTTTCCTACACCGCCGCAGCAAATGTTGAAAACCTGACTTTGACAGGTAGCAACAACATCTTCGGTATTGGCAACCATAATGACAATATCTTGACAGGCAACAAAGGGGATAATCGTCTGAGCGGTGAAGACGGCAATGATACCCTGTACGGCATGGGTGGCAACGACACCCTGTTAGGCGGAAATGGAAATGACCATCTCAACGGTGGAGACGGTGATGACTATATTGCAGGCGGCTCGGGTAGCGACACCATCATCACAGGTGAAGGCAACGACACCGTTGCCTTTACTGCATCAGATATTCGTGAAGGCAGTATAGATCGCGTGGTCGAATTTGACCCTAATACGGACAAACTCGACCTATCTGGTATGCGTTCACTGCTGACTGGCAGCAACGCCAATTTGAGCTGGTCAAAGATGTTCGTTGAAAAAGACCCTGAGGTCATTCTCCAAAAAGACCGTCCTTATCTCATCTTCGATACAGAGCAGCATACTCTTGCTTATCGTGAGGCAGGTTCAAGCAGCAGCACCATATTTGCCAAATTCGATTTTGTCTGGTTGGGCCCATCCAATATCATCGGCTAAAGATTTGCTAAAAAGAACAGACCATTTAAAACGAATCTGCTTTTACCGGGAAACGACGCATAAAGCATGATTCGTTACGGATAGCAACAAAAGGTCGTCTGAAAATTCAGTTTTCAGACGACCTTTTCGTTTTTCCACCCTCTCAACATTAAAATACTATTAAATATTATTTCATATTTTAAATTAATATATAAAACAATAATGTAAATTATTATATCTTTTCCATCATATTATTCCCCGATACAATCCGCATCATACATATAATCAAAAAATCTATTAATGTCAAATAGATATATTTATTTTTCCCCGCAACTTGTTCACAAGGAGAGCCATTATGGCCAATACATTGCATCCTTTATACTATAACGTAGCAAACAATAAATCCGTCGTCATTAAAGGCACGAACCGCGATGATGTTTTATATGGCAGTCTCGGGCATACCGTATTCTACGGCGGCTTAGGCAATGATGTTTACCACAGTAAAAACGCAGGTGACACCATCGTTGAATATGAATATGAAGGCAACGATACCGTTTACGCCGATACAAACTTTACCTTACCGACACACGTCGAAAACCTGACACTGACCGGCTACGGCAACAACTACGGTTTCGGCAACAACTCAAATAACACCCTGATAGGCAATAGTGGCAACAACCGCTTAAGCGGTGGTCGTGGTAATGACACGCTACACGGCATGGACGGTAACGACCTGCTGATGGGCGGCGATGATCGCGACTATCTTTACGGAGGTAGTGGAAATGACGTGCTACAAGGAGGCGAAGGAAACGACCTGCTTGATGGTGGATACGGCAACGATACTTTAGACGGTGGCAGCGGCGCAGACAGCATGAGCGGAGGATATGGAAATGATATCTATCATGTGGACAATATAAATGATACTGTCACCGAGCGGTGGTTCGAGGGTACTGATACTATTTACAGCAGCGTTTCCTACACCGCTCCAACCAACGTCGAAAACCTGACTTTGACAGGCTACGGCAACAATTACGGTTTCGGTAACAACTCCGACAATACCCTGATAGGCAACAGTGGCAACAACCACTTAAGCGGTGGTCGTGGAAACGACACGCTACACGGCATGGACGGTAACGACCTGCTGATGGGCGGCGATGATCGTGACTATCTTTACGGAGATAACGGAGATGACGTGCTACAAGGAGGCGAAGGAAACGACCTGCTCGATGGCGGATACGGCAACGACACTTTAGACGGTGGCAGCGGTGCAGACAGCATGAGCGGCGGATATGGGGATGACATTTACTATGTAGACAATGTGAACGACTCCGTTACTGAAGGATGGTTTGAAGGGACCGATACCATTTACAGCAGCGTTTCCTACACCGCCCCAACCAACGTTGAAAACCTGGCTTTGACAGGCAGCAACAACATCTTCGGTATTGGCAATTATGGCAACAATACCCTGACCGGCAACAGCGGACATAATCGCTTGAGTGGCGAAGACGGCAACGACACTCTATACGGCATGAGCGGCGACGACACACTGTCAGGCGGCAATGGATATGACTACCTCAATGGTGGAGACGGTGATGACTATATTGCAGGTGGCTTGGGTAGCGACACTATCGTCACAGGTACAGGTAGAGACACCGTCGCCTTTACTGCATCAGATATCCGTGACGGCAGCACAGATCGTTTGACAGACTTCAACCCTTATATGGACAAACTCGACCTGTCTACTATGCGTTCATTATTGAGTGGCAACAATGCGAAGTTGAGCTGGTCAGAAATGTTCGTCAGCAACCCTTCTTATTACGATGCCGACCGCTCTTATCTCGTTTTTGATTCAGCACAGCAAACTCTTGCTTATCGTGCGGCAGGTGCAAGCAGTAATACTGTATTTGCAAAATTCGATAGCGACCAAGCAGTATGGTTGAACGCATCCAATATCATTGGCTAAAGACCTGCATAAAAGAACTGACCATTTGAAACGAATCTCCCCAAAAGAACAGATTCAAGACCAAACGCTATTGTTAACAAATTGTCCGTTCTTTCTAAGCTGATTCAATATAAAACGTCGTCTGAAAACTCAATTACAGGTTTCAGACGACGTTTTGGTTTCTAAGATCCGTGTTGTTGACATCTATAAGATCTTTCGTCGAATCAGAAGCTCTCCCTCAAACTCAAGTTTCAAATCCTAAATTGACATGGAAGAAAATTGATTTAAGCAGTTGCTTGAAACTATAGTGGATTAAATTTAAACCAGTACGGCGTTGCCTCGCCTTGCCGTACTATTTGTACTGTCTGCGGCTTCATCGCCTTGTCCTGATTTAAATTTAATCCACTATATGTTTACCAATCAATTTAAAAGGTCGTCTGAAAACCTAAGTTTCAGAGTAAAGTACATTGCGCCTATAAAAACTGCACCTTAGCGAATCTACTAAGGTGCGGTTTAATCCATTCTAAAGCGTAAAACATCATTTCAGACGACCTTCTGAGTAATGATTTCTTGAATAATCAAACAAAGTCTCAGGAAAGTATCAACTATTTTTTCCTACTTTTTATTTGAAACAGGTTCGCAACCTGTATTACCGTTTTTAGTGGTTAACTTGGCTTTGGCTGATTCAGCATCGGTACATTTGTAGGCATTGCCCAAACTGTCCATCCAGACGGAAAGTTTGTAATTCGTCCCGCTTTTCGGGGTCGCAAAAAGATAATAAGCCCTGCTGTGTTTAGCGTCCTTATCTTTCATTGCGCCGCTGAAATCATACTTAGCAGCAACTTCTGATGTAGCCTGATAGGTCTTAAAAAAACCCGCATCTCCCTCAATTTCATCTTTCATTTTGAGGGCAGGGTTTTTAACCAGTTTGGTTTTCAAGGAATTATTGATGATAACCAATTCAGCATGCGCCTGAGATTGATAGCCGCGTTCAATGTAATGGATATAGGAAGGGTAAGCGATGGTACTGAGGATGCCGATGATAGCAACGACAATCAACATCTCAACCAGCGTAAACCCTTGAAATTTAGTGATAGACGTATTCATGATTTTATCTATTTATTTTATTCGTTGGCTACATAAGATTGCAGCATGACTACCGTATTTTCGTTTTTTCCCCACGCTTTCGCAGTGACGCGATAAATGGTACGGTTGTCGGTAGAATTGGTGCTTAGGTATTCGATAATGTAGCGGGGAGGTTTTTTAGCCCCGCTATTTTTATCAAGCGGATACTCTCTACCATTAACATTAATACATTCTGTTTCTTTCTTAGAATATGAATCAAGACATTCTGCATGCTTTCTTTTCCAAGCTTCTTCAACTTTGCTCAGATCAGCCTCGCCTTTAACATCAATAATACCAGTTGGGGTAGTGTATTCTTTAATACTGAGCTGTTTGGCTCTGCAAAGCCCCTTGGAACATTGATCGTTAAAAATCTGAGTGCCTTCTTCAATTGTATAAATATAGTTCTCACCTTCTCGCAATGCAGCTTCCGCAAGCGTAGTAGCAAATTTATGGTCGGCATCATTAGTACTGATTCGCTGCTCGGTATTATAGGACTGGGTCGCAGTAACAACGAGCAAGGCGATGACGATCATGATCATCAGGACAATGAATAATGCAAAGCCCTTTTGTGCAGAGGCTTTAGCAGGATGGTTTAGAGTAATCGGTCTGCGCATTTGTTTCCTCCGCGTACAGTTGCATTGATTTGATAGAGTTGAACTTTGTTTTCATCATTGCTTCCGCCTGCATTAAAACTGCCACTGTTCAGCAAGAGTTCGATAGCGGCCGGGGCTTCATCATTAGACAGATTCTGAGTATATTTAAATGTCTCATCTTTTGACTTATCCTCACCCTGCTTCTGAGCATTTCCGGCAGGAGTTGGGGCAGGTGCAGACGCAGATGCCGTTTCACTTTCCTCAAATGTTTCAGGACAATTTTGGGTATAAAAGTAATGAATACTCATACTTTCAATTCCCTTAATCAGCAACTGCGGATTGCTCCACTCACCGTTTTTTGTCAATTGGAAACGGTAAAGACCTTTTTGCCCTCCGGCAGTACCGACAGCATAGGCATTCACCTCATGTTTCATTATGGAGATATTGCCTGCTTGGGAACTATCTGTCTTTAAAGCTGCTTTACTATCAGTAATGTCTTCTCCTGGTTTGGTAATATTTGTGCAGCTGCTGGCCACTACTGTTGCCGCATCTGATGATGCGGTATCTATGCCGTATTGGAAAATCAGCGCCTTACCGATCTGGGTAAAGTCCTTTATACCTAAAGAATCTGTTTCTCTGACAGCAGGAAGCATTTTTCCACTACCTTTAAGTTTGAGAAAATCTTTGGAGCCAGAGTCAGCGATAACGGCTTGGGCATCATAGGCCGACATATTGAAACAGCCGAAATTTCCTGCCATACGGGCATCACGTACGATTTGATTTGACGCATTGCGCAAATCCTGCTGAACATTTAAGCGCGCTGTGGCAGCAGTGTTCAAACTGCGTGCAGTGAAATAGCTGGAGCTGACTGCCAACAGGACTATCATGCTCAATGCGCTTGCCACAAGGAATTCAATCAGGCTGAAGCCTTGCATGCCTGTTTTGACCGGAATGTGTGAGCGGTTTTTATTATTCATTATTTTTCCCTTACGCGTACTTGGTAGGTGTAAATGATGGAATCTTCATATGTTTTGACATCACTTGCGGCTTTACCGCCTTCCAAATCTTTAAGCCATAATACTTTGATAACAGTATCGGCACCTGCTTTTTTATCGCAATTTTCGTGAAAAGCCCCGTCATAAGTAGGCTCCTTATTCAAACTATCTTGGCATACTGAATAGTAGAACGCGGAGTCAGGAAGAGCTGCTTTCAGTTCGTCATGAAATTTACCAAGCTGTGCTTTAGCCAACTCTTCTTTTTTCATACTCTCTTTCAGCGGTCCTTTTTTCAACGGCTCAGTAGAGGAATCACCATATGTGGTGTAGTAATCCCTATAATTTTTACACCACCCTCTATCGCGCCCACTCTTGGTAGCTCCCGCTTGATGAGTATCGCATTTTTCAAGTCTAGGATTAATCAGCATCCCTTCGACTAAATTTTGAGTAAGTTGCGATACGATAGTCTGTCCTTCCGCTTCGCGAACGCTGGAAACGGTACGCAACTGGATGGCGAGCAGGGCGAGAACGCCGATTGCAAGAACAAACATGGCAACCAAGACTTCAATTAAAGTCATACCCGACTGATATGGCTTAGAGAAACTTATTGAACTCGTTTTCAGACGACCTTTTTTATGTAATGTCATGGGTTTCATAGAGCTATATTTTATTGTTAGGGTTGTTTGTTGGATTTTGCTTTAGATTCTGCATATTTACAGAGATCGCGTGAATCTGATTTGGCGCAGATTTCCACTCGTCCGCTACTGTCAACCAACACAATGCTGGCGCGAGACTTTTTGGTACTTTCTGTGGTTGCGGCGGAATCGGTCATGCTGATTTTGATATAGCCGTCCGAGTAGGTAAAATCTGTTTTTTTACTGGGTTTATTGACAGAATAGCCAAAAGTACCGTTCGGCTGGAATGCGAAAAAAACAGGCTGTGAATCAGAGTCTTTGCCACCGAATTTGACATGGTCAAATTGATAGGTGACTTTATTCGCATCCTTAGCGTTCAATACAATAGTGCGCAGGAAAATATCCGCTCTATCATCGTTGTAGTTAACATCACCACTCTTATCAGCATAGGCCAAGATGCCACTTTGATTGTATTTGGTATCACATTTATTGTCTGGAATCCCGTTTTTTCTGATTTGTACGGGACAGACATAGACAGGGAGATTGAGGCGGACTGCTTCGGCTCGTGCGAAACGCAAGAGGTTTGCCACCTGCTCTGCCTGACTGGCAGCGCGGCGGGAGGCAATCCATTCGCTCATATTGGGAAGGGCGATAGTGGCCATGATGGCGGTAATAGCGATCACGACCAACAATTCGATTAAGGTAAAACCTTTTTGTTGTGCGTACATGAGTAGTAAAAACGTCTAGAGTTAAGTAATGTGTTTTATAGTGGATTAACTTTAAACCAGGACGGCGTTACCTCGCCTTGTCGTACTATCTGTACTGTCTGCGGCTTCGTCGCCTTGTCCTGATTTAAATTTAATCCACTATATCATCCGGCTTAGAATGTTTTTATCGCCGGTAATTATGCGGTTTGGCTCATTCTAAACGATATTGGGATGGATTGCCTAATAAAATATGAAATTTGCTTGATTTTTAGGCTGATTTGTCTCAATCTTCCATCAATGCGGATTCGGGAATGTAGGCTGCATTGTCGAATTTGGTAAATTGCCCCATCCAAGTGAGGAATACTTTCCCGACGGGACCGTTACGGTGTTTACCGATAATACATTCCGCAAGGCCTTTCATAGGCGATTCTTGGTTATAGTATTCGTCGCGGTACATAAACATAATCAGGTCGGCGTCCTGCTCGATGGCACCGGATTCCCGCAAGTCGGACATCATCGGGCGCTTGTCGGTACGCTGCTCTACGGTACGGCTCAACTGCGACAAAGCAATAACGGGAACTTGCAGCTCCTTCGCCAAGGCTTTGAGGGAGCGCGAAATTTCGCCGAGTTCAGAGGCGCGGTTGTCCGAGCGGCCGGAACCTGCCATTAATTGCAGGTAGTCAATCACGATTAAGCCCAATTTTCCGTTGAACTGGCGCGCAAGACGACGGGCGCGGGCGCGCAGTTCAAGCGCAGTCAAGCCTGGTGTTTCGTCAATATACATAGGCGCATCGGAAAGCTTGACTACTGCTTCGTTCAGACGACCCCAGTGTTCATCTTCCAATCTGCCTGTTTTCAAGACGCTCTGATCAAGCCTGCCCACCGAACCCAACATACGCATCACCAGTTGCGCGCCGCCCATCTCCATCGAAAATACGGCGACAGGCAGCTTGCCCTCTACGGCAACGTGTTCCGCAATATTGATCGAAAAGGCAGTTTTACCCATAGACGGACGACCTGCCACAATAATCAAATCGCCCGGCTGGAGACCCGAGGTTTTTTTATCCAAGTCGATAAACCCTGTTGACACACCGGTCACTTCATCGGGATTGTCACGTGAATAAAGCATGTCGATGCGCTCGACCACTTCTTTCAAAAGCGCAGGCATTTCGAGAAAGCCCTGTTTGGATTTAGCCGTACTTTCCGCAATTTGGAATACTTTGTTTTCCGCTTCATCCAAAAGCTGCCCCGCATCCCTGCCTTGCGGATTGTAGGCGCTACGGGCGATTTCGGTACCGACTTCGGCAAGCTGACGCATGATAGAACGCTCGCGCACGATTTCGGCATAGCGGCGGATATTCGCAGCAGACGGCGTGTTTTGCGCCAAAGTAATCAGGTAATTGAATCCGCCCGCCGCCTCTAGTTCCTCATTGCGCTCCAAACTCTCTTGAACGGTAATCACGTCGGCAGGACGGCTTTCGTTAATCAGATTGGCGATGGTGCGGAAAATCAGGCGGTGTTCGTGTCGGTAGAAGTCTTCACCGGTAACTACATCGGCGATTCTATCCCAAGCTGAATTCTCAAGCAAAAGACCGCCCAAAACGGATTGCTCCGCCTCCATAGAATGCGGCGGCAGCGACAACGCACTGACTTCGCGGTCTTCAGACGACGTATCGGGATAATCGTTCATGGCAGTTGCTCTTAGGCTAAAATGGGAATCCGCTATTATAGCGTAGTGGAAATCGGGTTGGCATTACCTTTGTTCCGACTTGCCTACCATCAAGAAATAGATAGGTCGTCTGAAAATCTTCAGACGACCTTTTTGCTATAATTTCCCTTTTTCCCCGAACCGAAAACAGGCGGCAATATGGAAGTCATCCAATACCCCAATTCCCCCTTCAAACTCCACCAACCCTTCCCACCCGCCGGCGACCAGCCCACCGCCATTGCCGGCCTGCTCGAAGGGCTTTCAGACGGCCTGGCCTATCAAACCCTGCTCGGCGTAACCGGTTCGGGCAAAACCTACACCATGGCGAACGTCATCGCCCAAAGCGGCCGGCCCGCCATCATCATGGCGCACAACAAAACCCTTGCCGCCCAGCTCTACGCCGAAATGCGCGAGTTTTTCCCCGAAAACGCGGTGGAATATTTCGTCTCCTACTACGACTATTACCAACCCGAAGCCTATGTGCCCAGCCGCGATTTGTTCATCGAAAAAGACAGCGCTATTAACGAACACATTGAGCAAATGCGCCTTTCCGCCACCAAAAACCTGATGACGCGCGACGACGTGATTATCGTCGCCACCGTATCCGCCATTTACGGTATCGGCGACCCAACCGAATATCAACAAATGGTGTTGTCCGTCAAAGAAGGCGACACCATCGCGCAGCGCGACATCATCGCCACACTCGTTTCCATGCAGTACGAACGCGGCGATTTGGACTTCAAACGCGGCAGCTTTCGCGTGCGCGGCGACGTGATTGACGTATACCCCGCCGAAAGCTCCGAAAACGCCTTGCGCATCAGCCTGTTTGATGACGAAATCGACCGCCTCGATATGTTCGATCCGCTTTCAGGCAGCCTGCACCAGCGCGTCGGCCGCTACACCGTCTTCCCGTCCAGCCACTACGTTACCCCGCGCGACACCGTCTTGCGCGCCTGCGAATCCATCAAAGAAGAACTGCGCGAACGCATCGAATTTTTCGCCCGCGAACAACGCCCCGTCGAACAGCAACGCATCGAACAGCGCACCCGCTTCGACCTCGAAATGCTCTACGAAATGGGCTTCTGCAAAGGCATCGAAAACTATTCCCGCCACTTCTCCGGCAAAAAAGAAGGCGAACCGCCGCCCACGCTGATGGACTACCTGCCAAGCAACGCCATCATGTTCATCGACGAAAGCCACGTTACCGTTACCCAAATCGGCGGCATGTACAAAGGCGACGCATCGCGCAAGCAAAACCTTGTCGACTACGGCTTCCGCCTGCCTTCTGCCCGCGACAACCGCCCGCTCAAATTCCACGAATTTGAAAAAGTCATGCCGCAAACCGTCTTCGTTTCCGCCACCCCCGCCAAATACGAAGAAGAACACGCCGGACAAGTGGTCGAACAAGTCGTCCGCCCCACAGGGTTGGTCGACCCCCAAATTATCATCCGCCCCGTCGCCACCCAAGTCGACGACTTAATGAGCGAAATCAACGACCGCATCCAAAAAGGCGAACGCGTGCTCGTTACCACCCTCACCAAACGCATGGCGGAGCAACTCACCGATTATTACAGCGAACTCGGCATCAAAGTGCGCTACCTGCATAGCGACATCGACACCGTCGAGCGCGTTGAAATCATTAGAGATTTGCGACTCGGACTGTTTGACGTACTTGTCGGCATCAACCTCTTGCGCGAAGGCCTCGACATCCCCGAAGTCTCCCTTGTCGCCATCCTCGACGCTGACAAAGAAGGCTTCCTGCGCTCCCACCGCAGCCTGATTCAAACCATAGGCCGCGCCGCGCGTAACGTGAATGGCGTAGCGATTTTGTACGCCGACAAAATCACCGACTCCATGAAAGCCGCCATCGACGAAACCGAACGCCGCCGCGAAAAACAGATTAAATTCAACGAAGAACACGGCATCGTGCCGCAGCAGATTAAAAAACAGGTCAAAGACATCATCGACGGCGTGTACCACGAAGAAGACAGCGGCAAAGGCCGTCTGAAAGGCAAAAACAAGGTTAAAGTCGGCGAAATCCACAACGAAGAAGACGCGATTAAAGAAATCGCCAAACTGGAAAAAGCCATGCAGCAGGCGGCTCGGGATTTGCAGTTTGAAGAGGCGGCTGTATTGAGGGATAGGATTCGGGGGATTAAGGAAGGGTTGTTGTTTGGGGCAGAGTGATTAATTTTTATGGATTTTTTGGAGGATTAAATGGAAAATAAACTTTTTGGGGCTGACGTAGATTAGTAGTTATGCTAGGCTACGAAAATGAAGATAACCAATTGTAAATTAAGCAAGAGAGTTCAAAATAAACTGCTTGAATTTTTTGTACTCCAAGTTACCGCCCGTTCCGCTGCCGATATTTTGGACATTCAGCCCAACTCCGCCATCCTGTTCTACCGCAAAATCCGTATGATCATCAGCCATCATTTGGCCTTGGCTGCCGATGAGGTTTTTGAGGGCTCTGTCGAGTTGGACGAAAGCTATTTCGGCGGACGGCGTAAAGGCAGAC
>CAUSDA010000058.1:0-16616 GCA_963529965.1 uncultured Neisseria sp.
GAGTTGGAGGGGATGTCCAACTTTTGGGGTGCAGTTCAGTTTTCAGACGACCTTTATTTAGCTCAAACCTTCCCGGTTTAAGCGGCGTTGACTTTATCTTCGCGGCGCAGCAGGGTAATCAGGTCGCTGATGCGCTGTTTCATGCTGCGACGGTCGACGATTTGGTCGATAGCGCCTTTTTCCAGCAGGAATTCTGCGCGTTGAAAGCCTTCGGGCAAGGTTTCACGGACGGTTTGTTCGATAACGCGCGGGCCGGCAAAGCCGATAAGGGCGTTGGGTTCGGCAAGCACAACATCGCCGAGGAAGGCGAAGCTGGCGGATACACCGCCCATGGTCGGGTCGGTCAGGACGGAGATAAACGGCAGGCGTTTTTCAGTCAGAAGATGCAATGCCGCGCTGGTTTTGGTCATCTGCATCAATGAGTTGACACCTTCCTGCATACGCGCACCGCCCGATGCGGCAACGCAGATGAAAGAGCAGTTGTCGGCTACGGCGCGGCGTACGCCTTGAACGAAGCGTTCGCCGACGACGGAGCCCATAGAGCCGCCGATAAAGCGGAATTCGAAGGCGGCAATCACGACGGGCAGGCCGTTCATAAAGCCTTTCATCACGACCAACGCATCATCTTCGCCGGTGGCTTTGCGCGCTGCGGCCAAGCGTTCGGGATATTTTTTGCTGTCTTTGAATTTCAGCGGGTCGGTCGGTTTGATATTGGCGGCGATTTCTTCGCAGCCTTCCTTGTCCAAAAGCAAATTGAGGCGTTCGCGCGCGGAAAGCGGGTTGTGGTGGTTACATTTCGGGCAAACTTGGTCGTTTTGCTGAAGTTCGGTCGAGTAGATGGTTGCCGAGCAGGAAGGGCATTTGTGCCACAGGCCTTCGGGAACGTTGGACGAGCCTTCGCTTTTGCTGCGGTTTTTGATTTTAGGCGGTAGGATTTTGTCTAACCAACTCATGGATGACTCCTTGGAATTCGGGATTCAGACGACCTTTGCGTGTGTTTGCGGAAAAGGCCTTAACGGATTGCGTCTTTTAATTCTTTGACCAACGCGCCGACGGCTTCTGCTTCGCGGCCTGCGTTATTTTCAATTTCTTTGACGATGCGGCTGCCGACAATGACGGCATCGGCAACGGCGCCGATTTTGCGCGCGCTTTCAGCGTTGCTGATGCCGAAGCCGACGCCGATCGGGATGTCTATATACTTGCGCAAAAGCTCTATTTTACGCGAAACTTCTTCGGTATCCAAACTTGCCGCGCCGGTAACGCCTTTGAGCGAAACGTAATAGACAAAGCCGCCTGCAACGCGGGCGATGGTTTGGATACGCTCTTCGGTCGTGGTCGGGGCAATCAGGAAGATGCAGTCGATGCCGCGCGCTTTGAGTTCGTCGTGCAGCGGGGTGATGGTTTCGACAGGGGAATCGACGGTCAGTACGCCGTCCACACCCGCTTCGGCAGCCACTTGGGCAAATGCCTGATAACCCATTTTATGAATTGGGTTCAGATAACCCATCAGGACGACGGGCGTGTTGCCGTTTGTTTCGCGGAAGCGGCGTACGATGTTCAATACGTCGTTGAGGGAAACTTTGTTTGCCAACGCACGCTCGGCGGCGCGCTGGATGGTCGGACCGTCCGCCATCGGGTCGGAAAAGGGAACGCCCAATTCCAGGATGTCGGCGCCGTTTTCAACCAAACTGTGCATCAGCGCAAGCGTGGTATCGAGATCGGGATCGCCTACGGTAATATAGGGAATCAGGGCTTTTGCGCCGTCAAGCGCGGCAAAGGTTTGCTGGATTCTGCTCATCTTGATTTCTCGTTTCCGTAACGGCTGTTTCCAGCCGGTTTTCATCGACAATAAGTTGGCAAGTATAGCATTGACTGTCTGTTTCGGGCGAAACTGCATGACATTTTCAGTCATTTTTTCATATAGATAAAAGGTCGTCTGAAAATCTTTTCAGACGACCTTTCCAAAACCGGGCAGTCGGAATGCTGCCGCCATGCCGATTTTCCACCGTTTAATCGCGTTTGTGCTCGATATAGTCTTGGTGTTTGGTTTGCGGATCGGCGCGGGTCACCGTGTATTCGCCTTCGATGATATCGCCGTCATCTTCACCACGGCGCGTAAAGGTTTGCTGACGGAAAGACTGCGTATTCATTTGAGCTGCAGGCCGACCCTTTATCGGCAAAAGCAGCAGCAAGGCGATAATGGTGGACACAAAACCCGGACTGAGCAGCAAAATCCCGGCGACGGTATAACGTATCGGCCACAACATCTGATACATGGAAATATTGTCCCCGCTGCGGATGGCCGCACCCGCCAGCAAAATGCCGGACAGCCCCGTATGGCGCAGCATCATCGTGCCGCCGATAAAGCTGACTATCATCAGCAGGAAAGCGAATCCGCCGCCCAGCCAATCCGCCACCCAAACGATGGACATAATTTCCAAAAACAATAATACTAAAAAACCCACACCGAAATACTGCATCTTTGCTCCTTTAAATTCCGAACCCGCTTCATGCCGCGCAAATCGGCGCGTTTAGCCGCAATTTCAATCTATGTTATTGAATCTTATTGGATATCGAAACCGATATTTTACACTTCCCGAATAACCGGTTTCCCTTAACATAAAGATAATGCGCCCTACTTTCAAGGCGCGCGAATGTGAAAAACCGTAAGGTTTCGGCACGTTTCCTCAGACGAGGTCGTCTGAAACAGCATGCGCCCTTACAGCAACTTCTTGATATCGTTTTCTATTTCTTCCGGCGTTACGCTGGGCGCAAACCGTGCCGCCACTTCGCCTTGCCGATTAATCAGGAATTTGGTGAAGTTCCAGCGGATATCGCCCGCCTGATGCTTACTGCCCCATGCCGCCAGCCGCAACACCGCTTCTTTCAACATATGCCCGCCCCTATCCTTCGGCTGTTTTGCCTTCAAATAAACATAAAGCGGCGATGCGGATGCGCCGTTGACATCGATTTTGTCAAAAATTTTGAATGCAGTACCAAACTTCGTCTGACAGACGGAAGCAATTTCCCGACTGCTCTCCGGCGCCTGTCCGCGAAATTGGTTACACGGAAAATCCAATATCTCCAAACCTTGCCCGTTGTAACGTTCATAAAGCTGCTGAAATGCCGTATATTGCGGCGTCAATCCGCAGCGCGTCGCGGTGTTGACAATCAGCAGCACCTTTCCTCGGTAAACGCTCAGGGAAACCGGATTGCCCTGAGCATCGTTTAAGGTGAAGTCGTAAATATTCATGTTGTCCATTCAAAAAGGTCAGGGAAAACAAATCGAGTCGGGCAAACACCGGCTGAAATTTCGAGCCGTATGTTTCATTTTGATTGATGATTTTTATAGTATTTCAACAATGCCATCATTTCTTTTGCCTTCTTTTTCCCATGCCGCTCGTCAGTGACATAATCCGCTGCCTTATTGCCCAATTCATTTTTGATGTCCGGGTTGGCACCGTTTGCCAAAAGTATTTCAAGTATTGCCACATTACCGTTGAAACAGGCATTTTGGATAGGCGTAAAACCCATTTCCCCCTGTTTGTTGACGTCCGCGCCATTTTGAATCAGCAATAAAACATCTTCGTGGGCTTGGTTGATGACCGCCAAATTCAGCAAAGTTTCATCCATCAAACCCAAATCATGTACGGAGGCGATACGGGGGCGCGAGGCGAAAGCCAAGTTAGTTTGATATTTGGCGAACAGATTGGTCAGATTTTGATTCATGATTTATCCTGAAACGATGATGTTTGAGACACGTATAGTGGATTAACTTTAAACCAGTACGGCGTTGCCTCGCCTTAGCTCAAAGAGAACGATTCTCTAAGGTGCTGAAGCACCAAGTGAATCGGTTCCGTACTATCTGTACTGTCTGCGGCTTCGTCGCCTTGTCCTGATTTAAATTTAATCCACTATATATGTTTTCAGACGACCTTTTTCAGACGACCCCGACAAACCTGCTCTATTGTTTATCGTCAGCCCATATGAAAAAACACCGCTTTCGCAAGCGGTGTCCGGTAAAGCAGCAATTATTTGCGCAGACCCAAGCGGGTGATCAGGTTGCGGTATGTATCAGGTTGAGTACGGCGCAAGTAAGACAACAGACGGCGACGTTGGCTGACCATTTTCAACAGGCCGCGACGGCTGTGGTGGTCTTTAGGGTTGGTTTTGAAGTGGGGAGTCAGGTCGTTGATTCGGAAAGTCAACAGAGCGACTTGTACTTCAGAAGAACCGGTATCGCCTTCTTTACGTTGGAAATCTTTAACAATTTGTGCTTTTTGTTCTACGGTCAATGCCATGATGGATAACTCCGAAAAATAAAAGAACCGTCATTCGGTTCGGACAAGTTTGACGAGCAGGAAACCCGTTCAAACTCCTGAAGTCTTTTTGTAAAGACGGGCGGATTATGCCACAGTTTGTACGGTTTTGCACGACTAAATCCTGTCTTCAGGCAATGTTTCGCCGAGACTGTGGCTTTCAGACGACCCACCCGCCCTAAAACCTACTCCCCCGCCACGGTCATGCTCTCAATCAGCACCGAACCGATTTTGTTGGAAGAGCGGCGCAGCGCGTCGTTGGCAGTACCGACGATACCGAGATACATATCCTGCAAGCGGCCGGCGATGGTGATTTCTTGGACGGGGTGGCTGATGACGCCGTTTTCCACCCAAAAACCCGCCGCGCCGCGCGAGTAGTCGCCCGTGATGGTGTTCACACCCTGACCCATCAGTTCGGTAACCAACAATCCCGTGCCCATTTCTTTCAGCAGGTCGGACTGCGTTTCGTGCGTATGGTTCAAATAAAGGTTGTGTGCGCCGCCGGCGTTGCCCGTAGTCTGCATACCGAGCTTTCTCGCGCTGTAACTGCTGAGGAAATAGCCTTCGACAATGCCGTCGCGGATGACGAAACGCGGCCGCGTGGCGACGCCTTCGGAGTCGAAATAGGTGCTGCCGAAGGCGCGGGGGATGTGCGGTTCTTCGCGCAGACTGAGGAAATCGGGCAGGACTTTTCTGCCTATGCTGTCAATCAGGAAGCTGCTTTGGCGGTAGAGCGCGCCGCCGCTGAGTGCGCCGACGAGGTGTCCGATAAGCCCGCCTGCGACGGTGGTATCGAAGAGGACGGGATAGCTGCCTGTCGGGATGCTGCGGCTGTTCAGACGACGTAGGGTGCGCTCGGCGGCGGTTTTGCCGATTTGCTCGGGACTGTCCATGTCTTGATGGCGGCAGGCGGCATCGTACCAGTAGTCGCGCTGCATGCCGTTTTCGTCGGCGGCAACGATGCTGCACGAAATGCTGTGGCGCGTGCCTTGTTGGTGGGCGGTAAAGCCGTGGGTGTTGCCGTAAACGTATTGGTAATGTCCGGTCTGAACGCCTGCGCCTTCGGAGTTTTCGATGCGTTCATCCGCGCTCAGGGCAGCTTGTTCGCATTGTTTTGCCAACTCGACGGCGGCTTCCGTGCTTAAATCCCATTCGTGGTAACGGTCGAGGTCGCCGACGTGTTGCGCCATCAGCGAAGCATCTGCCAGACCTGCGCAATCGTCTTCGGCGGTGTAGCGGGCGATGTCGATGGCGGCTTTGACGGTGTCTTGCAGGGCTTTTTCGGAGAAGTCGGCGGTGCTGGCGCGGCCTTTGCGTTTGCCGACGTACACGGTAATATCCAGCGATTTGTCTTGCTGGAACTCGATTTGTTCGATTTCGCCCAGCCGTACGCTGACGCTTTGTCCGATGGATTCGCTAAAGTCGGCTTCGGCAGCCGCCGCGCCCATGTTTTTTGCCAAATCCAAGGCGTGCCCGCATAAGCCGGTCAGCTCGGAGGCGGTGTGGTTAAACAGCATAAAAGGTTTCCTGACAGAGGTTTGCGGCATTTTAACCGTTTTCAGACGACCTCGGCAAAAATACCGCCGCCGGAGGCAAAAGGTCGTCTGAAAACGCCGTTTCGACAGGGCGTTGACGTGAAACCTGCCCGAACGTGCTAAAATACCCGAAACAAAATTAAAGGTTTATCAAAATGTTTGAAAACGAAGACGAATGGGTCAGCAAAACCCAAATGAAAAAGCAAATGAACGATTTGCAGGCTTTGGGCATGGAGTTGACCAAACTCTCGACCGATACGCTGAAAAAAATCGGCTTGGACGAGGACTTGTACGAAGCCGTCGTTACCTACAAAAAAATCACGTCCAACGGCGCGCTCAAACGCCAAAGCCAATTCATCGGCAGGCTCATGCGAGACACCGACCCCGCGCCCATCGAAGCCTTCCTCGCCAAACTGCGCGGCGAAAATACCGCCCACAACGCCTTCTTACAACGCGTCGAACAAGCCCGCACGCGCCTCTTGGCAGACGACAACGCAATCACCCAATTCATGGCGGACTTCCCCCATGCCGACGCAGGCAAATTGCGCACCTTAATCCGCAACACGAAAAAAGAGCAGGAACAAAACAAACCGCCGAAAAACTTCCGCGCCCTCTTCCAAGAAATCAAATCCGTCATGGAAGGCGGTCAGAGCGATTCAGAAGAAACGCAGGATTGGGCAGAATAAATATCGGGGTCGTCTGAAAACGGGGTTGGGGGTTCTGTAAATCCCACCGCCCCGTTTTCAGACGACCTTTTCAAATTTCATATAATCTTATTAAAATATACCGTCATTTTTCAGACATCCCTTTAACAATAAAACAAACCGACCTTTTCAAGGACTACACTTATGAAACTTCGCCTTACCCTCACTGCCCTCCTCGCCTTATCATTAAACGGCTGCCTAACTGAACAACTGTGGCAAGAGGATAAAAAAGTAGAAAAAATCACTTTTCATCCGATTACTTCCGACCAAGTACATTCTTTCGGTATCGTCAACAAAGACAATGACCAACTTGAAAAAGGCAGCATCGTCATGATGGGCGAAAAATACTGGTTCGTCATTAATGCCAAAGATTCAAAAGACCTGACGCCCATCCTCAATGTCAAACTCGACAAAAAATTCCAAATTGCCGATGCCAAAAAATACAAAAAAGACCTCAAAGCCCTGCCTGTTGTGGTGAACAATGAAAAAGAAGCCGATTTCACCACCGATTTCTGCCTACGCTACGACACTCAAAAAGCTGACGAAATCGCCAAACTGAAAAACCTGTCATTTGAAACCGGCAAAGGTAGAAATAACACCGTCTACCACCGCTGTGTTCACGCCAAAGGCAAATACTACGCCACCCCGAAAAACCTGCCCGCCGACTACAAATTTGAACAAAGCATTCCTGTCTCCATCGGCTATACCACTTCTCGCGTATACACCAGTCCGGTGAAAGTAGTAGGTACTCTGTTGATAACGCCGCTGACGCTCACTGTTGACGCCCTTACCCCAGTACTGTTCATTCCTGCCATGATGACAGGCGGCGGCTTTACCCCAAGCTTTTAATAAACTCGTTACGCCTGTTTTCAGACGACCTTTCCGTCCTTGAATACATAAAATATATTCCACACACCATGCCCGTCAAAATCCAAACCCGCCCCGTCAACCAAAACGTCCTCGATGATTTGCTCACCGCCGGCGCCGACCCTTTAATCGCCCGCCTGTGCGCCTCGCGCGACGTGCAGAGTCCTGCCGAATTGGACGACAAACTCGCCGGCCTTCTGCCTTATCAATCGCTGACGAATTGCGAAGCCGCCGCCCGCCGTCTGGCGGATGCCATCGAGCGCAAGGAAAAAATCCTGATTGTCGCCGACTACGATGCCGACGGCGCGACCGCGTGTTCCGTCGGCATGAGCGGCTTGGCGGCGATGGGCGCGGCGGTGGATTTTCTCGTACCCAACCGCTTCGAACACGGCTATGGCTTGACGCCCGAGCTTGCCGAAATCGCCGCCGCGCAAGGCGTGGATTTGCTGATTACGGTCGATAACGGCATTGCCAGCATCGCAGGCGTGGCGCGGGCGCAGGAATTGGGTTTGGACGTGATCGTAACCGACCACCACCTGCCCGCCGAAACCGTACCCGACTGCATCATCGTCAATCCAAACCAAAAAGGCTGCGGCTTCCCCAGCAAAAGTCTGGCGGGCGTGGGTGTGATTTTTTATGTGTTGATGGCGTTGCGTGCCGAATTACGCAGCCGCGATTATTTTTCAGGCGACCTTAAAGAACCGAATCTGGGCGAACTTTTGGATTTGGTCGCGCTCGGCACCGTCGCCGATGTCGTCCCCCTCGACCACAACAACCGTATCCTCGTGTCGCAAGGTTTGAAACGGATGCGTTCCGGCAAAATGCGGCCCGGCATCCGCGCCTTGTTTGAAGTGGCGCGGCGCGACTGGCGCAAAGCGCAGCCTTTTGACATGGGTTTTGCACTCGGTCCGCGCATCAACGCCGCCGGACGGCTGGACGATATGTCGGTCGGCATCGCCTGCCTGTTGGCGCGCGACGACGCAGAAGCGCAGACATTGGCGGCGCAGTTGAACGACCTCAATATCGAACGCCGCGAAATCGAGCAGTCCATGCTGCAAGACGCGCTGAACGCCTTTCCCGAAACCCTGCCTTCGGGTCAGACGACCCTGGTCGCCTACCGCGACGACTTTCATCAAGGCGTGGTCGGCATCGTCGCCAGCCGCCTCAAAGACCGCTTCTACCGCCCGACCATCGTGTTCGCCCCTGCGGACAACGGCGAAGTGCGCGGTTCGGGGCGTTCCATTCCCAACCTGCACCTGCGCGACGCTTTGGATTTGGTGTCCAAACGCCACCCCGATTTGATTTTGAAATTCGGCGGACACGCAATGGCGGCAGGCTTGAGCATACTCGAACACAATATTCCCGCGTTTCAGACCGCCTTTGAAGAAGCCGTGCGCGAAATGGTGTGCGAAGACGATTTGTCGCAAACCTTCATCACCGACGGCAGCCTGAAAGCCTGCGACATCACGTTGGAACAGGCGCAAAACCTTGCCCGCCATGTTTGGGGACAAGGCTTCGCGCCGCCGAGCTTTACCGACGAGTTTCACGTCATCCGCCAGCAGCCTTTGGGCGCGGAGGGCAAACACAAAAAAGTCTGGCTGCAAAAAGACGGCTACGAATTTGAAGCCATGTTCTGGCGGTGCAGCGAAGACATCCCCGAATACATCCGCACGGTTTACCGCCCGGTGGCAAACGAATGGCGCAATCAGATGGAATTGCAGCTTTACATCGATTATTGGGAAGCCGCTTAAGGCTTGCGAAAGATAAGAGGTCGTCTGAAACCGAAGATTAGGTTTCAGACGACCTTTGTTTTCTAGAAGATTATTGTGCGCCAAATTTCAATACCATCGGCAATCAAGAAAACATGCCCGCACAACTTGTATTTAAATTTCAAAAAACCACCTTATCCGAATGATAAAAACCGGCAACCCGAAAGAAAACAAAACCGAAAATCCCCCTTCTACTCAAACACTTTCAACGCAATATTGTGATGAATCAAACTTCCTGACAGATAAACCCGTGATTGCTTGTCAGTCGGTAGATTTTAAAACATAATGCTTACGCGCCTAAGTATTGGAGTTTTACTACAAATACATGATAGGTAAGCCGTACGCAGCGCAGCAGTTCCAACCGATCAACTCAAAGCAAGGAAGGTCTAAAATGAAAGTAACCAGTTTCGGCGAAGTGTTGTGGGACGATTTTCCAAGCGGCAAAGTGTTGGGCGGTGCGCCGCTGAACGTTTTGGTCCGTTTGCAATCCTTCGGGGTCGATACCGCCATCATCAGCCGTCGCGGTGATGATGCCGACGGCGAAGAGCTGCTGCGCCAAATCCAAGCGAAGAACGTCAATACCGACCTGCTGCAAGTATGCAAAGAATGCGATACCAGCCTTGTCAAAGTCATCTTGGACAAATGCGGCAGCGCGTCATACGAAATCGTGTATCCCTGCGCGTGGGACCGCATCGTCGTCGAAGATGCCGCCTTGCAGCGTGTCGCCGAATCCGATGCCTTCGTGTTCGGCAGCCTTGCCACCCGCGACGAGATTTCCCGTGCGGCATTAGACAAACTGATGGAAAAAGCCAAATTCAAAATCTTCGACGTCAACCTGCGCAAACCCCACTACGACACCGACCGCCTGCTCGCCACCATGAAACGTGCGGATATGCTCAAGCTCAATGACGACGAATTGTACGAACTGTCCGCAGTTTACGGCTCGCCCTACCACAGCATCGAACAAAACATCGCCTACCTCAACCGCTTGACCGGCGCACAAACCATCTGCGTCACTTTAGGCGGACACGGTGCAATTTTATACAAAGAAGGCGAACTCTACCGCCACTGCGGCTTCCGCATCAAAGTCGCCGATACGGTCGGCTCCGGCGACAGCTTCTTGGCAGGGCTGACCTACAAACTGCTCAACAATGCCGAGCCGCAAGAAGCCATTACCTTCGCCTGCGCACTCGGCGCCCTAGTCGCCTCCAGACACGGCGCAACGCCCGACATTTCCTTGCAAGAAATCGAAAGCTTCATGAATCCGGCTTGATGTTTGTCATCAAAGGATGTCACAACAAAAGGTCGTCTGAAAACGGATTTTCTGTTTTCAGACGACCTTTTATATCGCCGATTCACTTTTCAGAATACAGACTCGTATTGAGCCGATTCTTCAGGCTGTTTACCAAACCGTCACGAACTGCTCCAAATCGGTATTTTTTGCGCCACTGCCCGCCTCAGTCGGTGAACCGACCATCATCAGCCCGATGATTTTATCTTTGTCTTCACAACCAAACGCTTCGCGCAAGAGCGGGCTGTTGACCCACATTCCGGTAATCCACACATTGTCAAAACCTTGCGCGGACGCGGCAAGCTGCAGCCCGTAAGCAGCGCAGCCCGCACTCAGCATTTGTTCCCACTCGGGCTTGGGTTTCGCCACTTCGCGGTTAGGCGCAAAAGTCACGCCGATTACCATAGGCGCCATATTGCCGACTTTCTCGGCTTTTTTCATCGCATCATCGCCAAAATTCAACTCGGTAACCGTTTGGCGCAACAATTCGCGGAAACGTTGCAAGCCTGCCTCGCTTTGAATGACGGTAAAACGAAACGGACGCATATTGCCATGGTCGGGAACCTGCGTAGCCGCTTGCAGCATATATTCGAGCTGTTCCGCATTCGGCGCGGGGGCGGTAAGTTTTTTAGACGAGCGACGTGTGGTCAAAAGTTGTAAAGCATCCATATTTTATCTTTCAATTCATTTGAAACAACGGAATCCATCTTAGACGGGATTCCTTGTGGAACCATCAAGACGATACAGGCTATATTCGGAAAATACTGCAACAGACGGTGCAAACCGATTGGCTAATACTTAACGCTTTTGCAAGCCATTTTCTTCAGCCCGGCACAGAGTAAAGCCGTACCTGCTCGAAACGAACCCTCTATATAGCACAAAGCCGGTTTGAATGCCATGCTTGATGGCGAAACAAAAAGGTCGTCTGAAAACCTGTTGCCAAGTTTTCAGACGACCCCTTCACATCGCAATCATAGCCATCAGACCACGACTTCTTCTTTTTTCTTCACTTCCTTCGCGATATTTTCGCGGCTCAGGCCGAACATCAGCAAGAGCGGGCTGGCGACCAATACCGAAGAGTAAATACCGAACACGATACCGATGGTCAATGCCATTGAGAAACCGTGTAACGCTGCACCGCCGAACACCAGCATGGAAACGACCATTGCCTCGGTCGAGCCGTGGGTGATGATGGTACGGCTCATGGTGGCGGTAATCGCATTGTCGATGACTTGCGGAACGGTGTGTCCGCGCATACTCGGTTTACGGAAGTTCTCACGAATACGGTCGAAGACGACGACGGATTCGTTTACGGAATAGCCCAATACGGCAAGGATACCCGCCAACACGGTCAGTGAAAATTCCCATTGGAAGAAGGCGAAGCAGCCCAAAATAATCACGATGTCGTGCATATTCGCGATGATGGCGGATACGGCGAAACGCCATTCAAAGCGCATCGACAGGTAAACGATGATACCTGCTACGACAAAGCCCAATGCCATCAGACCGTTGGTCACCAGCTCTTCACCGACCTGCGGGCCGATAAATTCGACTTGGCGCAGGGTAACGTCAGGCTGCTCTTTTTTCAGCAATTCCATAACCTGATTGGAAAGCTGCGCGGAAGTTACGCCTTCTTTGTTGGGCAGGCGGATCATGATGTGTTTGTTCGTACCCAACGCCTGAACTTGGACATCACCCATTTTCAGGGTATCGAGTTTTTCACGGGTTTTGTTGACGTCCACGCCCTGCTGATATTGCACTTCCATCACGGTACCGCCGGTAAATTCGACGGAGAAGTTCAAACCTTTGGTAATGAGGAAGAATACGGCGGCAATGAAGGTTACCAACGAAATAAAGGTCGTCAGTTTGCCGTAGCTCATAAACGGGATGTCGCGTTTGATTTTAAAGAGTTCCATGTCTTACTCCTTGCCAGCCGCTGTTTCGGCTTTAGGTTTCCATACTGCGCCGATGGAAATGTTCTGCAATTTGCGGCGGCGTCCGTACCAAAGATTCACTAAGGCGCGGAAGACGACGACGGATGAGTACATCGAAGTCAGGATACCCAGACAGTGTACGACGGCAAAACCGCGGACCGGGCCGGAACCGAATACCAAGAGGGCGATACCGGCAATCAGCGAGGTCAGGTTGGAGTCGACGATGGTTGCCCATGCGTGTTGGAAACCGAGGTTGATTGCCTGTTGCGGCGGAACGCCTTCGCGCAACTCTTCACGGATACGTTCGTTAATCAATACGTTGGAGTCAATCGCCATACCCAGTGTCAACGCCAATGCGGCAATACCGGGCAGCGTCAGCGTCGCCTGCATGGCAGACAAAATACCGACCAAGAACAAGATGTTGGTACTCAGGGCGATGGTTGAGAAGAAGCCCATCAAGCGGTAGTAAACCACCATGAACAAGGCAACGGCGGTAAAGCCCCATAAGGTCGAATGGAAACCTTTTTCAATGTTTTCTTTACCCAAAGACGGGCCGATGGTGCGCTCTTCCACAATTTGCATCGGTGCGGCGAGAGAACCGGCACGCAGCAACAAAGAGGTATCATTGGCTTCCGCCTGCGTCATGCTGCCGGAAATTTCCACGCGTCCGCCGGTAATAGCGGAACGGATAACCGGTGCGGTAACCACTTCAGATTTGCCTTGATCGATCAACACCATCGCCATGCGTTTGCCGACGTTGGCGGCAGTCAATTCGCCGAAAATACTGCCGCCTGCGCTATCCAAGCTGAGGCTGACGGCAGGTGCGCCCATTTGGTCGAAACTGGGTTGCGCGTCATTGATATTGTCGCCGGTCAATTCAACCTGTTTGTTAATCAGCAAGGTTTCAGGATGATCGCCACCACTGGACAACAGCTCGAAACCGCTCGGAACATTACCTTCCAAAGCTCCGCGCACTTTGACAGGGTCGTCTTCCACCATGCGCACTTCCAAAGTTGCGGTACGGCCAATGATGTCTTTTGCTTTGGCTGTATCTTGTACACCCGGCAGCTGTACGACGATGCGGTCAAGACCGGATTGCTGGATGACAGGTTCAGCTACGCCCAGCTCATTGACACGGTTGTGCAAGGTGGTGATGTTTTGTTTCACCGCATCGGAGCGCACTTTGTTAATCGCTTCTTCGGATAATGTCAACGTGATGTTATTGCCGTCGGCGTTCAAATTTGCTTCAGGGAAAAGCTGACGAAGCTTAGGCATGGCTTTTTGTACGTCGGCAGCATCTTGCATCGGGACAATCAGACCGTTTTCAATCTGACGGACGGTACCGGTACGGATTTTTTCACGGCGCATTTCGCGGCGGATGTCGCCCGAATAACGTTCAAACGTTTTCTGCATCGCAGCTTTCATGTCCACCTGCATGGTGAAATGCACGCCGCCGCGCAAGTCCAATCCCAAGAACATCGGGTTGGCGCCGATTTTGGCCATCCACTCGGGGCTGTCCGCCAACAGGTTAAGCGCGGTGATATAGCCATCACCCAAAGTGTTTTCGATAACGTCGCGGGCTTTAAGCTGGGTTTCGGTATCTTTGAAACGTACTTTCAGCGAGTTGTTTGCAACAAACATCCCGTCGGTCTGAATACCTGCCTGTTTCAGCGCGGCATCGACTTTAGACTGGGTCTGTTCGTTAATAATGATGGCTTGTCGGTTGGTTGATACCTGTACTGCGGGCGTCTCACCGAAAAGGTTGGGCAGCGAATACACTACGGCAACCAAAATCGTGCACGCAATCAGCAGGTATTTCCATAAAGGATAACGGTTCATGGTAAACCTTCGATTTATTATGAAGACAAACAGCCGCGCTCAGCTTTCCGAGGCGGCTCTTGGCAAAAATACGGATTACTCGGCTTTGGCGGCAATCGCGTTACGTTCCACTTCGACTTCGATTTTTGCACCTTGACCGATGTCCACAGTGAAAAACTGTTCGCCGACTTTGGTAACGCGGCCTTTGAAACCTGCTGCCAAAACAACCTTATCGCCGACTTTCAAAGCGGCAAGCATGGCTTGGTGTGCTTTGAATTTCTTTTGTTGAGGACGCATGATCAGGAAGTAGAACACCACCATAATCAGCACTAAAGGGGCAAATTGGGCCACAGTTTGATTCATAATTTGTCCGTTTTCTAAGAGATTAAAATTAAGTAAAACACCGCTTGCGGCAGAAAAAAGCATTGGTACGACCGCAAAATTAAGCTATTCTAAAGGTCGTCTGAAAAATTTCCAAGCCTTTCCCTATTTATTAACCATATTTATCATGTCAGGTCGTCTGAAAATGAAGTTTCAACGACATTTAAAACCTGATTCCTTCCTACCAACGACAAGCCCCGCGCCCTTTTCTTCATGAAAAAACTCATTCGACGACTGCGTACGCGCCTACGCCGCCTCTTGGGTAAAAATGCGCGTACGGTCTGGATTTCTCATCCCGTTTTTGCACAACACCAACCCGGCGTGGGACACCCCGACTCGCCCGAACGCACTGCCGTTATCGAGGCGGAGCTCAAACGTCAGGATATTTGGCGGCATCTTCAAACTGCCGAAGCCGAAGAAATCAGCGATGCCCGCCTCGCCTTGGTTCACCCGCGCAAATATCTGCGCTCGCTCGAAGCCTGCCAGCCCCAACCAGACAAAATCTACCGCATCGACGACGATACCGTCATGACCCATGGTTCGCTCAAAGCCGCCCGTTACGCCGCAGGGGCTGTCGTTCAGGCGGTAGATATGGTGATGAATAAGAAAGCATGGCACGCCTTTTGCGCCATCCGCCCACCCGGACACCACGCGCACAGCGATAAGGCAGGCGGTTTCTGCCTGTTAAACAACGTCGCCGCAGGCGTCATGCACGCCATCGCCGAATATCGACTCCAACGCATCGCCGTCATCGACTTCGATGTCCATTACGGCGACGGCACAGCGGAAATCTTCAAAGACGACCCGCGCGTCCTGTTTATGAACCTTTTTGAAACCGACCTCTTCCCATTTCCCGAAACCAACCATTCCGCCAACGGCGCCAATATGTTGCACCTGCCTTTCGCGTCCAACACCGGCAGCCGTGTCTTTCGTACCACCGTACGCGAGCAATGGTTGCACAAACTGACCGCATTCAAACCCGAACTGGTCTTACTGTCCGCAGGTTTCGACGGACACAAACAAGACGAAACAGGTCGTCTGAACCTGCACGAAGCCGATTTCGCCTGGTTGACCCACAAAATCATCCAAGCCGCATCAAGCTGCCCCGGCAGAATCGTTTCCGTACTGGAAGGCGGCTACACACTCGAACCTTTGGCAAAATCTGCCGCAGCGCATATCGGCGTCTTGGCAGGACTACCCAAGGCAGGCTATGTCGCCGCTTATCAAAAGCATTTGAAACGCGGTGGGCAGAAGAAAGAAAATACCGGCACTGCAAGCCAAATGGGTCGTCTGAAAACAGAAAACAGGTTTTAACTTGCTGTTTTCTAATTAAAGTATTCAAAAAATAAAAGATTGGACTGATAATGAAAAAATTGCTTTTTGTATTGTTGGGACTGACAAGCCTTAATGTTTATGCTGCTGACCCAACCTATGATGCAACCAGAGGCGCATTACAAAATAATTCGGCATTATGTCAGTATGGCTACAATCCCAACTGTGCGTCGTCTCGTCAGCATCAACGAAAACAGCCTACGGAAATTGTTAATATCGATGTTCCTTCAAAATACGGTGCATGGGCTACCAACAACAAAACTGGAGTTTCGGGCGGTGCAATTGATATGGATTCCCGTGCGGCAGCAGAAAAAGCAGCCATCAAAAACTGTGAACAAGGTGGTCGTAATGCGCCATGTAAAGTGGCTGTTTGGGTTCGGAATGGCTGCATTGCCGTTGCTCAAGGCAAGTCTAGTAAAAAATGGACTGCCTTTCCCAGCGCAAAAGAACCCGGTCTTGCTGAGGCTGATGCACTACGACAATGTCGAGCGTCTGGCAGCTCTCAATGTTCTATCGTTGTGAACGAAGGCTGCTCAATGCCGAAATACTGACATCATCAGTATGATTCAAGGTCGTCTGAACCTCTTTCAGCCGCAAGGTTCCGATTTCGGCTTTTATAGTGGATTAACTTTAAACCAGTACGGCGTTGCCTCGCCTTAGCTCAAA
>CAUSDA010000059.1:0-16433 GCA_963529965.1 uncultured Neisseria sp.
GCTTTTATGAGTGTCCAAGATTTGGGGGCCAGTTCAGTTTTCAGACGACCTTTTTCCTTTAAAGCCGCCCAAACCGGTTTAACGGAAATCCAAATACCCATACAGTGGCGCGCCCCTTCCTACGCCAACGAAGTTGCATAGAAACGCCTAATAAAGCAGCGTCTGAAGCCCCTCCTATTCCCAATAATCCTTTGCCATATCTTGAAAGCCGCACCGCTAAACCGTAAAATTAAACCTTACTAAATTTGATATAAATTTACATCCAACCCATCTTACCCGCCAATTATGATGACCCGCCTTACCGCCTATCGGAAAACCCTCCTCATCTGCCTGATTTTATGGGCATCCATCATCGCCGTTTTCTCCGCCGAACGTTTCTTCATGCTGCACCATTTCGTTTCAGACGACATCCGCAGCCGTTATGCGGGCGATTTGGCGGCTTTGTTTACCAAAGGGCTGTTGTTCGACATCAAAATCGCCTCCGTTGCCGCCGCCTTCCCCTTCCTGATCGGGCTGTTCGGACTGGCTACGCAGAAAACCGCCGCCTTTACCCTACGCCTCCTGCCTACCGTCGCAACCGTCCTTTTCCTGACCGCCTTTGCCGCCGCGCTGGGCAACTGGTTCTATTACAGCGTTTACGACCGTCAATTTGACGTCTTCGTCTTCGGGCTGGCGGACGAAGACACCCGCGCTGTCCTGAAAACCGTCTGGTCGGACTATCCCGTCATCCCTTGTCTTGCCGCCTTGATTGCCGCAGCTTTCGTTTTCGGCAAAATCTTCAGCCTCATCCGCCGCCGCACCCGCTTTCAGACGACCTCATGGGGGAAAACCGCTTGGATTGCCGCCATCCTCTTACCCATCCTCGCGCTTGCCGCAGGCATACGCGGTTCGTTCGGCAAATTCCCCCTGCGTCAGACCGCCATGCAGATTTCTGCCGCACCGCAAATCAACAAACTCGTCCCCAACGCCCTGACCTCCCTAAGCTGGGCAGTCAACGAATACCGCAACAGCAACGACTTCCATCCCGTCTCCGATGAAGACGGCAGCCGGCTCATCAGTACCCTGCTCGATAAAAAAACCGACGCCGACTTGACGCAGCTCTTTGCCCAAACCGCCGCAAACGCCGCCGTCGAAAAACACCGTCCCAACGTCGTTCTCACCGTCATGGAAAGCATGAGCGCGCATCTCTTGAACATGGACAATCCCGAACGGGACCTCTTGGGCGAACTGGGCAAACACTGGCAGCAAGACTGGGTGTACCGCAAATTCGTTTCCGAAGGAGACGGCACCAGCGACACCCTGCACCGCTTCTTCGTCCGCAGCGCGCGCCGAAAAAAGCGGCACGCCCGTATTCATCATGATGATGTCCGTGACCAACCATCCGCCCTACCGCCTGCCCGCGCCGCATCAGGCGAAAAACTTCCGTTTGGACGAACAAGAGCAAAAACGCCTTGCCAACCTCGCCTCAGGCAAAGAGCTGAATGAAATTTTCAACACCTTCCGATACAGCAACGACCAACTCGGCCGCTTTATCGGCAAAGTGAAAACCATCGCGCCCGACACCATTATCGCCGCCACCGGCGACCACAATATGCGCGCCATCGGCTATCCCGAATCCGCCGATGCCGCACTCGGCCACAGCGTCCCCTTCTACCTTTACGTTCCACAAGCCTACCGCGGCAGCGCCGAATACCATCCCGAACGTGCAGGTTCGCACAAAGACATCCTGCCGACCCTCTACAACTTAAGCCTGTCCAAATCACGCTACTACCAAACCGGCTGCAACCTCACCGCCCCGCAACCCGATTCCGCATGGTGCGGCTACGGCTACAACCCCGAAGTCATCATTACCGAACGCGGTTTCTATCATCAACACAGCAAAGCATTCCACAAATGGGACAACAAAAACATCCAAACCGCCGAAAGCCGCCCAAGCACGCCGGATAACGAAGACCAAGCCATCATCCGCCGCGCCTCGGCATATACGCCGTTTCTTGAATGGCAGATCAACCGGATTATCAGCACCCAATAAATCCGTTTATAGCCAAAGGTCGTCTGAAAAGTTTCAGACGACCTTTTTGCAAACCAACCATACCCCGGGCACTCCCGGCTTAAAGCAGATGCCGAACCATATCGTCATAGTGTAGTAAAATATAGTGGATTAACTTTAAATCAGGACAAGGCGAGGCAACGCCGTACTGGTTTAAAGTTAATCCACTATAAAACACACCTCAAACATCGCACCACATTGCATCCGCGCAAACAACGCCTTACCGTTTGGCGGCAAATCCGCTATATAATCTATGCCGCTTGCGCCCCACACAAGGAACCTCATGAAAAAACACATCTACTGCCGCCACAGCTTTGAAATCGAAGTCCAGTTTTTCGATGTGGACGCCATGCACATCGTCTGGCACGGCAACTATGTGAAATACCTCGAAACCGCCCGCTGCGCCTTTTTATCCGCCATCGGCTACGACTACAATGAAATGGCGCGGCAGGGATATAGCTGGCCGATTGTGCAGATGAACCTCAAATACATCCGCCCCGCCCGCTTCGGTCAAAAAATCCGCGTCGATATGGAGATCGTCGAAATCGAAAGCTGCCTGCGTATCGACTATACGATTTATGATGCGCAAACCAACGAAAAGCTCAACCGCGCTTCGACCACCCAAGCCGCCGTTTCGCTGGCAGACGGCCTGATGCAGTTTCAGACCCCGCAAAGCTGGCTGGATGCCGTGCAAACCCATCCGACCTTTACCCCTGCCTGACCTTCCCGTTTTCAGACGACCCCGACCCTTAAGGTCGTCTGAAAAACAAACCTGAAAAGGAACAACATGAAAAAAACACTTACCACCCTCTTCCTGACCCTCGCCAGCCCCGCCTTGTGGGCGTTTTCCACCGCCGAACTCGCCCAAACCCTGCAAAAACCGTCCAACGTACAGGGCGCGTTTACCCAGCAGCGTCAATTGAAATCCCTGAGCAAACCGATGGTTACGGGCGGGAAATTTGTCCTGATTCCGAAAAAAGGCTTGTTGTGGCAAATGCAAAAACCGTTTGAAACCACACTGCGCGTGCGTGCGGACGGCATCATGCAGTGGAACGGCAGCGCATGGACCAACCCCAACCAAGGCAAGGTCGGACAAAGTCAGCAAATCAAGCTCTTCCTCGACCTGCTCGGCGGCAACACGCAAGGCTTGGAAAAACAATTCAACCTCGCCCTCTCCGGCACTGAAAAGCAATGGACGCTGAATTTGACGCCGAAAACCGCCGTTACCCGCCAAATTTTCAATCACATCGTTATCAGCGGCGACAGCGTGGTGCGCAAAATCGAATTGGACGAAAAACAAGGCGACAAAACCGTGATGCAGTTCAGAGAAGTGCAAACCGGCAAACCGCTGGACGACTTTGCCAAAAAAGCCCTGTAAGCGGCATCATCCGACAGACCTGCAAAGTCATTCTGTCCACTTTTGAAGAACTTACCTGTCGGCTTGCCGCCCGCGTTTTTTCTCTCCGCATGAGAGGTTGAGCGAGGGCGGCAAGCCGCAGGTTTGCATTTTATCAGGCAGATATTTTTGCCCTAAGCCCAGTGATTTCAGGATATGCCATTTGCCTCCACTTTCACGCCTACTGCCCTTTTCAGACGACCTCCATTTATCCCACCCTATTGTTCTTTAAATAATTTTACAAAAAAGCTATAATAACCAATCATCAAATAATTTTTGTTAATACATAAAGGGAAGCGACGTGAAAAAAGTGCTGCTGGTGTATTACTCGCAAACCGGACAGCTGGCGGAACTGGTGCGGAATTTCGCCGAACCTTTGCGGCAGGGCGGCATCCATGTGGATTGCGTGAACCTTGAGCCGCAAGAGCCGTATCCGTTTCCGTGGTCGTTTTGGCGGTTTTTCAACACCTTTCCCGAAACCGTCCACCTGAAACCCGCGCCGATTCTGCCGCCCGCCATTCCCGCCGACGATTACGACGCCGTGGTTATCGCCTATACCGTCTGGTTCCTCTCGCCCGCCCAGCCGATTACCGCCTTCCTGCAACGGGAAGAAACCCGCCGCCTGCTCAACGGCAAACCCGTCGTAACGCTTATCGGCTGCCGCAATATGTGGTTGGGCGCGCAGGAAAAAATGAAGTCGCTTTTGGCACAAAACGGCGCGAAACTCATCGGCAACATCGTCAAAATCGACGCATGCAACAGCGCCGCCAGCTTCATCACCACCCCCGCATGGCTGCTGTCGGGCGACAAACAATACTTCCGCGCCCTGCCATCCGCCGGCATCGCAGACGAAGAGCTGGCCGATGCGGCGCGCTTCGGTGCGAAAATGCGGGATACCCTGTTGCAAAACAAAACCTTGGACGAAACCCTGTTTCAAAACATGGGCGCGGCCAAGGTAAACGAAAAACTGATTTTCAGCGAAAAAGCCGCCGGACGCAGCTTTTTCCTGTGGGGCAGGCTGCTGATGGCCGCCGGACGTGTGTCCCCCCTACTGCGCCGCACCCTGCTGTGTTTTTATATCCTGTTTCTGCTGGCGATGATTCTGGTGTTGGTACCGGTGAGCGTATTGGTGAAAAAACTGCTGCATCCGTTGCTTAAAGGTCGTCTGAAAAAACTGGCGGATTATTACGGCCAACCTTCCGGCGGATAAATCGGATTGCAGTTTCCGTCAAACATTCTGAGCGTTTCAGACGACCCAAATAAAGAAAGCACTCCATGCCCGAAGTGATCCATTACCCCGAACGCCGCCGCTTCCAAATCGACATCAACGGTTTAGAAGCAGGCTACATCAGTTATACCGAACACAACGGAAGCTGGGACGTAGACCATACCGAAGTTTCGCCCAATTTCCGCAATCAGGGCATTGCCCGAATGCTGGTGGATGCGTTAACGGCATATGCCGAAGCACACGGCATCCCGCTCACCGCAAGCTGCGATTACGCAGCGCGGTTTATCGGCTGACCACTTATCATAGTGAGACAAAATAAGGTAAGGCAACGCCGTAGTATCCATATTTTGTTTCGCCATATAACAAAGAACCATGATTCCAAATAACACACTCAAAAACGTTTACCTCAACCGTACCGCCGCCTTCCTGCCAAACGCACCCATTGGCAATGACGAGATGGAAGCCGTACTCGGCATGGCGGGCGAGCTGCCCTCGCGCGTGCGACGCATGATTTTGCGTTCCAACGGCATCCAAACACGGCATTACGCCATCGACCCCGACAGCCGCCGCGCCACGCATACCAATGCCGAACTTGCCGCCGAAGCAGTCCGCCGGCTGTTCGCACACGGCATCAAGCCCGAAGACATCACCAGCCTGTCGTGCGCCACGTCCTACCCCGACCAAACCATGCCTGGACACGGCGTGATGGTACACGGCCTTTTGGAGATGCCCTCCTGTGAAGTGTTGAGCATGGCGGGCGTGTGTGCGGCAGGCATGGCGGCGATGAAACACGCTTACAACGCCATCCGCACCGGCGAACACGCCCACGCCGTCGCCGCCGCGTCGGAAAACGCTTCGGCGGTGATGCGCGGCGAAGTGTTCCAACACGAAACCGACCATAAAAAGCTGGAAAACGCCTCCCCCGAAATCGGTTTTGAAAAAGACTTTTTGCGCTGGATGCTGTCGGACGGCGCGGGGGCGGCATACTTGTCCGACCGCCCCAATTCAGACGGCCTCAGCCTGAAAATCCACTGGATAGAGCTGCTCTCCTACGCCAACGAAATGCCGCCCTGCATGTATGCCGGCGCAGAATTCCGCGACGGCGTGTTCGAAGGCTGGAAACACGCCGACCCCGAATACAGCCGCCGCCACAGCCTGATGGCGGTCAAACAGGACGTAAAACTATTGAACGAAAACATCGTCCGCTACACGGTGGAAAAACCGCTTGCGCAAATCGCCGCCAAACACGGCATCCGCGCCGACGAAATCGACTGGTTCCTGCCCCACTACTCTTCCGGCTTTTTCCGCGACCGCCTTTCAGACGGCCTGAAAAACATCGGCTTTGAAATCCCGCAGGAAAAATGGTTTACCAACCTCTACACCAAAGGCAACACCGGCTCGGCCTCGATTTACATCATCCTTGAAGAATTTATGCGCACTTTCCCACTGGAGCGCGGTCAAAAAGTTTTGTGCTACGTTCCCGAAAGCGGGCGTTTCTCAACTTGCTTTATGCTTTTGGAAGCGGTATAGCAAACTGAAAAAAGGTCGTCTGAAACTATGGAAATCAAAGACATCCCGCAAGATGATAGCGAAAGCTACCACGGACATCTGAAAGTCATTTACGGCACGCGCGACGGGCGTTACGAAGCCGGTACCAGCAGCGGCTGGCAGGACGAAGCCTACGCCACCGAAATGGCGGTTGCCGAACTCGACGAACAAACCCGCGCCGCTCGCGAAGCGGTGGCACGGGGCGAATATTCGCCGCTGTATTACCACATGTTCCGCTTCCGCCACGACGAAGCCGGTTTGGCAATGGCCGCGGGCGTATGGAAATGGCAGCTCCGCCGCCACCTGCGTCCCGAAATCTTCGCCAAACTGTCCGACAAAACCCTGCAAAAATACGCCGACGCGCTGCAAATCAGCATAGACGAATTGAAACGGACGGACGCGGATTAAGGCGAACCGGCCCTTACTGACGGCGGCAAGCTGCCCTGATTTGTTTTTTCAGACGACCTTACCTGTGTTTGAAACGCAGCCGCCTAATCACTATAGTGGGCTCAGTTTAAATCAGGACAAGGCAACGAAGCCGCAGACAGTACAGATAGTACGAAACCGATTCACTTGGTGCTTCAGCACCTTAGAGAATCGTTCTCTTTGAGCTAAGGCGAGGTAACGCCGTACTGGTTTAAAATGAACCCACTATAAATTACTCTAAACAGACACCCGATTGACACCCCCATGACCGAATTCCCACACCAACATACCGCCCACTGCGAAAGCGGCGTAATGTCCACGCTGCTCAAATACCACGGCCACGACTTGGACGAAGCCATGATTTTCGGCATCGCCCACGCGCTGACCTTTGTCTGGCTGCCCGTCGTCAAGCTGGGCGGCATGCCGCTGGTTTCCTACCGCATCGCACCGCGCGGCATCATCAAAAACACCTGCAAGGCATTGGGGCTGAAATTGTCTGCCCGCAAATTTTCCAATGCCCAAAAGGGACAAGACGCGCTGGATGCCGCGCTTTCATCAGGCAAACTGGCGGGTTTGCAGACTTCCGTATTCTGGCTGCCGTATTTCCCGCCGCAAATGCGTTTCCATTTCAACGCACACAATCTCTTGGTGTACGGCAAAGACGGCGGCGACTACCTGATCAGCGACCCCGTGTTTGAAACAGTGCAGCGCTGCGCCGCCGAAGATTTGCAGCGGGCGCGTTTCGCCAAAGGAGTATTGTCCGCCAAAGGCATGATGTACACGCTGGAAAACGACAGGTCGTCTGAAAAAGTTAAAGCCGACTTACCCGCCATCATCCGTAAGGCCATACGCAAAAACGCCAAACAAATGCTCCCGCCCGTTTTTTTCGTCGGCGTAAAAGGCATCCGCACGTTGGCAAAAAACATCGAAGCCCTGCCTGCCAAACGAAATGCAAAATACCAAAAGCTGTTCCTCGGCCATCTCGTGCGGATGCAGGAAGAAATCGGCACCGGCGGCGCGGGTTTCCGCTATATCTACGCCTATTTCCTCGAGCAGGCTGCCCGTATCTGCGACAACCCCGCGTTTCAGACGGCCTCGGAACAAATGACCGCCATCGGCGACCAATGGCGGCAGTTTGCAGCAATGTGCGTGAAGCAGTGCAAAAAGCCGTCTGAAAACGGCTGCCGAGAAATCGCCGCGTTTTTGCGCAAGATTGCGGACGATGAAGAAGCGTTGTGGCGGGGATTGTTGAAATAATGGGGGAATCATGCGGCATAACTCAATCCGCCGCGTACAGTTTTGAAATTAGGTCGTCTGAAAACTCAAAGAAAAGATAAAAATGCGTTACTTAGCCACTCTCTTATTATTGTGTTCCGCCTTAACCCATGCCGCGCCGCCGGACGGCTTTGCCTTGGTTCATGATGCCGACGGACACACCAACTTACGCGAAAGCCCCGATTTGAAAGCCAAAGTCTTGGCAAAAATTCCCAACGGCACACCGTTGGAATGTTTGGGTGACGGCGGTGAAGGCAGCCTGAGTTTCTGTACTGCCCAGCTGCAACAACCTGCCGCAGAAGACTACGGTTTCATCCATTACAGCCGTCTGATATTTCCCGCCTCCGACAAAAACTTCGTCCGCCTGCGCGAACAATCCGGTCATGACGATACGCTGACTTTGTCCGGCAACGGTCAAAAGGTACACATCGTAGCCCGCCGCATCCATCCAAAACTCAGCGACTTCTCGGGCATCAGCAAAGACAAATACACCGCGCGGCTCTATCAAGGCAAGCCGTTCTATGGCATGGACTCTATGATTTCCAAAAGCGTGTTCGCACTTGAACGTATCACGCTAAACGGTCAAGCGGTTCCCGCTGCCGAACTGCAAGGACTGTTCTCGCCCGATTTTGCCGCCACCGCACGCGGCAGCAATGTATATCAAGGCTGGGAAGCCTATTACCGCAGCAGCGATAAGACACTTTATCTGTTCGGCAGACAAGGTTCGGACGGCGCTCCTTTCGGTGTCTGCTTTATATTTAAGGACGGTAAATTCCAGCGCCGTTATTTATGGGGAGCTGCGATATAAATATCGCTCGAAAAGGTCGTCTGAAAACTCAAAGAAAAGATAAAAATGCGTTACTTAGCCACTCTCTTATTATTGTGTTCTGCCTTAACACATGCCGCGCCGCCGGACGGCTTTGCCTTGGTGCATGATGCCGACGGACACACCAACTTGCGCAAAAGACCCGATTTGAATGCCAAAGTCTTGGCAAAAATTCCCAACGGTACGCCGTTGGAATGTGTAGGCGAAGCCAGCAAAGACAATCCGAATTTCTGTACCGCGAAGTTGCAACAGACAGCAATCGGCGGTTACGGCTTTATCCACCGCAGCCGTCTGATATTTCCTGCCTCCGACAAAAACTTCGTAACCCTGCGCGAACACTTCGGTCGCGACGACACACTGACTTTGTCTGGCAACGGTCAAACGGTACACATCGCCGCCCGCCGTATCCATCCCAAACGCAGCGACTTTTCAGGCACAGCCCCAAATAGTGACGGCGCGCCTCTCTATCGGGGCAAACCGTTTTACGGCACAGACGGCTCCATTCCGAAAAGCGTCTTTGCAATAGAACAGATCACGCTAAACGGTCAAGCAGTTCCTGCCGCAGAACTGCAAGGGCTGTTCTTGCCCGATTTTGCCGCCACTGCACGCAGCAGCAATGCGTACGACGGCTGGGAAGCCTATTACCGCCGTACCGACAAGACGCTTTATCTGTTTAATTCGGTGAATAATGATGCCGGTTCTTTCGGTATGTGTTTCGTATTTAAAGACGGTAAATTCCAGCGCCGTTATGTGTGGATTGCATTACTATGAATATTCATTAAAGGGCAATTTGGAAGCCATGATTCAAATCCAATCCCTCTCCCACCATTATCCCAAGGCCGAAACTGCTGCGCTGGACAATGTGTCGTTCGATATTGCCGACGGCGAATGTTTGGGGCTGCTCGGCCACAACGGTGCGGGGAAAACGACGCTGATGTCGCTTTTGGCCGGCTTGCAGGAAGTACGGCAGGGTGAAATTTTGTTTGACGGCAAGCCGTTTCGCCTGTTGAGCCGCAGCGAGCGGCAGAAAATCGGTTTGGTGCCGCAAGATTTCGCGTTTTATCCGCAGCTTTCGGTGTGGGACAACCTGCTGTTTTTCGCCTCGCTTTACAAAGTGCGCGACAAGGGTCGTCTGAACGCGCTGTTGGAACAGACCGACCTGACCGCCCACAAAAACAAGGCGGCAAAGCATCTTTCGGGCGGGCTTAAACGTCGTCTGAATTTTGCCATCGGTCTGATTAACACGCCGCAACTGGTGTTCCTCGACGAAATCACGGTCGGCATCGACCCGCAATCGCGCCGCTTTATCCTCGACAGCGTGGCGGATTTGACGCGGCAGGGGGTAACGGTGGTTTATACCTCACACTATCTGTCAGAAATCGAACAGCTTTGCGGCAAAATCGCGCTGCTGCAACACGGCAAGCTGGTGTACCACGGCGGTTTGGACGAGCTTTTAAGCACGCAAACAGGCGTCGTGCGCTTTACCGTCGAACCGCCGCTGCCGCCTCAAACGCTGGCAGCCTTGGGTGCAAAGCAAGTGGACAGCCGCGGCATGATGGAAACGGCGCACGATGCCGCCGCCGTTTACGCCACCCTGCAACAAAGCGGCGCGCAAATCCGCTACTTCCAGCAGGGACACGGTTCGCTGGAAACGTTTTACCTTGATTTCCTGCGCAAAGACGAGCCAGCAACAGATAAGCAAAATCCATAATGACAACTTCCTCCCTCCTCAAAGAACTCAAACTGCTCTGCCGCGACCTGCACGGTTTGGCCGTGTTGTTTGTGATGCCCATCGCCTTCATGCTGATTATGTCGTTGGCGCTGAGCCGCGACCAAGATCCGCACACCGACAGCCGCATTGCGCTGGTCGGCGCGGCAGACGACAGCGTCAATACCGCGCTGGCCACTGCGCTGGAAAAAGAGCAAATCCATGTTACGCGGATGTCGTCTGAAAAACTGACCGACGCGCAAAACGGCCTGCACGACAAACGTTTCCAACTGGTGCTGCACAACCCGAATCCCGCTTCCGGCAAAATCGCCGACAACAAAGCCTTGCAAATCTATGTACCGCCCGATACCGAGCCTTCGTGGCTGGCGGCGGTTAAAGGCGTTTTACAGCAGCACTACACCCAAACGCGGCTGGACGCTTATTTCGACAACAACGACGGCATCACAATCGACAATAAAAAACTGCCCCGCGCCATCCGCAAAGACATCCAGAAAAAAGTCGATGAAAAAAACGACGAACAATTCGCCGCCGTGCGCAGCTTTTTAGATAAAAAAATGCTGGAAGAACACTATCTGAGCGCAGGCAGCGGCACGGTGGAAAAACCCAACGCCGTACAGCACAGCGTTCCCGCATGGCTGATTTTCGGTATGTTTTTCATCATGATACCGCTGTCGAACGTCATGGCGCTGGAACGCCAGACCAACACCATCACCCGCCTGCGTCTCGCCCGCGCCTCCGCGTCCGGCCTGATTGCCGCTAAACTCATCCCCTATTTCCTGATTAACCAGCTTCAGTTTGTCGGAATGCTGCTGCTCGGCCGCTACCTGCTGCCCGAAATCGGCGTACCCGCCCTCATACTCAACGGCAGCCTTGTTCCCTACGCGCTATTGTCCGCCGCCGTCAGCGCCGCCGCACTCGGCTACGCGCTTTTGGTCAGCGTCTGCGCCAAATCCACCGAACACGCCGTCGTCCTCGGCGGCGGCGGCATCATCCTGATGGCGGCAATCGGCGGCATTATGGTCCCCGCCCACGTCATGCCCGAAACCATGCAGCAACTCACTTGGATTTCCCCGATGGCATGGGGCTTGAAAGCTTTTCAAGAACTGCTGCTCAACCGCAGCGGACTGGACGGAATCGGCCGTTACCTCATCCTGCTGTCCGCCTTCGCCGCCTCCACCCTGACCGCCGCCGTGCTGGTTTACCGCAGGCAGTTGCAGACGCAGGTACGGTTTTAGGTCGTCTGAAAAACGAGTGTGGCGGGTTGCACTAAAACACAAGCCGACATCCATCCCCACCCCAAACACGAAAGCAAAAAATGTCCTACACCTTTACCTTGGCAGAACACGCGCTGGAAGCGGAATTGAAAAAGCTGATTCTGCAAGAAGCCGACAAGACCGATGACGTTGCCGCCGAAGACTTTACCGTCGATGCGCCGCTGTTCGGCGACGGCAGCCCTGTCGATTTGGATTCGCTCGACGCGCTGCAAATCTGCGTCGCGCTGCAACAGTATTTCCAAGTGCGGCTGCAAGGCGACCGCATGGTGCGCAAGCATATGATGTGCGTGCGCGATTTGGCGGCGTTCGTCCGCGCGGAGCATGGGGCATGAGCTGGGTTTGCGGTACGGCGGCCACCTCCGCGCTGAATCCGCAGGCGGATTTCAGACGACCCGATGCGGTGTCTTATACGTTTTTAAACCAGCCGCAGCAGGCCGCTTATTTCCGCGCTTTTGCCGACGACAGCTTGGGGAGCACCGCTTTTGCAGATATTGCCGAACAACATTTGTGCCGCGCCGCCGAAGATGCCGGATGGTCGTCTGAAAGCTGGCACGACGCGCCGGTGTTCATCGGTTCGAGTTCCTACGCCATCGCCGAATACGAAAACCGCCGCCGCGCGGGCAATACGGACATTGGGGAACACGGCCTGCTCTATCTTGCCGAAGATTTGCGCGAACGCAGCGGCAACCGACAGATTTTCAGTTTGGCGACCGCCTGCACCTCGTCCGCCCATGCGCTGATTCAGGCAGACAATTGTTTGCGCGGCGGGGCGGAACGCGCCTTCGTCCTTGGCATCGAAAACCTCAACCGCCTGACCCTGCTGCATTTCCACAGCTTGGGTTTGTTTACCGAACGCTATCGGCCCTTCGGCGGCAACGGTCTGATTTTGGGCGAAGGTGTCGCCGCACTCGCCCTCTCTGCCACGCCGCCCGACTGTGCAGGTCGTCTGAAACTCGTCGGACACGCCGCCAATACCGGCAACGACCTGATTCAAAGCAACAGTAAGGCGTTGGAACAGGTTATCCGCCGCGCCTTAAACATCGCCGCCGTTGCACCCGAAAACATCGCCGCCGTCAAAACCCACGGCATCGGCACCGCCGACAGCGACGCCGCCGAACTGGCTGCGCTGGAAAACGTGTTCGGCATACTACCGCCGCTGATGGCGTTCAAAGCGCAAATCGGCCACACCCTCGGCGCAACCGCCGCCCTCGAAACCGCGCTGCTCTTGTCTGCCCTGAAACAAGGCGGCGGCACCGATTATCAAGGACGCGAAATCCGTTTTTCAAGAGACCTTTTCTGTCTCGCCAACCATTTCGGTTTCGGCGGCAGCAACACAGCTATGGTATGGCAATGGCAATCATAAATCCCGACATCCGCATCACCGCCGCCGCGCGTTTCGACACCGAAGCCGCCGTCGGCAACAAAATCCTCAAACAAACCTTGCAGCAGCAAAGCGGCGCGGACGCCCGCCGCCTCAGCCGCCTGAGCCTGATTGCCGCACTCGGCGCAGGCCTGCTGCGCGGACAAGGCGAAATCCGCCCCGATTGCGCCGTCTTCCTCGGCACGCCGTTTTCCTCGCCGTCCGTGTTTGAAAAAATGGCGGACAACGTGCTCAACCACCATGCCGCCATGCCTTTCGACTTCATCGCCAACCTGCACAACGCCCCCGTTTTTCATGCCGCGCAAACCCTAGGCACGCACGGCGCAACGTTGGCGGTCGCCACCGAACGCCATTTGGAAACCCGTTTCCACCCACTACTGCTCGCCGCACAATCCTTGCAAAGCGGCGGACAGGCGGCAGTCGGCTGGGCATACGAACACCAAGCCACCCACGCCGATACGCGCGAAGGCAGCATTTGGATTTTGCTCGAACACGGCACGGAACACGGCGTTCCCGTTACCTTGGGCGGACAAACTAAAGAAGCTGAAAGGCCGTCCCGTCAGGCGGCTGTGCACTCTGAAACGCAAGGATATTATTGGCAGGACATCGCCGATTTTTTGGAAACATTGTTCCTTGCCGACGGTTTATCATCCGGCAAAACCAACCCAATCATGATGGCGCGCGCAGAAATTCTATGAGGTCGCAAACGCAAAACGTGTTCCGAAATACGCCGCTGCCTCCGTACCGACAGGTCGTCTGAAAATCCGAAACTGTCTTCTGTTTCAAACACATTTTCAGACGACCTGTTTCTTTCCCCTGCCGATTATCCATTCGGATTGTCAATGCACCCGACTTCCCCATAAAATGCCGTAGACACACTTCAAACCCATTTGAAAAATGATGACTACCTACCGCCGCGCCTACACCGTCTTCACCGCCCTGCTGACCCTGTTCCTCATCTACACCGTCTCCACGCAAAATTGGCTGCAAACCGACCTGACCGCGCTGCTGCCGAGCGAACAGCAGCCTGACGCGCTTTTGACGGCGGCGGACAAGGCGGGCGAAGAGCAGTTGAACACGCAGGTGATTTTGCTGGCGGGCAGCAAAGACGCGGAAACGGCGTTTCAGACGACCTCCGAAATTGCGGCTTTGTGGCGTAAAAGCGGCGTGTTCGAGCAAGTGGACAGCAGCGTGACGCCCGACTTGGACAAGGTGCGCAAGGACATCGGCAAGCTGGGTCTGGCGCTGCTGCCAAACGAACAGGTGCGCCTGCTGTTTGAGCATCCGCAAGCGTATTTTCAGGCGCGGGCGGAAGCGGCGGTCAACCCGTTTGCCGCACCCTCGCCTTTGTCTTTGGAACAAGACTGGCTGGGCTTCGGGCGTTTTGTCGCGGGCAAGGCGAATCCGCAAAGCCGCTTGCAGTGGAACATGGACAACGGCATGCTGTTCACCGAAGGCGACGACGGGAAAACTTGGGTTTGGCTGCGCGGACGGCTGGCGGAGGGCGACAATTTCTCCGGCAACGACGCCCTCCTGCCGCTGATGGCGGAAAGCCGCAAACTGGCAAAAACCAAAGGCGCGGACACGCTGGCGGCAGGCGGCGCGCTGTTTGCCGCCGCGTCCAAAACAGAGGCGGAGCAGGAAAGCCGGCTGATGAGTACGGTCGGGATGCTGCTGACCTTCGCGCTGCTGCTGTGGGTATTCCGCAGCGTCCGCGTGTTCTGGCTGACGCTGCCTTTGGCGGCGGGTATGCTGACCGGTCTGGCGGCGGCCTTGCTGTTCTTCGGCGAAGTGCATATCCTGACCATCGTCATCGGCACGAGTTTGGTCGGGATGCTGGTGGATTTCCCGCTGCACTGGCTCGCGCCTTCGGTATTCGGCACACGGGCGAAAAACGGCAAAACGGCTTTTTCAGACGACCCCGTCTGGCAGGCAGAACCCGCCATGAAACATGTTTTGCCGAGCTTTACCGTCAGCCTGCTGATTACGGTATTGGGCTACGCGCTCTTGTGGTTCACGCCGCTGCCCGTATTGCGGCAGACCGCCGTGTTTTCAGGATTTGCGCTGGCGGGCGCGTTTGGCGCGACGGTGTTGTGGCTGCCGCCGCTGTTTCAGCGTTACCGTGCCAAAACCGTACCGTTTGCCGCGCTGACCGAACGGCTCTACGCGCTGTCGGGTCGTCTGAAAATCCGTCTGCACAAACGCGGCTGGCTGATGGTCGGCGGCGTGTTGCTGGCGGTCGGGCTGTGGCGTAGCGACTGGCGTGACGACATCCGCCAGTGGGTCAACATGCCGTCTGAAATGCTGGCGGAAGTGCAACGCATCGGGCAGTTGAGCGGCGCGGATTTCGGCGGCAAATACTTGGTTGCCGAAGCGCCGAGCGAAGACGCTTTGTTGATGAAAACCGCCGAACTCGGCCGCGCGCTGCAACCTTTAGTCGCGCAAGGCAAGCTCGTCAGCTTCCAATCTCCCGACCAGCTCCTGATGCCCGTGTCCGAACAGAAAAAACTGCAAAACCGCCTGCGCGAGCTGTCCAAGCTGCCCGAAAGCCGCCAACCGCTCGTCGATATCGGCATTCCACACAAAACCCTACGCAACGCACTACTGCAAGCCGCCGATGCGCCGCCGCTGACGCTTGCCGACGCGCTGAAAACCGATTTGGCGGAAGCCTGGCGGCCGCTGTATTTGGGTGAAGTCGAAAAAGGCCGTTTTGCCGCCATCGTGCGCCTGAACGGCATGACCGACGACACCGCCGTCCGCTCCGCCGCGCAAAGCGTAGCGGGCGTACATTGGGCGGACAAACGCGCCCACTTGAACGACCTTTTCCACCACACGCGCAATCAGGCGGCATGGTTGAAACTGGCATCCTACGCGCTGGCATGGCTGGTTTTATGGCGCATGTTCGGCATGAAACGCGGCACCAAAATCCTTGCCGTACCGCTTGCCGCCGCCGTCTGCACCGTCGCCGTACTCGGTTTGGCAGGCATCCCCGTCAGCCTGTTCGCCATGTTCGGCCTGCTTTTGGTGTCCGCCATCGGCGTCGATTACGCCGTCTATGCCCTCACCGCGCGACACAGCGCACCCGCGCGGCTGGGCGGGATGCTGCTCGCCGCTGCTACCACCGCCATCTCCTTCGCCCTGCTCGCCCTAAGCGGCACGCCCGCCGTCGCCGCCTTCGGTATTACGGTCACGGTCGGCGTAGCGTTCAATATCTGGCTGGCGGGGGCTTTGTTGAAAGATTGATGTTTATAGTGGATTAACTTTAAACCAGTACGGCGTTGCCTCGCCTTGCCGTACTAT
>CAUSDA010000060.1:0-16155 GCA_963529965.1 uncultured Neisseria sp.
CAGAGCGCCTGAATAGGCTTTTATGAGTGTCCAAGATTTGGGGGCCAGTTCAAACCCGATTGTGAGTTTTCAGACGACCTTTTTGATGATGGTTTTAAAGTGAAGCTGTTTTACAGGAGACGATGGTTTTACGTTTCAAACCATAGGAAGCCGATTGGGGCTTGTACCGAGACTAAGGGTTGAACCCGAATACCTCGCTTTCGTGCAGCAAATTTATAAAGGAACAAATCGGAAACCTTGTTCGTCAACCTCCAATATGGAGGCGTAATCATTTTTCCAATCTCCCAATACAATGCGGGTGAAGCCGTCTTCCTGATGGATATGTTCACGATGGGTGTGCCCGTGAATCAATAGTTGGGCATGATGCCGACGCACAATATCTGCGGTGAATTGCGGCTGAACGTCCATGATTTCCGCCGCTTTATATTGTTTGCCCTGCTTGCTGGTTCGGCGTATTTTACGGGCGATTTTCAGACGCAGTGCAAGCGGCAGGCTGAGGAACAGACGTTGCAGCCATTTTTGGTGAACAACCTTTCTGAACTTCTGATAACGCGCATCATCGATACACAAAGTATCTCCGTGGCAAATCAAGGCGGAACGGCCGTATAAATCGACCACCGCATATTCGGGCAGCAACTTCATACCGGATTGCGCTGCAAATTGCTTTCCGATCAGAAAATCCCGATTGCCGTGTACGAAGAAACATTCCACCCCGCGCTGCACGACGGATTGAATCGCTTGTGCGACGGTTTGGGTCAATTCGGATTGCTCGTCGTCGCCTATCCAAAAATCAAACAAATCCCCCAAAATATAAACCGAACGCGCCTTCGGTGCTTTTTCGCGCATAAAGCGCAAAAACAATGCGGTCAATTCGGGATGGGATTCGCTCAGGTGCAAATCGGAAATAAAGTAAATCGGCATGGCGGGCAACAGGTGTGAAATCCTTGCCATTATAGGTTTTCAGACGACCTTTGTATATCAACTGCCAACGTATGTGGCATGGTCTCACCCGTTGCCGGAACTTCGCTCAATTTCTCTTTTTATCCGACATTCAGGCAGGCAATGATTTGAAACCCGCCCCAATCAGCCGCATTGGACGATTTTTTGATAACTGTCTTCCTGATGCACATCGCTGACGGGCACGACGTAAAACAACTCATTGCTGCGGACAAAGCGGTTGACCAAATCCCTATCAATATCAAATACATGATGGCGCAAGCCGTTCAAGCCGCGGAATATCATGGTTTTCCAATCCGCATACCCGTTGGCGTTGGGGCGGATATCATTCATCGCGTCCAGCGCCAGCAGTTTGCGGTTCTGCTCTTCTTTGTTCAAAGGCAGGGAATACACGGAATGGAAATGGAACGGCTGACCGAACATCGGCGGCAGGCTCAACATCGAGCCGGACTTGCCGATCGGAAAATCGTCGCTCAAAAAATGCAGCGTATGCAAAAACAGCGAACCTTTCCGATAATCCAATTGTTTCAACGCCTCAACCGCAGCAATCGTCGTATATTGATGGTCTTTGTGCGCATCAATATTGGGCGACGGGCTGACGATGATGTCGGGCTGGAAGGTTTCGATAATATAGGCCAGATTATTGACCAGACCGCGCCAATTCGAACCTCCGTTCAAGCCTTTGGACAAAGGCGAGGTATTGGCACGGCGGAACAGATTGACATCCGCCGTATCCAGTTTGGTCGACTTCACATCGGCATCGGGATTCTGCTTCATGACTTGCAATGTGCTGTCAAAATAGCCGAGCTGCAAAATGTTTTCAGACGACACCCCCGCCAAAAGCGGCACGGTCAAGCTGTTCCATACGCGCATCCTGCCCTTTTGCAGATACTGCGCCTGCATTTGCTCGGGATTGCGCGCATACAGATTGTTGTAATGGAAGCTGCCGCCCTCCCCTGCGGTAATCGTAACCACCAACGTATCGGCAGCATGTTTTTCATATAATCCGTAAGCCGCCAATTCCGCATCATCCGCATGGGGCGCAAGGACCAGGATTTTTTTACCGCTCAAACACTCGCGCGGATAAACCGACAATTCAACTTCCTGATCAGGCAAGGACACGCGATTACCGCTTAATGTAATTTTTCTGCTGCCGTCGTCGAAGGTATCGGTCAAATTGAGGTAGCGAGCGCCGTTGCCGCCATGTTCGACATACGCCCGCCATTCCCCGCGGTTGGTTTTGACGCCGATCCAAGGCATCACCAATCTGCCCATCCAACCTGATTTCACATTGATTCTGGCGATTACCGTATCATTCGCGCCAATGGTGTCCGGCAAGATCAGTTCGCCCTCACGCAAACTGACTGTCGCCGACTTGGGCAATTGACCGTATTCGTAATCGCGGCTGACATCGTAAGCAAAGCGTTTTCTGCGAATTGATGCCACGATAAAGGCAGCAATTACAAGCAGGCAAAGTATCATGCAAAACAATACTAGCAATAACATTTTATTCCCCTGTGATTATTTCCCGTATCTTATTATCTAAAAATGCGCCCGTCTTAACTTTCTAACAAACGGTCGTTTTAAAAACCAAACGTCATTTAAAAGAGTAATTTACAATTTGAAATCATACGGTTTCCAATTGCATAATCCCTTTATTTATAAGCGGTCGGTGCCATCTGACCGTTAAATTTCGAGCAGCCTTCCCCATAAAATATAGTGGATTAACTTTAAACCAGTACGGCGTTGCCTCACCTTGCCGTACTATCTGTACTGTCTGCGGCTTCGTCGCCTTGTCCTGATTTAAATTTAATCCACTATAAATACATGGAAAACCTGTCGCGACAATGCAAAGGTCGTCTGAAACCATCTAAGTCATCACGCCCATCCTGTTTCTCGCCATATTTGAAACAAAAATCGCGCGCCAAGCGTTCAGACGACCTTTTCTGCCCCTTGATACCAACAACCCGCCCAAAAACAAACCGACCGCTGTATCTCGCGGTCGGTTTTTTGGATTTTTCATTATAAAACGTCGTCTGAAACCTTTTTCAGACGACGTTTTACGCTTTACCACATCAAGATTGAAGGCTCCGGCGTCACCTGATAACCCTCCTTGCGCAACTTCTCAATCAAGCCTTGTTCAGACATCAGGTGCATGATGCCTACGGCAAACACCGTTTTCTTTTTAGCAGATATCTCTTTGATTTTCGGCAACCAACTTTGATTGCGCTTAATCAGCAAATCGCTGCGTACCCAAGATAAAGCGGGAATAGTATCGGGATACTTTTGAGCAAATTCCTTTTCGAATTCAGTTTGCACCAAAGGTAAATCCTCGAACTTTCCTTTCTCATAGGCATTGAAAAGACGTTTGGTTTCCCGATCGGCATACTCTTCATTCGTTCTCAATGTCAACATTTTAATCATCAACTTTTCCGGCTGACTGGCAAAAATTCGAGAGAAATCCATCACATCCTCTAAAGCAAGGCGTGTTTTGCCGGACTCTTATGCCACTTTCGACAGCAAAATATCCACACCCGTCTGGTTGCTGTATTCAGGCGGATAAATACTTAAAGCAAACAGCAACACCGCCCAAGGATGCATGTGGTCGATGTACGGTGCCATCTGAGCCAACTCCGGACTTTTCATAAAATCCTGTTGCAACAGTTCAAAATTCTTATCGCCCAACTTGAATTTCAAAGAATCTTGACTATAAATTTTTTGCATAAACTCTTGATATTTCGCTATCTCTTCATCATTGAGCTGGGGCAGCATATCGGCCTCGGTAACCAACTGTTCGACAGATGCCAGCAGATTCTTTGCATCTTGAGACAAGGTGGCATTGGGCTTACCGATATGGATGGTACCGACCAAATAAGAATCCGGCTGCCCCGATTTGCTGATTTTCCAAACATTACTGGTTAATTTAGGGGTATCCCAATTCAATTCAGGACGAATAACAACAGAAGCCGCTTTTTCTTGCTTTGCTGCCGGTTTCTCCGAAACCTCCTGTTTACATGCAGACAACGGCACAATCGCCAAACATACAGCCAATAGAGACAATAATTTATTCATCTTTTCCTCTTCATCATCATGAAATGTGGCAACAGTATAGTGTATAGGGGGTTAACTTTAAAATAGACCGATATGTTAAATAAAATACCCGATTTTATTACCAGATTTGAAAACTATTTTGCTCCTTAACTATCGAACTGCCCTAATAAACAAAATGGCTTCTTTGCACATCCCGAGCGACACCGACTATTGAGCCGACAATAAGGAAAAGGTCGTCTGAAACTGCCCGACTGATGATACAATTTCGCCTGAATATCCACTTCGGAACACGGTCATGAGTCTCTACGCCATCGCCCACATCATCCACCTCTATTGCGCCATCGCCTTTGTCGGCGGCGTATTTTTCGAAATGCTGGTTTTGTCCGTCATGCACACTGGCCGCGTCTCACGCGAATCGCGCCGCGAAGTCGAACGCGCCATGTCATACCGCGCCGTCCGCGTTATGCCGCCCGTCGTCATTACGCTTTTCATCAGCGGCATCGTCATGGTATTCAACCGCTACCTGCCCTTTTTGAGCCAACCCTTCGCCACCTCATTCGGTACGCTCCTCACCCTCAAAATCCTGTTGGCAGTCAGCGTCCTCGTCCATTTCGCCATCGCCGTCGTCAAAATGGCACGGCGCACCCTGACCGTCGGCTGGTCCAAATACATCCACGCCGTCGTGTTTTCCCATATGCTGTTCATCGTATTTTTTGCCAAAGCCATGTTCTATCTGTCTTGGTAAGCTGTTTTCAGACGACCTATTACCATCATAGGTCGTTTGAAAACAAAGAACGAACACAAAATAACACGCTGACAAATAGCGGCATTTGAAAGCAAAAAATCCGCATAACCCGCAAAACCAATATGACCAAGTCAGCCGCGCTATCCCCTCTTTCTCATCAGATGGGGCAGATTATTCAAAATTAAAAAGGTAACGAGGTTCATATAAAACCGATTTATTTCTTGCTTCCCAAGCCTGAGGAAATTTGTCTCTTTGAGCAAGAGTGAGCAAAAATGTTGTATCGCTAAAATCCATTCATAAGAAAAGGTCGTCTGAAAAAATTCAGACGACCTTTTCTATGGATAAGCAGCAAACCGACTCTGCTATTTTGTTGGGCTTGCCTGCCTTTTATTCAGCGTCATCATCATGCACGATGACCTTATTGACATAAACCGGCTGCACTGACGTTTCTTCATTCACAACAGGAGGCTCTGTCTGTGACACAGATGTTTCGGTAGTCATTGGCGTTGCCGACAGCGTGTTGTGTGCAGAATGCGTTTCTTCGCGTTGGATATCTACTTGCGGCGCCAAAGGCTCATGCTCTACCGATGGAGTCTCTTGCTTACCGGTTTCAGGTTTCAATTCGGATACGGTATTGGTTTCTACCGGCTGACTTTCTGCCGGCAAAACCACAGGAGCCACAGGCTCAGATACGGACGGATGCTCCTCTACATCAACCGATTTTGTCGAAGCTTCTTCCGCTACCGGAGCTTGCGTAGTTGACGTAGTTTCTGTTGTTACCCGTGTTTCTACTGTTGCAGGCGCCTCCGTTTGGGCTGGTGTTTCTTCGGTTGCAGAAATTTCCGTCTTGGTTGGCAGCGTTTCTACCTTTTCAAGTGATTCAAATCGGATTGGTGCTTCTACTGTTTCATGCGTTTCTGCTTTGGCTGGCACTTCTACCGTTTCAGACGTTTCTGCTTTAGCCGACGTATCAATTTCCTTGTTTTCTACGGTTTTTTTCTCGGTTGGCGCAGTTGTATTGGATACTTCCGGTGTCGCCGAGCCAGCATTTGTGCGACCAGATTTCTCAGTATCTGTCTGTTTGACATCCCCCGTTTTCACACTTTCTTTAACGAGGTCGTCTGAATTTGACTTGCCTTCAGACTTTTTACCGTCTTCCGATTGGTTAGTCTGTGTAACTTCAGGATAAGGAATCGGATCTTCTGACTTGCCTGCCGTTTCTTCCGGTTTATCCTGTTCTGCCTTAGCTTGTTGGGATTCCGTAGCTTTTAATTTCGCATTGTCTTGCTTAGACTCAGGCTTCCCTCCTGTCGAACCTGATTTCTGCTGAGTAAGCGGATACTCTCGAATAACGACTTCGGCAGGCGGGGTTTCGGTATGCGGCACATGGCAGCTCTCGCCCATTTTGATGAAATCAATGCCTGAAATCAAAAAATTGGTGTTTTCCAGATTGCCTCTTAATCCGACATAGATTGGTGTGTTTTCAGGCGTATTTTTTCTGACGCTGATGATTTCCGCTGCGGCTTCATAGCCGTTTCCGCTACCGGGAAGCAAAGTGTAATTGTTTTTCAAATCACAACTTCGAATCCGGACATAATTGTTTTGAGTGACCAACATGCCTTCCAGCTCTTTGGCAAAGGCGGTTTGAGCGGTTGCTGAAAGCAACACGCCGCAAGTAAGGAAAATGTGTTTAACCATATTTTATTTCTTAATTTTCAAAGTAATCTATTCACACCAAAGAAAGCTTATGTCCGGCTGCGTTTAACGGAAACCGTCCCCTCAGGCATAAAATAAGTGTCTATCACTACCGCACCCACGTTTTCTATTTCGCATTCCAGCTGATAACACAAGACCATGATATTGTCTTTGGATTCAGTGAGGTGGATATCCAAGTTCCTTAATCTCGGCTCGTATTTCAACAAGGTTTTCCTCATAAAATACCGCAAGTCATGCGCGCTGGACGGCAGGTTTTTATAAACCATGCTGAGATCGGGAATCCCATAATCCGGCAGATGTTTCAAGGAACCGCTCCTGCTGTTAAGAATGCGTTGGATATTGTCCAAAACACTGCGAACCAACTGAAAGCTGCCCGGCAAGTCATCTATCGGCAAACCGTCGGAATAAAATCCGGTCAGTTTCTCATAGAGTGCGGCATCCATTATTTGACTTTCTTGACCGTCTCTTGAAGCAGGACTTTGTTATCCACCAATTCGATAACGACCGGTTTTTTATTGGTCAGTTGCTTTTTGGTAATCAACATTTTCCAAGTCTGCTCTTCCCCTACTTTGTTGTAGAAAGCGACGACGCCGACATATTTGGTGTCTTTATTCAGCGTTTCATCAAAGCTGATGGTCTCCCCAGGCCGGATGGTATATTGCTTGTAACCTTCCGCCAGATCGTTGCTCAAGATGGTTTTGTCTTGATTGAGCAAATCACGATATGAGGCAACTTCATAATTTTGCTTGTCTTTTAACTGATACACTCGGACGACGGTCGACAGCGACTGCCCGCGCTCGTTTTGATTCAAACCGTTTCGTGCAATCAGGTCGATTTTCAAAATCTTGAGTTTGGTATAAAAAACACTTTTCGTTGCTTCAACCGTTCCATCTTTCATGCCTTGCCAAATCCCGCATCCTGAAAGCATGGCGCATAAAAGGGCTAATGAGCAGACTGACGTAATTCTGGTTTTTTTATTCATGATTTTCCGTTTTCTTGAAGTTAGTTTGAGTAAGTATAGTTCGCTATTTTTATTTGTTTGTCTTGGTGCATCGCACCTAAACCGGTATTAATCCCCAATATTTGTTTTTTTTCCAAACGGCTTTTAGGTATCCATTGTTTTTTAATATTCAGGTAAACACTCGCATCAAAACGACGACCCAAATAGAGTTTTAATAATTCGAGCAATTTTTGGTGCAATTGCTGCTTTGGCAACAGAAGCTGCGCGTTGTCAAATGTATCGGGCGTAATTTCAATACGCACCAAATGACTGTAATCTTTTATCCGTCCGCCCAAAGATGCACTTCCCCCGTCTAATCGCAAACCGGCTTTCCCCAGTTTTCGGTCCTTTTCCAAAATGACCCATTGCGGCTGAAACTCTTTTACGTTCACATCGGCAAAGGGGAGCAGATATCTGACAATGCTGACAATCCCTTCTTTGGTTCGGGTTCGTTGGTAAAAAATACTGAACAACCCCAAAATCCTGCTATCCAGCAGAGGATGCATGAATTTCCCGTTGACCATGCCTTGCCCGATTAGGTGCAAGAGAGAACGCGATAGGTCATCCTGCCCCTCCCGTTGAAACAGAAACGGATAACGGTATTTTTTCCATGCTTGGAAAAACAGGGTCGTGATTCGGTGGTTAAAAATATCTAAAAATGCTGCCAGGCTTTCACTGCCGTCTTTATGTGTCGCAATATCGTTCAGGAAGTAATCCGGCAAAACCGCATCGACACCGTACAAACCCAAAAATGTCGTCCTGACAGTCGGCAGATCGGCTTCTGCGTCATATTCAACCGATGCAATCTCCCCGGAAGGGAAAGATAAAGACTTTACCCTTCTAAATCTTACGGTTGACTCGACAGCCTTTTCTTCATTTCCTTCGGCAAGGGTTTCCAGAACCCGGCAAAATTGGAAGAAATTCATTGTTGCCGCATTGCGTACAATAAACTCCCCCAATTTCTCTTGGAAGATTTCAGACGACCCGCTTTCGCGCTGCGCTTTATTTCTAGGAATCTCCCATAAGGGAAGCGTTTGCCTGTCGTTATTTTCTTTGGCGCTTTTGTGCGCCGTTTCTAAAACCGTGTGATAGTTGTTTTGCTGTCTTTCCATGTATATGTTTTCCCGGATGGCAGAGAAACAATGCTGAACCGGGTAAACAGGTTCAAATCAGCATACATTGCAAAAAATTCGTTCAATAATTCTCCGAACAAATAAATTTCCGCCTCACCGCTAAATGCGGTCGAATCAAATGTTACGGTAATATGAATTCCGCGGTGGACTGCGCCACGCTCGATTCTCTGTACTGTTTCATGTTTGACATCAACAATACCATTCAGTCTGCGCTTGTTCAGCTCGTCTTCAGTCCAGTCGTAAATGGACAATGCCCCTTTCAAACTGTCGACATTCAATAGTGATAAATAGTTGGGTGACAAATGGGACAATATGCGCCATTGGAATCTATCCTCTGTCGGCGGATAACAAGACAATGTCGGCGTGGTAAGGTTTCTGACCATTTTGACATTTGGTTCGGCGATATCGTCGTCTTGAATCTGGGTCTCCCTCAGACTTTTACGCGGCAAAGCGCCATTTGTCCCGACCACCTTCAATGAAAGCGTCTCGGTAGGCAATATATCTTTTCTATCCCACAACAATCCGCCAAGCATGATAAATGTTTCATGTCTTCCTGATACGCCTTGTTTGACTTTGGTATGGAAATACCTTTCCGGCGCATCATATTTCATCAATCCGCCACGATGCTGGAATGAGGAAAAAGGAATATAGGGGTAACGTTTGCCTGTTTCATGATTAACCGCCTCTACCTCTTCGACGGAATAAACTTCAACGGCCATACCTTCATGTAACAGCGGCTTCACCTGATATTCGAACGCCTTATGATCCACTCGGATAGGCTCTGCTTCCATATCAAACAGATTGATGGCAGGCACGCAGTTCAATTTCAAACAGTCAGGAGGAAATCGAAGCTCTGAAGGGTATTGCTTGGAAAGAACCACATTCACGCTAAACTCATTAATACGTTCCGACCACGATCCGGCATCGATGCCCAATAAATCAATAAAGAAAAACTTCTGTTTGAAACAAAAATATTCCAGCAATAGTTGGTAGCCGCTGAAGCTGTTATTGACTTTCTCCCACAACCTTTCATCTTCAGCAAATCCGACTGCCTTAAACTGTATATTGCCGGCGGATGGCAATTCGGCATGATGAAGGCTGATTCGCGCTGTCTGATTCAACAAAGCATGACGCAATGCGAAGGCAATCGGTTCATCAGCGGAAATATAAATTCTGATTTTGGAAAAATCTAAATTCTCTTTCTGTATTTGCCGGTGGATACCGAAAGTTAATTTGATGACGCTTTGACCATTCGCATCATAATCCAACAATGTATGCAATATGCTCAAAGGCTGGAGCGCAACATCAGCAGTGGTCCGATACAAGCATCTGGTCAATCTATCGTTGATATTGATAGGTTCGGACTGAACGGACAATCCTTTTTTGACGACTTGCCCTCCTTGCAACTTTTTATTATCCGGAATCAATTCCAAAACAGTCAGGGAAGGAATCATCCTCAGATAATGCGGCCACAGCATATGGACCAACCCCTCCGTCAATTCCGGAAAGTCATCATCTAATTTTTGTCTGATTCTCCCTGTCAAAAAAGCAAAGCCTTCAAACAGTCTTTCTACATAAGGATCGCGCGTACCTACTCTGTCTAAATTCAGCATTGCGGCACGATCAGGGTGGGCTTTTGAAAACTCTAATCCCGCCTCTTTGAGATACCGCATCTCTTCTTCATAATAGCGTAATGTGGGATCTGACATAATATATGCTTAATAAATTAATTCCAATGCACGGACAACATCTGCCTGCATCAACTCTGTCCGTAAAAATTCGAGCTGTCCGACTGCCTCAATATCTTTATTATCAAGGTTTTCACTTAATAGTTGATACCAAAGGGCATACACTTCAAACGTAAAATGTCTGTCCCACTCTTTAACTGTCAACACTTGCATCTGCTTCGAAGCCTGTTCCAACAGTTTCACTGCCCAGTCCGCCTTTTGGGCGCTTACAGCCAACCGAGCCATCATCAACCATTTCTTAACCTGCCCCGAACCTGTCTGCCACTCCGGTAATGTTTCCAACCAAGCAAATGCAGCGTCTAAACCGTGTTCTTGTATTTTCAACAGAGCCTGTTGCCAGTAACTTTCTTGATTTTCTATCTGAGATGGCGACGCTAACACTGCTTTTTGAATGGCTTGACTACTCGTCTGCTTGCGCGCGGACGACATGACCTTTTCTTCCAGCCATTTAAGCGTATCAGCCGATACGAACGGGAATCCGTTATCAAAACTCAAGCCGGTCAGGCCTTCGCATCGGGCCAATAAGGATTTCAACTCAAATAGCGACGACTCAACTTGGGAAAGATATAAACCACCTAGCGCCTGCTGACCTTGCCATGCGTAATATTGCAAATCCAGCCAATAGTGATTAGCACCTTCCAAAAAAGCCGCTTCCACTTTATCGAGCAAATCGCGCCATTGCTGCTCCTGAACCAAACGATTCAGGTTTGCCAATAAATCGGCCCTCGGAGCCTTCAACCGCGTCTGACCGTTTTGATGCGGAGGAATGCCGTTCAATCCGCCCCAACGGACGGCCCGAATCATCTTGTTTGCAGACCAATAACCATCATCCTGTTCTCTCAAGTAGGCAGCGTTAATCCTGACTTGGTCAAGCAAGGCTTTAGAAGAGTTAACCTTTGTGACAGTCAGACTTTCAGACGACCCTCGACTCTCTTGATGAATTTGCGGCGTTGCCACTTGCTCAACAGGCGCACTGGTCTCCTGATTTTGACTTGAACTTGTTGGAAAAGATGAAAAACGAACAGATGACTCTTCAAAATATTGCAACAATGGAAATAAGCTGGGGCGTACTACCTCTTCCCATCCCTCAAAGTAATTTTGCAACAACATCAAAGCCGATAATGTCCGCTTAAGCTCCGTAGAATCAGATAATCCCACGTTCTTAAGCGTATCCAGCACCCTTTCGCCGGACAACCAATTTAATGCATTACGTTTTTGTACAGGCTTTTTCGGCCACAGCGACTGATCGAATTTTTGCAGCAACCCGCACAAAATCTCCAAGCCGTCTGAAAAACCTGCCAAGCCTCTGTCTCTCAGTGAGGCAAAAATGTAATAGGTTGCTACCCTCAGATCTTTAGATTCACGCTTCAGCAGGCGTTCTGAAGCATCCAAAATCAATCGGTAGTCCATACCCGAAAGTTTGGCCAACTCAATCTTGATGGCTTCAAAATCATCTGTATAGGCGACATCCTCGCCGCAAGGATGGTCGTCTGAAACAGGCTCCAACCATTCTTGCCAGCGATGGATATTGTTATCGGTGATAGATGTACCTTCATCACCGAGTACCGGCTTTACCCATTGGGGTAATGTCATCATTATTTAACCTCAAAAATCTTATTCGGCAGATGGATATTTTTCATATCCAACAGTCCCAACGGTCCTTTACCGGAATTGGTCCGCATATAGAAGCGCATCAATTTGTCTTTTTCCAGCGGGAATTCGACCAGGTAGGTACTTCCATCAATCGGCGTAACCCTAGATTTTTCAAGCATACGGATGAAACCAAAACGTCCGCTGATTTCCTGAGTCTTACGCATACCTTCTGCCTCGGTTTCCCAAGAAATACGCAAACCGGCATTGCTGACATCACCCGGCCATTTGAATGGCTTCCACTCTGTCTGTTGGTTGAAATAATTCAATGATTGACCATCAACAACCAAGTCGAATTGAACAATTCCCTGAGTAGACGTCGGCTTCAGCTCAAAGCTGTAACCACCTTCTCCGTTGACGAAGAAATCCTCAGAAATCGCACTCAATTTATTCAGCTGTTGCAACAATCCCGGATTGACTTTCAATTCGCTTCCCGGTGCCACAATCCATTGATTGCCTTGTTTGGTCAAAACACCTGCCAATTGGGTCGTTATAAACTGATTCAATGCGCCTTTGTTGATATCCAAGTATTTTGCCAATACGGGAATCGAAACTTCGGTTTCTGATTTGGCAAACGGATACCTGCCGCCCAACTCAGACTGCATAGGATTAACAAAATTGCTTGCCCACAGATTATTGATGTCTTTTTGGGCCACGCCTGCAATCGAATCCCATACGGAATTAAATGGCAAGACAAAAACGTTGCGCGCAAACGGCAGCAATCTGTCGCCCACACCAGCCTCAATCAAACGTGCATACTGCATACCTTCAAGAAATTCATTGTCTCCGCCGTTCAAAACACCTTGCACGGCCGATCTGGCTACGCCACCGGTATCGGAAGAAGACGCCATTTGAATCAAACGTTGTTTAATGGTTGTCACTCGCTCAAGGTAGCGCTGCAGGCTCAAATCGCTCTTCGGATTGATTTGCGCGTCAATCAATTGCAGCAAGTTTTCAAATTCTGCTTCCAACGGTCCTGCCAGATAATCATTGACTTTACCTTCCAGGGCGTTGATGTTTTCTGCCTGTGAATTTAATACCGTATCGGCAACCCTACGCGAGCGGGAAGACAGCTGTCTTGCCGCCGCACGTTTTGCAGCATCGGCAACCGCCGGATTTACGTCGATTTTTTTGCTGTCCAACTGGCTACTTTCTTTCACAGCATGGAACAATGCCACCAATGGAGAACGCTGAGGATCTGCATAAACGTGGAACTGATTGACCGCATCCAAATTGGTCGTCCTTGGCTGCCATGTAATACTGTTCATCATGTCATACCAAGCCGCAGCATATTCTTTGAAATAACGCTCTTTCAGACTGTTGATCGCAGCTTCCGTTACCGGTGCCTGATGCAGGTTTCCACCCAACACCCAGTCAGTATTCTTGCTGTCTTTAACCGCTTGGTCCAAAGCAGGTTTAACATATTTCTCCCAGCCTTCGACTGTATACACACGAGGCAAAGGTTTGCCGACATTCCAAATGCCTTTCAAATCCTTATTCAGCAGCTCTGCCAATGTGATGGTTTTCAGCTTGGCATCCGTACCTTGTACGATACGTTTGTATAACTGTTCACTGCCTTGGTCGCGGTTGATCCAATCCACCAGAATCTGACGGCTTCGTGACACTAATTCAGGTTGCTCCGTTTCCAGCCAACCGGAATGGGTAGCCATGCGCGGTACGAAAAATTGGGCCAAAATTTGTGCATCTTTGGTAGAAACATTCTGCGCCGACAGCATTTCCACCAATTTTTTCGTCAGGAATTCAGCATCTTTTTTGTCTTTGGTTTTCTCTACATGGGACGTCAGCATCAAATATGCTTTCAGGTCTTGATAAGAACTGTCTTGCAGTTCGAAATCGTCCGGAATCTGCCCTTCGAGCATAGTCAAACCATCCAGCTTATTTGCAAAGAATACGGTAGCAGGGCGGCTGACGACATCTTTAACCAAAATCCCGTATTTACGGTACGCGGCAGCCAACAGCTCTTTTCTATGTTCATAGCCCAAGAACTTGGCTGTATATTGCAAGAAATCCCTACCGGATTCCATTTCGGCAATACTTTGTTGCAGTTTGATTAAGGCTGCAACTTTTTCCGAGCGTGATTTTGCCTTCTGAACACTTTCCAAATCGGCATTCAGACGACCTATATCTTGATAACTGCTGTGCGCACCCACTGCAAACACACTACCGACCAACAAGGCTACGGCACTCATTGCCAGATAGGTTTTTTCCGTTTTGGACAAATGCAGTTTTTTACCTGAACCCAAAACAGACAGATCGTTAAACGCACGGTAAATCAAATCTCCTGATTGTTCAGGATTATTGGTTTGAACAAACGAAACGCCGGCAACTGTATCCAGTTTTCCCAAGCTCCGTTTTTCAGCAGCAATATGATCTGCCAAAGCCTGACTTTGAGAGGGCAATGTGGCAGACAGTTTTGCAATAGGTGTTTGGCGCAAATCTTCCTCAATCAGCTGCGTACCCACTGCCGCCAACTGGTTGGCAAACTGATCCAATTCTTTCGCCAACTCCGTTGCCGATACAGTCGAACCATATTTCAAAGCATGACTGATGGCTGATGGCATTTCATCGGCTTCATTGGTCAGATACACCTGATTAATCGGCAGCTTCCATCCGAGCTTTTTCATCAACTCGGTCAATTGCGCAGCATTTTCGTGAATTGAGGATTTTGCCTGAAGCGAAACAATGCCTTCGGCAGGACGTTTACCCACGCCCCTCAGATATTGCCAACCGCCTGCAGGCTCCATAGCCTGTGCATCAATCCAAATAGCCGATGCGGTTTCCACCCACAACTGACGGCGGATATCCGGCAAAGAGGCTTCCAGTAAGGCAGTATCTTGAGTGACCACAAAAATCCAAGGCTTACGGTGTTTTTTATATTGCTTGGTCAGCAAGTGGATATGTCTCAACTGCTCCCAGCGTTCCGACACGCCGATCAAATGGGTAGATTCCGCACTGTCACCGCTTAAATCTTCGGGATTCAGATGCTTCAAATTGGAATGTCTGTCGGACACGCCTGACCAAAGCATTCGTGTCAACAGAGGGATAAAGAATATTAATGAGGTCACTACCGTGATACACGCCCACACAACCGCTTTGGCTGCAGATGTATCGATTCCGAATTTATGACCTAAAAAGTAGAGTAAGACTGCACTGACGATGCTTAGAATAATAACCACTATGCCAGTAAAAATTGGCTTCATAATAACTTCCGAAAAATAAACTTAAAATCTAAAAACTTAATCTGTATTTTGAATATCAGAACTTTTGAATTATTAAGATGAAAGGCTTTTTGCCAAACCTGCCCCGAATCAGGCATGCGCCCCTAAAAACCTGCGACACTAAAAGGATTATGCAATTTTGTATCTTATTTCCGACAATCCGGCACTTTAGCTCCTTGCAGATTCCATTCCCCTTAGTCGCTTCCGACAGTCGGCATACTGCTGATCAAAGCGCAGCCGCATGCAGTTTTACAACCGTCCACAGCGACATCGCGCCCTTTAAACGACATATATTGACTGCCTTCGATAATCGGATTGGTGCCATGCCCGGGTATGGGGCAAGAAACCAAATCGCCTACCAGAGCAGCAGGCTTTCCTTCAATGACCATATCCGAAGACGCTTGAACCACAACGCCTCCATGAGTAGTCGCATCTCCCAGCCTGATAATACCTTTCATAGTTTTTACCTTTTTAAAAAATTTACTTATCATATCAAAAAATAAATAAATTAGTAACTACCGTTAAATATCAAATTCATACCGCTTATCAAACGGGTTATAACGCGGGCAAAATTACGATGGTTTGAATGCCAATCAATTTTTTAAAATAATGAATAAAGCCATTGCCATTCAAATATTTATGACAACTTAAGTTCATACCGAATCAAAATAGGATAAAGCCCGACCGGTTTTAAAATTAATCCGCTCTAGAAAAAATAAACAAAACAATTTTCAGACGACCTCTTGAGGCAACCTGACTTGCTCATTTCAAAAATGAATTAACCGTCCACCATGGGACGGTTTTAAGTTTGAGGATAGGAGATTTAAGGAGAAAAGTGTTTCAAGGGCGGACTCCTTCAAGCTATAGTGGATTAACTTTAAATCAGGACAAGGCGACGAAGCCGCAGACAGTACAG
>CAUSDA010000061.1:0-15956 GCA_963529965.1 uncultured Neisseria sp.
GCTGAAGCACCAAGTGAATCGGTTCCGTACTATCTGTACTGTCTACGGCTTCGTCACCTTGTCCTGATTTAAATTTAATCCACTATATGTTTACTATAAAACAAAGCATTCATCCGTTAAGCTTCTGATTTCACAATAATGAAGGTCGTCTGAAACCTGTTTCCAGTTTTCAGACGACCTTCTTTCATCTGCATCCGTTTTAAACCGTCATTAGTCTTTCAATGCAGCCAATACTTTGCCGGCGATTTCATTCAAGCCCACGGTTTGCGCCTGATTGTCGCGGCGTTCGGCGTATTCGACATTGCCTTCTTTCAAGGCGCGGTCGCCGATGACGATGCGGTGCGGGATGCCCAGAAGCTCGGAGTCATTGAGCAGTACGCCTGCGCGTTCGTCGCGGTCGTCGAGAAGGACGTCCACGCCTGCCGCCAGCAGTTCGGCGTAGATTTTGTCGGCGGCTTCGCGAACGGCATCTGATTTTTTGTAGTTCATCGGCACGATAACGACTTCAAACGGCGCCATTGCTTTTGTCCAGATGATGCCTTTTTCGTCGTTGTTCTGCTCGATGGCGGCGGCAACGACGCGGGTGATGCCGATGCCGTAGCAGCCCATTTCCATGATTTGCGATTTGCCGTTGTTGTCGAGGAAGCTTACATTCATGGCTTGGGTGTATTTGTCGCGCAATTGGAAAACGTGTCCGACTTCGATGCCGCGTGCCAGTTTCAGACGGCCTTGTCCGTCGGGGCTTTCGTCGCCTTCGACGACGTTGCGCAAATCGACAAACTCAGGCTCGGCGGCGTCGCGGCCGAAGTTGAAGCCGGTATAGTGGTAATCGTCTTCGTTCGCGCCGATAACCCAGTCCGCGCCTTTTTCGGTAGCGAAATCGGCATAGACTTTGCCTGTGAAACCGACAGGACCGAGCGAGCCGCCGTTTGCGCCGAACTGCGCGCGGATGGCGGCTGAGTCTGCCATGGTCAGCGGCGATTTTACGCCTGCGAGTTTTTCGGCTTTGATGTCGTTGAACTCATGATCGCCGCGCAACAGCAATAAGACGATTTCGCCTTCGTTTTCGCCTTCGACCACGATGGATTTCAGCGTTTTTTCAATCGGAATGCTGAGGAAATCAACCAATGAATCAATGGTTTTGACGTTCGGCGTGTGTACTTTGGCCAGCTCTGCCTGAGCGGCCGCGCGTTCGCCTTTGAGTGGCAAGGTCGGTGCCAGTTCGATATTGGCGGCGTAATCGGAAGTGTCGCTGTATGCAATCACATCTTCACCGCTTTCCGCTAATACTTGAAACTCGTGCGAACCGGTGCCGCCGATGCTGCCGGTGTCTGCGGCGACGGGGCGGAACTCCAAGCCCAGACGGGTGAAGATGCGGCAGTAAGCGTCGTACATGGCATCATAGGTCGTCTGAAGCGAGGCATAGTCGGCATGGAAGGAATAAGCGTCTTTCATGACGAACTCGCGCGCGCGCATCACGCCGAAGCGCGGGCGCACTTCGTCGCGGAATTTGGTTTGGATGTGGTAAAAGTTTTTCGGCAGTTGTTTGTAGCTGTTGATTTCTTTGCGCACGATGTCGGCGATGACTTCCTCGCAGGTCGGACCCATGCAGAAATCGCGGTCGTGGCGGTCTTTCAGGCGCAGCAGTTCTTTACCGTAAAATTCCCAGCGGCCGGATTCCTGCCACAGCTCGGCAGGCTGCACTACCGGCATCAGCAACTCCACGCTGCCCGCGCGCGCCATTTCTTCACGCACGATGTTTTCGACTTTACGCAACACGCGCAGCCCCATCGGCATCCAAGTATAAAGGCCGGACGCGTTGGCTTTAATCAGACCGGCGCGAATCATCAGCTTGTGGCTGGCAAGCGCGGCTTCGGCAGGGGCTTCTTTCAGGGTGGAAATGAAAAATTGGCTGGCTTTCATGGTGTATTTTTCTGTGTAAAAAAGTAAGCGTATATTGTAACGCGAAAGGCAGGGGGATTGAAGTTTTTCCCCATAGGGAGGCCGCCGCTGCCTTGCTTGTTCAGTCAACTCATTTGACATTTATCAGGCATGTCAATCACTTTTTATACACAATTTCGCATTGGCTTGTTTTGCTTATAGATTTTTCCCATAAGGGCTTTGAAATTTTTTATTTTTATAACTAATTGATTTTATTGTGTTTTATTTGACTATTTTTTAAGCACTGAAAGACTTGGGTTGTTCCAAAAGCAAAAATTCCGATTACCCAAAGCTTATCAACAAACTTATCCACAGAGTTTGTGTATAGATTGGTGTCGTCTGAAACCATACCGTTCGATAGGTTTTTAAAAGCCCGTAACGCGGTCTTTCTGTTAAGATGATGCCTTCACTTTTTTCACACCATCCCATCTATGTCCGCACACGAATTACACCTGCTTTCCCGCGCCAAAATGTTCAACGGCCATCAAGAGCAATACCGCTGCTTTTCCGAAACCTGTCAAACCGATATGACTTTCGGCATCTACCTGCCGCCGCAGGTATTGAAAGGCTATCCCGCGCCGGTCTTGTATTTCTTGTCGGGATTGCACGGCGACGGCTCGGAACTGATACGCCAAACCAGCATCCAGCGTTTTGCCGCGCAATGGAACATCATCGTCGTTTTTCCCGACACCTCGCCGCGCGGCAGCCATATCAGCGACAGCGCGAACGAATTTATCGGACAGGGCGCGGGATTTTACATTGACGCGACCGAACAGCCGTGGGCGGCACATTATCAGATGTACAGCCATATCAGCCGCGAGCTGCCCGAGTGGGTGGAACGGCATTTTCCCGCCACTCAAGAACGCAGCATCGCAGGTTTCAGCATGGGCGGACACGGCGCGCTTTCCATCGCCCTGAAAAATCCGGGACGCTATGCCGCCGTTTCTGCGTTCGCCCCCTTGTGCCATCCGACCGCCAGCCGGGGCGGAAAGCAGGCGTTTGCCGCCTATCTGGGCGCGGAATCGGAGGCTTGGCAGGCTTACGACAGCACATCGCTCGTTCAGACGACCTCACGCAAGCTGCCGATACTCATCGACCAAGGCGGCATCGATCCGCTTTTCCCCGACGAACTGCAACCCGAAGCCTTCGTCAATGCCGCCCGCGCCAACGGCTTCAACGTGCAATACAAAGTCCGCCCCGGCTACGGACACGATTATTTCTTCATCGCCAGCTTTATCGACTCGCATATCGAGTTTCATGCTGAGGCATTGGGTTTGTAAATCCACTATAAATTTAATCCACTATATAAAGAAAGGTCGTCTGAAAACTTTTTTAGACGACCTTTTTGATCTTTCACACTTAATTAGTGTTGATGATGATGGTGTTCATGCCGTTCAGCCGCGCGTTTCGTTCCGACGGGCATAATCAGCGTTGCATAGGCATTGTCTTGTTGGCAAACACTTTTATCGGCATAATCCGCCTGATGGGCAGCTTTGATTTTCCACAAACCTTCAATCAAAGGAATCACATTGACGACGCCGTCTTTATCCGTTTTCCCTGAAAAACCTTGCGGCTCGCGGTGGTCGTGCGTAGCCGCCAAATCCATTTCCGCCAGCGTATCCGAGCTTGCCGTTACCGTCGCTTTTGCCAACGGTTTGCCTTTATAAAGCACTTTAACCGGCAACAGACCGCCTACCTTGACTTCATTCGGATTTTTCAGCGGAACCAGTTCCAATTCATGACCGACCGGACGGGTCAACACGCTTTCATCCACACCTGCGCTGCCCACTTGCAAAAACGCCTTGCCGAACATCTGAGCCTGTTCGCAATAAGTCGCGCCGGGCAGGTCTTTCAAGGTTTTCTGTTTCCAGCCTTCACTGTTTTGCGACCAGAACGTCGGTTTGTACACCGCGCCGACCCAATAAGAGCCGTCTTTCAGGCGGGATTTGGAAACATATTGGTAATTTTCACCTTTATTCGTCAAATCAACGGTTTTTCCGGATTTGTCCGTCAATTGCAGCGGTTTGAAAATATGCACACGGTCGTCGGCGATTTTTTCGACATTCGGGAAATCATGGCTGTAACCCAAATCCGCTTTCAACGTACTGCCCGAATCCAAACGCACCGGAGCCGACACCCACAAATCATGCGCCTGCGCCGCCATGCTCAAGCCCAATGCGCCAAGTATCCATAATTTTTTCATGTTTCTTCCTCAAATTTGATTGTTTACGGTTCAAAAGCCAACGGAAAGCCCGAAAAGCAAGGCAACCTTACTCTTTTTATTTCAAAATGTAAATATTATTGATGATTGTTTGTAGTTACAAAGAACTATAAATCCTTAAAGGGACAACAGAAAACAAGAGGTCGTCTGAAAACCTTGAAATCAGGTTTTCAGACGACCTTTCAGTATTGGGAAGATGGATTATTGCGCTTCCAGTTTTTTCAGCAGATCAGGCATGGCTTCTTCGTTGTAGCGGTAATAGCGGACGCTGTCCGTACCTTCTTTATTGGTCATTTCCAATACGTTGGGTTTGCCTTCCAGCTTCAGCAGCAACGGAACCTTGAATTTGACGGTTTTGCCGATTTCGTCAGGTTTTTGTTCGGGCGCGCCATCGTTGTGGCTGACGGTGTAGTTGGTTATGGTTTGACGGAATTCTTGTCTCCAACGGCTGAATTTCCATTTGAAGTCTTGGGTAATGGTGGTCGTATCGCCGGAATTTGCTTGGAAATGGATCAGGTCGCGGCCGGTACCGTCGGGGCGCATCAGGCTGGCGTTGAGCAGGGAGCCGTCAGCGTTTTTGCTGGTGTTGCCCCACATGCCGAATAAGTCTTTGCGTTTGACTTTTTTGGCGGTAACGAGCTGGTTGGGTTCGGTAACGTGCAGACCCGGTACATAAGCCGTCTCCGCCACGGCGGCAGAAGTCAGGGTCAAGGTGAACGCGGCGGCGCCAAGTAGGGTTTTCCATGTTTTCATATTGTTTTCCTTATATGTAATGAGCAGTTGAAGAATCGGGCGCAGGCGGCGAATCCGGTTTCGGGGTTTTCGCGTTTGCCCACAATGTTGATGGTTTGTGTATTTACTGTTTTATATCGAAAAATCGATTGAAATACAAAATCGCCTGACCGTCAGTTTACACAAGGTAAACCGACGATTCAATTTTCAGACGACCTTTCGTTTGCCATGCCGCGTTAACGGATGTCCATAGGCGCGAAGGATTTGACGGTTTCGTCCACGGCTTTGACGCGGGTCAGGAAGTCTTCCAGTTGGGCAAGCGGCAGGGCGCTGGGGCCGTCGCATTTGGCTTGGTCGGGGTTGGGGTGTGATTCGAGGAAGAGGCCTGCGAGGCGGGTTGCCATGCCTGCGAGCGCCAAGTCCAGCACTTGCGCGCGCCGTCCGCCGGATGCGGCGGCACCGGATTCGCGGGTTTGCAGGGAGTGGGTGACGTCGAAGATGACGGGCAGGCCGCCGCAGGTTTGCTTCATGACGCCGAAGCCGAGCATATCGACGACGAGGTTATCGTAGCCGAAGTTGGCACCGCGTTCGCACAGTATGATTTGTCCGTTGCCTGCTTCTTGGAATTTTTCGACGATGTTTTTCATCTGCGAGGGGCTGAGGAACTGGGGTTTTTTGATGTTGATGACGTTGCCGGTTTTTGCCATGGCGACGACGAGGTCGGTTTGGCGGGCGAGGAAGGCGGGCAGTTGGATGACGTCGCAGACTTCGGCGACGGGGGCGCATTGGTAGGGTTCGTGGACGTCGGTGATGACGGGTACGTCAAACTCGCGTTTGACGGCTTGGAAGATTTTCATGCCTTCGTCCAAGCCTACGCCGCGAAACGAATGAATGGAGGAGCGGTTGGCTTTGTCGAAGGAGGCTTTGAAGACGTAGGGGATGCCGAGTTTGTCGGTCACTTTGACGTATTGTTCGCAGGCTTTGAGGGTGGAGTCGAGGTCTTCCAGGACGTTGATGCCGCCGAACAGGGTAAAGGGGAGGTCGTTGCCGACGGTGAGGTTGTTGATGCGGATGTTCATGATGATGGGGCTTTCTCGAAGGTCGTCTGAAAATGGCTGAAAGGTCGTCTGAAAGCGGATTTTGCGGTTTCAGACGACCTTTGTGTTTTATAGGACGGTGTGCGGCGGCTCGTAGGAGAGGATGTCGCGGATTTTGTTGTGTTCGTCCACGAGGACGACTTTGGGTTCGTGCGCGGCAATTTCGGGTTCGGACAGCATGACGTAGGACATGATGATGACGATGTCGCCTTTTTGGACGAGCCGTGCGGCGGCACCGTTGAGGCAGACGACGCCGCTGCCGCGTTCGCCGGGGATGGTGTAGGTTTCGAAGCGTTCGCCGTTGTTGTTATTGACGATGGCGACTTTTTCGTTGACGAGGATGCCTGCGGCGTCGAGCAGGTCTTGGTCTACGGTGATGCTGCCGACGTAGTTAAGGTCGGCTTCGGTAACGGTGGCGCGGTGTATCTTGCCGCCGAGCATGGTGCGGAACATGGGTTTCCTTTTGGTTTGGGATTGCGGATGCAGACGTATAGTGGATTAAATTTAAATCAGGACAAGGCGACGAAGCCGCGGACAGTACAGATAGTACGGCAAGGCGAGGCAACGCCGTACTGGTTTAAAGTTAATCCACTATAAGGTCGTCTGAAAATCAAAAGCCGTCATTATAGTGGACTTCCCTGTAAATTCATAATGATGCTTGAGCGTTTTTCAGACGGCGCGGCTGTTTTATCAACCTAAACTCTGCTTCAGCCAGCGCAAATAGGGGGGCGTATCCGCGCGATACGTTTTGCATCAGGATTTGCGGGCATTCGTAGCTGTGGTTGGCGATGATGATTTTTTGGATTTCGCGGTAGCAGTGGCGCGAGGTTTTGATGGTGATGCGGATTTCGTCGTCGCGGCAGATTTCGCCGTTCCAAAGGTATTGGCTGGTGATGGCTTCGTATTGCACGCAGGCGGCGAGTTGCTTTTCCAAAAGCAGGCTGCCGATTTTTTCGGCTTCTTCGCAGGTCGGGGCGGTGGTGGTAACGATGACGGGTTTGAATGCGGACATTTCAGACGACCTATTGGTTTTTAAACTCGATGGTTCCTTTATATTTCACCCAGTATCCGGCGGCTTTGTATTTGTCTTTTTTGGCGGTTGCCACGGCTGTTTCGTCAAGTCCTTCATAACCGCTGGATTCGAGGATGCTGACTTCTACGGCTTTGCCTTCGGGGGAAACCAAGATGGATAGTTTGACGGGTTTGATGGGTTGTGCGGGATTTTCGGATGCGGGGGCGTATTCTGCCGGGTTGACGGTTTGCGCAGTTGCGGGTAGGACGAAGGCAAGCAGCAGGGCGGGGATGATGGCGCGGAAGGACATAAATTTCTCTTATGTTTGTTGGGAAACATTACAAATAATGAAAACGATCCCTAAAATTAACGAAAGGAAGAAAGCAATAGTTTGAAGAAAAACAAAAATCCCTTGATTATGCGCTAGTTTCATTAACAATACATTATTGTTGTTTTTATTCTTTTTTATTCTTCTTAGAATAAACCATTTCCCTAATTTGGGGAATAACTCTATATAATCCTTAGTAATTTCATTAAAATCTAAATCAGTATAGATTTTAATATTTGACTGTGTTGCGTATTGCTGTACAGATTCCTCTTTGACAGAATAATCTTGAAAAATCGGATTTAATTTTTCTTTTAAATATTGAGCAATATAGATTTGGCTTTTTATTATTGTTATTAGATACTTACTAATTAATCCACATATAATAGAGACTATGAGGCAAACATTGCACCAAAAGAAACCTTTTAATTGCATATACCCAATAATTTTATCAGCATTTAAAACTTCAAAAGAAATAATAACTCCTGATACAGTGAGCAACCATAGATTAAAACTCTCAAAATGTTCATAAGCTGCTTTAGCAGTTCCCTCAACCATAGCCTCTAAAACTTGTGTTTTTGCCATGTCTTGATTTATTTCATTCAGTTTATGTAGAGCATTCTTTTGCTCATTATTGTTTTCCATTTTCAGACGACCCTTTGTTTTTCTACGAGGTTACGCCCGTTTGGGCGACGGGCGCGGTTTGATTATTTGAAATTCAATATCGGCCAACCTTTTGCTTTGGCTTCTTGTTCCAACTCGGCATCGGGATTGACGGCGACGGGTTCGTTGACAAGGCGCAGCAGTGGCAGGTCGTTTTTGGAATCGCTGTAAAAATAGGTTTTGCCATAGCTTTCGAGCGTTTCGCCGCGTTCGGCGAGCCATTGGTTCAGGCGGGTGATTTTGCCTTCTTTGAGGCTGGGCGTGCCGACGTAGTTGCCGGTGTAGCGGCCGTCGACACCGGTTTCGAGTTGGGTGCCGATGATGTTGGTGATGCCGAAAAGGTGGCAGATGGGGGTGATGATGAACTCGTTGGTCGAGGAGATGACGAGGGTTTCGTCGCCCGCCATTTGATGGCTCTGCACCAGCATACGCTGCATGGGCGAGATGTGGGACGTGATAAATTCCGCCATAAATTCGCGGTGAAATTCCGCCAGCTCTTCTTTGCTGTAACGGGCGAGCGGGGCGAGGTGGAATTTGAGGAAGGCGTCGATGTCGAGGGAGCCGTTTTGGTAGTCGCGGTAGAATTTTTCGTTTTGCGCTTCGGTTTCGGCAGCGTCAACCAGCCCTTTTCTGATGAGGTATTGCGGCCAAGAGTGGTCGGAATCGGTGTTAATGAGGGTGTTGTCGAGGTCGAAGATGGCGAGGTTTTTCATTGGGTTTCCTGTTGTTTCAAAAGCTGGCGCAAAAGCGGCAGGGTGATGCGTTTGCCCATAGTAACGGCGTAGTTGTCCAGCGTGTCGAGCATCTGCATCAGGCTGTCCATGTCGCGCCGCCAGTGGTTGAGCAGGTATTCGAAGATTTCGGGGTCTATGGTCACTTGGCGCGCCGCCGCCATGCTGACGAGCGCGTCGATTTTTTCTTGGTCAGTCAGGGGTTTGACTTCGTAAACGAGGCAGTACGCCATGCGGGTGCGCAAGTCTTCGCGGATGACGAGCTGTTGGGGCGTGTGTTCGGAACTTAACAGCAGAAAGCCTTTGCCGCTGTTGCGGAAACGGTTGAATACGGCAAACAGGAGGGCTTGTTCTTCGTTGCCCAGTTTTTCGATTTGGTCGATGGCGAGGTATTCTGCCTCAAAGGCGGCTTCGGTCAGTGGTGTGGCGGCGGCGTCGATATAGACGGCTTTTTTCCCCGCGTCGAGCGCTTGGGCGACCCACGCGCGCAACAGGTGGCTTTTGCCCGCGCCTTCTTCGCCCCAGACGTAGATAAACGGGTCGTGTTTATGCTGTAACACATAGACCAGTTCGGCATTTTCCGTTCCGAGGAATTTGTCGAAACCGGGATAGCCGCGTTCGGCGAAGTCGAAAATAAGCTGGTTCACAAAGGCATACCGGATGGGTTGGAATCGGGTTTATTGTACGTTGTTTTGTCAGCGTGTATCAAGGCGCGGGGTCGTCTGAAAAAGGGGCACGCGGCATGGGTTTCATATACAATGGCGGACATTTGGCAACGCGTCTGTTTTCAGACGACCTCTGTCTTTTTTCATTTCAGGAAAATCTCGTGATTTCGACCCTTATTGATTTTATCCTCCACATCGACCAGCATTTGGTCGAGATTTCCGCGCAATACGGCGTATGGATTTACGCGGTGTTGTTTTTGATTATTTTCTGCGAAACCGGTTTGGTGGTTACGCCGTTTCTGCCGGGCGATTCGCTGCTGTTTGCCGCGGGCGGGATTGCCGCGGTCGGCAGCATGAATATTCATGTCATGGTTGCGCTGCTTTTGGCCGCCGCGATTTTGGGCGATGCCGCCAACTTCATGATCGGCAAGTTTTTCGGGCGCAAACTCTTTGCCAACCCCGATTCCAAAATCTTCCGCCAGTCGTATCTGGAGAAAACCCACGCGTTCTACGAAAAACACGGCGGTAAAACCATCATCATCGCCCGCTTCGTCCCGATTGTGCGGACGTTCGCCCCGTTTGTCGCAGGCATGGGCAGTATGCACTACGGTACCTTCATCCGCTACAACATCATCGGCGCGGTATTGTGGGTCTTGTCGTTTTCCTATGCCGGCTATTTCTTCGCCAATATTCCGGTTGTCAAAAACAATCTGGCTTTGGTGATGGTCGCGATTATCGTGATTTCCATCCTGCCGGGTGTGGTCGAAGTCATCCGCGCGAGAAGGGCAGCGAAGAAATAAGAAACAATTTGAACCATAAGAGAAGGTCGTCTGAAAACGTTTTTCAGACGACCTTTTTGTATTTTTCGTGCTGCTTATTTGGTGAAGTTTTTCAATATCGCCGAAGCAATATCGTCCAAACCGAATCCGTCCGCATCTTGCGCCGAACCGTTCGGCGTGGCTTTGTCCACCAGATTGGGCAGAATCTGCGCCAACATATCGCCGGCTTGTTGGCTGTCGAGACCGAATTTTTGCGCCACTTGGCTGATGGCATCGCTGCCCAAAGCGTTTTGCAAATCGCTGCCGGATACGGGTAGGTTGCTTTGTTGGTTGGAAACCCAGCTGTTCAATACATCGCCCAACCCGCCTTGTTGCAACTGATTAATCAGATTACCCACGCCGCCTTGTTGTTGTACCAAATTCATTGCCATTTCGGTCAACGAGCTTTGACCGTTTTCGTCTTTGCCGCCCAAGGCTTGCGCCGCCGCGTTCAACAAACTGTCCATTAATGTCATAAAGCCTCCTTGTGTGATGTGTGAGTGTAAAGTGTAAAGAAACCAGAGTGTAACAAAATTCCGATGCTTGTTTGCCAATTTAACCCAATTCAACAGCGAATTGACGAGCTGCTACAAAAGTAAAGGTCGTCTGAAACTTACAACCCATCATTCCCGTGTAAGTGGGAATCCGAAAGACTCTTTGGGCAGCAGTAATTTTCCAGAGATTCCAGAAATCCAAAGTGTTGGATTCTCGTCTCAGCCTGCCTTCGCGTAGACTGGGGTGGGAATGACGGTATTCAATATCCCCTTTCCAAACTTTTACAAACCCTCTGTCATTTCTTTTTCCTATCCCTGTTCACCGCATCATAGCGTCCTGCCCGTTTCGCATTTTTCTACCCCGTCTTCCGCATAAAACAAAATGAAACAAAATTACCAGTTTTTATACAAAAATTATTATCAATCCTATCAATCTATTGTTTGAACTTGAAAAGGAGAATTTGTAGCAATGAAGTTTTACCATTTGAGCGCGCCGCTGTTACTTATCCTGCCTGTCTGCACGCAGGCGGCGGACGCATACGTTCCCGTCGATGCCGAACCGGCAGCAGTTACCCTTTCCACTGTTACCGTGCGCGGCAAGAGGCAGAAGTCGTTGAACAAGGGCTATACCGCTTCGGGCACTTACGCCGCGACGGGGATGCCGCTGACGCTGCGCGAGGTGCCGCAGAGCGTGAGCGTGGTAACCGACAAACAGATGAAGGACCAAGGCAAGCGCAGCGTTTACGACGCGCTCTCATGGGTCAACGGTATCAGCGGCAATCCGGCAAGTTCGCGCTATGCGGTAACCAACATGTATGCGCGCGGCGAGGCGGTCAACGATTACCAGATAGACGGCATGACCACCGAAATCGACGGCAACCAACTGCTGAACTCGGGCGCGTACGAGCGGGTGGAAGTCGTGCGCGGCACTTCCGCCTTGCAGGGCAGCGTGGGCGACCCGAGCGCGACGGTGAACCTGGTACGCAAGCGTCCGACCAAAGAGCGGCAGGCTGAAATTTCCGTCGGCATCGGCAGATGGCGGCGTTGGAATGCCGAGGCCGATGTGTCCGGGCCGCTCAACCCAAGCGGCAGCCTGCGCGGTCGCGCCGTGGTCAACGCCGAGGGCGGGCGGCATTGGACCGAGGGTTCACGCGACCGCTCCGACATGGTTTACGGCATTGCCGAATACGATTTCTCGCCGCAAACCACCGCCTACGCCGGCATCAACCACCAGCGCGCGCGCGAAAAAGAATTTTACGGCGGGGACCTGCCCGTTTACGACAGCGCAGGCTACCCAACCCGCTTCGGCATCCGTGACAACAACAAAATCAAAGGCAGCAGCTATAGGGAACGCGCGACGGAATTCTTTACCGGACTGGAACACCGCTTTGAAAACAACTGGAAAGCCAAGCTGGAATACCGCTACAACCATGAGAAAACCCTCAATCCCGGTATGGGTGACGCCCCATACAGCTATCTCAGGCACGACGACAGCTCGGCCAGAGCCAATTTTTATAAAATGGCCGACAATATCGTCAGCCATGCCTTCAGCTTCAAGCTCAATGGGCAATACGATTTATGGGGGCGCAAACACGAAGCCGTATTTGGCATCGGCGGCTATCGCACGCGGAACAAACGCGCCTGGGCAAACCCTGAAGGCAACTATTCCATAGACGACATCTACGATTTCATACGCCGCTGCGACTATCCCGCCATCGCTTCCGTCAACGACTGGAAATGGGAGGGAGACACCATCGCGACACGCCAAATCAGCGGCTATGCCGCCACCCGCCTGCACGCCACCGACAAACTCTCGCTGCTTTTGGGCGCCAACTACGCCCGCTACCATTACCAAGCCATACCGGTTGGCGGCAGCCCGAATACGGAAGCCAAAGAAGGCCGCTTCGCCCCCTACGCCGGCATCACCTACGACCTCACCGACAACCTCTCCGCCTACGCCTCCTATAGCCGCCTGTTTATGCCGCACGAAAACGGCGAAACAAACATCAACCGCCGCCCCATCGATCCGATTACCGGCCGCACCGTCGAGGCTGGACTGAAAGGCGAATGGCTCGAAGGCCGTCTGAACGCCTCGTTGTCGGTGTTCCAATCCAAACGGCGCAACGTCGCCGTCGAAGCGGGCAAATTTGACAACGACGACACCTACTACCGCGCAGCGAATACCAAAGCCCACGGCTGGGAAGCCGAAATCAGCGGCTCGCCCGCCGAAGGCTGGGACATTACGGCCGGCGTGCAGTCGCACCTGACCCGCGAAGAAAACGGCAACCGGCCCAACAGCCAATACGACCCGCGCCACAGCTTCAAACTCTTCACCACCTACCGCCTGCCCAAAACCCGTTGGACCCTCGGCGGCGGCGTGCGCTGGCAGAGCAAGACCTTTGTGGACAAATACAGTGACCTCAGCAATATCGAGTTTGACGACGACGAAGCCAAAGAACGCGCCCGCATCCTCTCCCGTCAAAAAGCCTTCGCCGTGGTCGACCTGACCGCGCAGTACCAAGTTTCGAAAAACGCCGAACTGACACTGAACTTCGACAACGTGTTCGACAAACGCTACCGCATGGACACGGCGTACCACGACTACGGCCAGCCGAGGAGTCTGTCGGGGACGTTCAGGTATAAGTTTTGACGGGGTTTGGGGTTGCTGTAATTCTTGAAGGTCGTCTGAAACCTATAGTGGATTAAATCTAAATCAGGACAAGGCGACGAAGCCGCAGACAGTACAGATAGTACGGAACCGATTCACTTGGTGCTTCAGCACCTTAGAGAATCGTTCTCTTTGAGCTAAGGCGAGGCAACGCCGTACTGGTTTAAAGTTAATCCACTATATAATCCGTCATTCCCGCGCAGGCGGAAATCTAGGAATCTTTGGGATTCGGCGATTTTTAGAGATTCCTGAAACTCCAAAGGTCTGGATTCCCGTTTTCACGGGAATGACGGTCGTGAGGTTGCCGTACTCTGCAAAGGCTGTCTGAAACCTGTCATTTCTAAAGGTCGTCTGAAAAACACCCAATCGAATAAAAGTAACAAATATTCCAAGGAAAACCATATGAATCCCATCCTGCCACGTCCGCTGCACATCGCGGCGCGGATTGTGCTGGCTTCGGCCGGAAGCTACTGGGTATCTGCGCTGGCGGCGGGTACGGTTCCGCTTTATGCAGGCGGGTCAACCAATGCCGTTTACGGCGGCACCCTCCTAGGCATCACGCTGCTGCCGCTGGTATTTCTGTGGGCGTTGGCGGCGCGGCGGCTGCGAACGGTGTTTTGCGTGCTGTCGCTGTCGGTGTTGCTGCTTTCGGCGGCAGGAGGGCTGCCGCATGGCTAAGGAGGCGGGGCTTCGCAAGGTAATGGCGGAAATCCACACATGGACGGGACTGGTCTGTTCGTGGATTTTGTTCGTGATATTCTTTGCGGGAAGCATTGCGTTTTTCCGTGCCGAACTGGATGTATGGTTGCAGCCGGAGCTGCCGTTTTCAGACGGCCTGCCGGACGAACGGGTTTCGCTGGCGACCGCCCTGGACTATCTGCGCCGCCATGCGCCGAATGCGGCAGAATGGTCGGTTTCTCTGCCGACCGAACGTTCGCCGTACTTGGATTTGGGCTGGACGGAGCGCGGGGCCGAAGAGGCGTCCTATACCACCATCAGCCCTTATCCTAACGCGCCGCAGTCCAAACCGCGCGAAACGGCGGGGGCGGGTTATCTGGTTTCCATCCACAGCAACCTCGCGGCGGCGGAATACGGCGGTTACTGGCTGACGGCTGCGGCCGCGGTGGTCGCGCTGGCGGCGGTAATCAGCGGCGTGATTGTGCATAAAAAGATTTTGGCGGAGTTTTTCACTTTCCGAGCGGGCAAAAAGCTCAGAAGCTGGCTGGACGCACACAACCTGCTGGGCGTGCTGCCGCTGCCGTTTCATGTGATGATTGTTTACAGCGGCCTCTTGCTGACTTCGCATACGGTGATGACCTACAGTCAAACGGCGGCGGAGTTGTCGGGTGAAGAATTCGAGGCGAGCACCGCCTATATGCCGAGGTCGTCTGAAAACGCGGGGAAGCGGTGGGAGATGGCGGATTGGTATCCGACGGTGCAGAGGCTGCGCCCGAACGGGACGGACAAGGAAATCAACTTGACCATCACCGACCCCGACCGCAAAGAAGCGGTGTTGTCGGCGGATTATTTCGACAAAAGAAGCATCGGCTCGAACCCTGATTTGTCGGTGGCGGTACGTTTGCGCGACGGGGCGCAGGTGTACCGCAAAGATGCCTACGGCGGCTTCGAACAGGCCTACTCTTCGCTCTACAGCCTGCATACGGCGGGCTTTGCCGACTATCCGACGCTCTGGCTTTATTTCTTCAGCGGCATGGCGGGCTGCGGCATGATTGCGACGGGTGCGGTAATGTGGCCGATGAAGCGGCGCAACCGCAAACAGCCGCCCCTGCGCGGGATTGCGTGGGCGGAACGCATCAACATCGCCGTGTTCGCCGGCTTCCCGCTCGCCTGCGCCGCCTTTTTCTGCACCAACCGCCTGCTGCCCGCAGACTGGGACGGGCGCGAAATTTGGGAAGCGCAAAGCCTCTTTACCGTCTGGGCCGCCGCTGCGGTTGCCGCCTTCTTCCCCTGCCCCGTGCATATCAAATGGCGCGGTCTGTTTTACGCCGCCGCCGCACTGTGCGCCCTGATCCCGCTCTTGGATATTTATGTCGGACGGCCTCTCTGGCTGTCAATTCGGTCGGGGGACACGCTCTATTGGACGGTGGAACTGTGTTTCCTGACATTTGCGGCAATATTCTTCCTCATCGCCCGCCGCATCGAAAAGGCGCAATGACCATGCTGTATTTCCTAATGTTTTCCCTCTGCTCCGGCGGCTTTTTCTGCCTCATGCTCTCGCAAACGCCCCACGCCAAAACTATGCTCGGACAACCTGTCCAACACCCCGTCCGCCTGCGCCTCGCCGGCGTAACACTCCTCGCCGCCGCCCTTGCCGCCGCCCTTGCCGCCGCACTCGCTTCGCCCCATCCCGCCGCCGCCAGCACAAGCTGGTTCGGCTGCCTGAGCGCAGGAGCAGCCTTGTGCACGGTTGCGGTTTATTTTCGGGGAAAGGAAGCCCGCAGGAAGTAAAATTTATCGGATTAAAATCAAAAGTCGTCTGAAACAAAACAACGTTTTCAGACGACCTTATTTTATATAGTGGATTAACTTTAAATCAGGACAAGGAGACGAAGCCGCAGACAGTACAGA
>CAUSDA010000062.1:0-15911 GCA_963529965.1 uncultured Neisseria sp.
CTTTGAGCTAAGGCGAGGCAACGCCGTACTGGTTTAAAGTTAATCCACTATATATTGAAAAAGCCGGGTTTCGCATCAGGCAAAATCCGGCTTGAAAAGCGGTTGAAAAGGCTTTTGGTCGATATCTGATTGTCGTCTTATGCCTGATAATCGATGCCCAACTGTTTCAGCAGATATTCAAATGTTTCCGGCGTATCAAAGTGGAGGACGATTTTGCCTTTTTTGTGGTTGGTGGTTTTGACTTCCGCGTTAACGCCCAGCCTTTCGGTCAATACATCATTCAGACGACGTATATCGGGGCTGATGGTTTTTTTGATTTCCTGTTTGGTTTGATGGGCGATTTGGCTGCGGCGTTCGACTTCGCGCACCGACCAACCGTTTTTTACCGCTTTTTGCGCCAATTCAAGCTGCTCGACCACGGGCAGGGTCAGCAGGGCGCGGGCGTGTCCCATCTCAAGATGGCGGTGGTAGAGCATTTCTTGGACCGGCTCGGGCAGGCTCAACAGGCGCAGGCTGTTGGAAATGGCGCTGCGGCTTTTGCCGACCGCCTTGGCGATGGTTTCATGAGTCAGTCCGAACTCGTCGGCAAGTCGTTTCAAACCTTGCGCTTCTTCAATCGGGTTTAAGTTTTCGCGTTGCAGGTTTTCAATCAAACCCATTGCCAGCGCAGTTTCGTCGCTGATGGTTTTGATGACGACCGGAATCTCGGTCAGTCCGGCGAGTTGGGATGCGCGCCAGCGGCGTTCGCCGGCGATCAGTTCGTATTGGGACAGGCCGTGTTCGCGCACGATGACCGGCTGGATAACGCCTTGCGCTTTAATCGAATCCGCCAGCTCCTGCAAGGCTTCGTCGTCCATCTGTACCCGCGCCTGATAGCGGCCGGGTTGGATGTCGTTGATGGCGACGGTAGTCAGGCGGTCGCTGCTGCTGTTGTCCACGCCGTTGGAAATCAGGGAATCTAAACCGCGGCCCAAACCGCCTTTTGCTTTTGCCATATCGTGTCCCTTTCAGACGACCCTAAGGATGAAAAAACAGTATTCTATCGGATATTCACAAGCGCCGACAATTTGTATTGCTGTGTTATTCCAAGTGGCGATTTTTACTATAATGAACCCCCTCGGTTATTTTTCAGACGACCCACAGAAAGATTATTTATGACCCGACGCCTGATTATCGGCATCAGCGGTGCCAGCGGTTTCCAATATGGAGTCAAAGCCTTACAGCTTTTGCGCGCACATGACGTCGAAACGCATTTGGTGGTTTCCAAAGGTGCGGAAATGACACGCGCTTTGGAAACGGGCTACACAAAAGAAGAAGTCTATGCGCTCGCCGATGTCGTGTATTCCGTCAACCACGTCGGCGAACGTATTGCCAGCGGCTCGTTTAAAACAGACGGGATGTTGATTGCCCCTTGCTCCATGCGGACGCTGGCATCCGTCGCGCACGGGTTCGGCGACAATCTTTTGACCCGCGCTGCCGATGTGGTTTTGAAAGAACGCCGGCGGTTGGTGTTGATGGTGCGTGAAGCGCCGTTAAACCTTGCCCATATTGAAAACATGCGCCGAGTGACCGAAATGGGCGGCATTATTTTCCCGCCCATCCCCGCCATGTATCAGCAGCCGCAAACCGTTGACGACATCATTACCCACAGCGTGGCACATGCTTTGGACATGTTCGGCATCGAAACCGAAGGCGTGCCCAGATGGAACGGCGGATAAACCGAAGCAGACTGAAGACGATGCAGTTTGATAACGGCAATTTGCCGCCCCGAAGCTCGCCGCAAACGTGCTAAGCTGCTGAATTTTCCAGCAGAATCAGGTATAATGGCGGTCTATTTCCGTCCGTCGGACAGCTTGACCGTCCGGGTGGCGCGCCCAACTGTCGTTCAGACGACCTCAGCAGAAATTCTTTTAAAAAAATCTTACAGATAAAGACCATGACTGACCAAAAACACGAAGAATACGGCGCCGACAGCATACAAGTGCTGGAAGGCTTGGAAGCGGTACGCAAACGCCCCGGTATGTATATCGGCGACACGCAGGACGGCAGCGGCCTGCACCACATGGTGTTCGAAGTATTGGACAACGCCATCGACGAAGCCCTCGCCGGCCATTGCGACAAAATCACCGTAACCATCCATGCCGACAATTCCGTCAGCGTGGCCGACAACGGGCGCGGTATGCCCACCGGCATCCACCCGAAAGAAGGACGCTCCGCCGCCGAAGTCATCATGACCGTATTGCACGCGGGCGGCAAGTTCGACAACAACAGCTACAAAATCTCCGGCGGCCTGCACGGCGTGGGCGTGTCCGTCGTCAACGCGCTGTCCGACTGGGTAACGCTGACCATCTACCGCGACGGCAAAGAACACTTCGTCCGCTTCGTGCGCGGCGAAACTGAAGAGCCGTTAAGGGTTGTCGGCGATTCCGACAAAAAAGGCACGACCGTGCGCTTCCTTGCCAGCGCGGAAACCTTCGGCAACGTCGAATACAGCTTCGACATCCTCGCCAAACGCATCCGCGAACTTTCCTTTCTGAACAACGGCGTAGACATCGAATTGATTGACGAGCGCGACGGCAAACACGAAAGCTTCGCCCTTTCCGGCGGCGTGGCCGGGTTCGTGCAATACATGAACCGCAAAAAAACGCCGTTGCACGAAAAAATCTTCTACGCGTTCGGCGAGAAAGACGGTATGAGTGTCGAATGCGCGATGCAATGGAACGACAGCTATCAGGAAAGCGTGCAGTGCTTCACCAACAATATCCCGCAGCGCGACGGCGGTACGCACTTGACCGCGTTGCGCCAAGTGATGACGCGCACCATCAACAGCTACATCGAAGCCAACGAAGTCGCCAAAAAAGCCAAAGTTGAAACCGCCGGCGACGATATGCGCGAAGGTTTGACCTGTGTGTTGTCCGTCAAACTGCCCGACCCCAAATTCTCGTCGCAAACCAAAGACAAACTGGTTTCCAGCGAAATCGGCCCCGTCGTCAACGAAGTCATCAACCAAGCCCTGACCGACTTCCTCGAAGAAAATCCGAACGAAGCCAAAATCATCACCAGCAAAATCGTCGATGCCGCCCGCGCGCGCGAAGCCGCCCGCAAAGCCCGCGAAATCACCCGCCGCAAAGGCGTGATGGACGGCTTGGGACTGCCCGGCAAGCTCGCCGACTGCCAAGAAAAAGACCCTGCCTTGTCAGAACTTTATCTGGTCGAGGGCGATTCCGCCGGCGGTTCTGCCAAACAAGGCCGCGACCGTAAATTCCAAGCCATTTTGCCGCTCAAAGGCAAAATCTTGAACGTCGAAAAAGCCCGTTTTGAAAAAATGCTCGCCAGCCAAGAGGTCGCCACCCTGATTACCGCGCTGGGCGCAGGCATCGGCAAAGAAGAGTTCAACCCCGAAAAACTGCGTTACCACCGCATCATCATCATGACCGATGCCGACGTGGACGGCGCGCACATCCGCACCCTGCTCCTGACCTTCTTCTACCGCCAAATGCCCGAACTGGTCGAACGCGGCTACATCTACATCGCCCAGCCGCCGCTCTACAAAGCCAAATACGGCAAGCAGGAGCGTTACCTCAAAGACGAACTGGAAAAAGACCAATGGCTGCTCGGCCTTGCCTTGGAAAAAGCCAAAATCGTTTCAGACGGCCGCACCATCGAAGGTGCAGAGCTTGCCGACACCGCCAAACAATTCCTGTTGGCGAAAACCGTTATCGAACAGGAAAGCCGCTTCGTGGACGAACTCGTCCTGCGCGCCATGCTGCACGCTTCGCCCATCGATTTGACGTCGTCTGAAAACGCCGATAAAGCCGTTGCCGAACTTTCCGGTTTGCTCGACGAAAAAGAAGTCGCCCTCGAACGCATCGAAGGCCACGAAGGCAACCGCTTCATCAAAATCACCCGCAAGCTGCACGGCAACGTCATGGTCAGCTACATCGAACCCAAGTTCCTCAACAGCAAAGCCTACCAAACCCTCACCCAAACTGCCGCCGCACTCAAAGGCTTGGTCGGCGAGGGTGCCAAGCTTTATAAAGGCGAGAACGAGTACGACGTGGACAGCTTTGAAACCGCGCTGAACATCCTGCTCCAAAACGCCCAAAAAGGCATGTCCATCCAGCGATACAAAGGTTTGGGCGAGATGAACCCCGAGCAGCTTTGGGAAACCACGATGGATCCCGCCGTGCGCCGTTTGTTGAAAGTGCGCATCGAAGACGCCATCGCCGCCGACGAAGTATTCGTTACCCTGATGGGCGACGAAGTCGAACCGCGTCGCGCCTTCATCGAAAACAACGCCCTGATTGCGCAAAATATTGATGCTTAATAGGGGCTGAAACATGAAAAGGTCGTCTGAAAATGGGGATTTCCGGTTTTCAGACGACCTTTTTGATTGGTGAGAACGTTGCGGCGTCATGCCACATGAAATATTTGAATCATGTGGTTTGTTGCCCTGATAATCCACTATAAAACGCCACTGTCTGTACCTTTGGGTAACAAATTGCGACCAATCGGAAATTTTATCCGCATTTTTTTCAAATCATAGGCATATTAATATGCAAATGTAGTTTTATTATTGCAAACTTCCTTCTTGGGTCACGCTGGAGCGTATGGTGTTTCGGCTGTCCGCATTTTTTAACTCATTTTTATGGAAACCCCATGATGAAAAGCAATCGTCTTGCCTGCGCTGTTTTGGCAGCCTTGTTATCCCTCCAAACCTTGCCTGCGTATGCCGCCAAACCGGATACTGCTTCAGCCGTCGAAGCATCTGCGCCAAACTCGAAAAACGCTTCAACTGTTTCAGAGGACGAGATTGCCAAACAAACAATCACCGGTCCGGCAGTTATCGACTTGGGCAACCAGGCAAAACTGAAACTGCCCGCCAAAATGGTCTTTATTAAAAAAGATGCCGCCAATAGCTTGATGGAAGAATGGGGTAATGGCACAAATCCCGACCGCTACGGGCTGATTATTCCGGAGCAAAAAAATAAAGACAGCGCAGCCCCTTGGTGGGTCGATTTGAATTTCAATGATTCCGGTTACATCAAAGACGACGATGCCAAAGAATGGGATGTCGAAGGCATGCTCAAGCAGCTGAAAGAAGGTTCTGAGGAGCAAAACAAAGAACGTGCCGCCCGCAACCTGCCTGAATTGGAAACGCGCGGCTGGGTGGAAAAACCGCAATATGATGCGGCTACCCACCGCCTGATTTGGTCGATTGACGTTTGGGAGAAAAACAAACCCGACCAAAATCCTGCCATCAACTACAACACTTACCAGCTCGGCCGCGAAGGTTTTATCGAACTGACCATGGTCACCGATTTGAACAGCGTAGACCAATACAAACCTATCGCACGGGAATTATTGGGCAATATTGAATTCAACGAAGGCAAGCGTTACAGCGATTTCAATGCCGCGACCGACAAAGTGGCGGAATACGGATTGGCTGCCTTAGTCGGCGGATTGGCTGCGAAAAAACTGGGCTTGTTGGCCCTTGCAGGCGTATTGCTCGCCAAATTCGGCAAATTGATTGCTGTCGGCGTGATTGGGGCAGGCGCGCTGTTTAAAGGCTTATGGCGCAAAAAAGATAAAAATCAAAGCGAAGAATAAGTTTCTGCGAAACTAAAAAAGGTCGTCTGAACATTTTCAGACGACCTTTTCAACGCTTTAAGAACGAATCCGTTTCAACACTTCTTCTTTACCGATTAATGCCAACACGGCATCGACGCTGGGTGTTTTCGCCGTGCCGCAGACGGCGAGGCGCAGGGGCATGCCGAGTTTGCCCATTTTGATGCCTTCTTCGTCGCAGAAGGGTTTGAACAGGTCGTGGATGGCTTCGGCGTTCCAGTCTTCCAGCCCTTCGAGGCGTTCGGCGAAGCGCAGCATACGGGCGGCGGCTTCGTCGTCCCAGTGTTTCTGCACGTCCGCTTCGGCAGGTGTTTGTTTGACGTAGAAGTAGAGGCACTCGTCGGCGAGCGTGTTCAGGTCTTGGGCGCGGTCTTTGACCAATGCCAACACGTCTTCCAACGCGGGTTTTGCCGTGTCGTAAATGTCGCGCAGGGCGAGGCGGGGTTTGACGAGTTCGGCGAGTTTTTCGTTGGGTGTGATTTTGATGTGTTCGCCGTTGATCCAGTAGAGTTTCTTCAAGTCCATGCGGCTTGGAGACGGGGAAACATCTTTCAAATCAAACCATTCGATGAATTGTTCCATCGTGAAGAACTCGTCGTCGCCGTGCGCCCAGCCCAAACGAGCCAGATAGTTGAGCATGGCTTCGGGCAGGATGCCCATCGCGCCGAAATCGGTGATGGCGACGGTATCGCCGCTGCGTTTGGAGATTTTTTTGCCTTGTTCGTTGAGAATCATGGGCAGGTGGCCGTATTCGGGCAGGTTCGCGCCGATGGCTTTTAAGATGTTGATTTGTTTTGGGGTGTTGTTCACATGGTCGTCGCCACGGATAACGTGGGTAACGCCCATGTCGTAGTCGTCCACGACGACGCAGAAGTTGTAGGTAGGCGTGCCGTCGGCGCGGGCGATAATCAGGTCGTCGAGTGCTTCGTTGGGAATGGAGATTTCGCCTTTGACCAAGTCCGTCCACTTGGTGACGCCGTCCAAAGGCGTTTTGAAGCGGACGACGGGTTGCACGTCGGCAGGGATTTCGGGCAGGGTTTTGCCTGCTTCGGGGCGCCAGCGGCGGTCATAAGTCGCCGTGCCTTCTTTTTCGGCTTTCTCACGCATGGCTTCCAGCTCTTCTTTGCTGCAATAGCAGTAGTAGGCGGCGCCTTTTTCCAAGAGTTCGGCGATGACTTCTTTATAGCGGTCGAAACGGCGGGTTTGGTACACGACGTTGTCGGCATTGTCGTAATCGAGACCGACCCATTTCATGCCGTCGAGGATGATGTTGACGGATTCGGCGGTGGAACGCGCCAAGTCGGTGTCTTCGATACGCAATAGGAACTCGCCTTTGTGATGGCGGGCAAACGCCCATGAAAACAAGGCGGTGCGCACGCCGCCGATGTGCAGGTAGCCGGTGGGGCTGGGGGCGAAACGGGTTTTGACGGTCATGATGGCTCCAGAATCTTTTAAAACGGGTATTTTACTGTTTTTAGACGGAATCAGACAATGAAAGGTCGTCTGAAAACTGGAAAATTCGGTTTTCAGACGACCTTTTTTCCTTTATTCGTCTTCTGTTTTACTCATTGTCAGCCAGTCCCAAAAGTTTTCGCTCCATTTGCCGATGCGGTAGAGGAAGAGGGCGTAGCTTTCTTGGAGCAGGAATTTGTTTTTTTCTTTGCTTTGGTCGAACCGCGTGGTCGGCGTGGCGGAGATGTAGGCTTCGATGTCGAGGTCGGAGGCGATTTCGAGGGCGCGGGCGAGGTGGTAGGGGTCGCTGACGATGATGATGCTTCCGATGCCCTCGGCGCGCAATATCGGGCGGATATTGCGGATATTTTCGTAGGTATTGCGCGAGGTGTTTTCAAAGAGGATGTTGTGCGCAGGTATGCCTTGTTTGAGGGCGTAGCGACGACCGACTTCGGCTTCGGTCATGTAGCCTTTTTTGGGTGTTCCGCCGGTGAAAACGATTTTTTCGACACGGTGGCTTTGGTAGAGGGTGATGGCGTGGTTGATGCGTTCGCGGAAGATGGGCGAAGGCCGTTTGTCCCACGCGGCGGCGCCGAGCACGAGGGCGGCATCGGCGCGGACATGACCGGGCAGGGGCTGCGAGCCGGTGTGGTACACCTGCCATGCGCCCTCGCCGAATATGCCGAGTACCAGCAGGATACTCAGGCCTATGCCGCGAAAGAGGTAGTAGCGCAAGCCGTTGCGGCTGCGGAACAGGGAAATCATGTAGGGACGGCCTTCCCGCGCTTCAGTCCAACAGGGCTTCGATGTTTTCGAGCGGTCTGCCGATGGCGGCTTTGTCCCGTGTGGTCAGGATGGGGCGTTCGAGCAGGGCAGGGTGGGCGGCGATGGCTTCGAGCAGGGCTTGGTTGTCGAGGTCGGACTTGTCCAAACCGAGTTCTTTGTACAAGTCGTCTTTGACGCGCATCATGCCGCGTACGGACTCCAAGCCAAGCTTGGCGAAAATGTCTTTCAGTGTCGCCAAGTCGGGCGGGGTGTCGAGGTATTTGACGACTTCGGCTTTGATGCCGCGCGCTTCGAGCAGGTCGAAAGCGGCGCGCGATTTGCTGCAACGGGGATTGTGGTAGAGCGTGAATTCAGACGACATAGGGTTCTCCAATGTTTTTAGATTTTGCTGATGGGCTTTATTATCGGCTGCCTTGGCGATTTCCTCAACTTATCACCCAATAATCGTCATTTTTTACCGCTAAAATCCAACATCTTCATTTTCTCCATAGACAGCACGCTGAAAGGGGTTACAATGCGTTCATCTGATTGATGCAAAGGATGGAACTTATGAAAAAATTATTGCTTGCCTCTGTTTTGATGATCGCCGCCCTGTCTGCCCCGGCGTTTGCCGCCGACCCGCTGGCAGGCTGGAACGACAACAAGCCGCAAAGCCTGCAATCGCTCAAAGCCCCCGTGCGCGTGGTGAACCTGTGGGCGACTTGGTGCGGCCCGTGCCGTAAGGAAATGCCCGCCATGTCCACATGGTACAAAGCGCAGAAAAAAGGCAGCGTCGATATGGTCGGTATCGCGTTGGATACTTCCGACAACATCGGCAAATTCCTGAAACAAACCCCCGTCAGCTATCATGTTTGGCGCTATACCGGCGCGGACAGCCGCAATTTCATGAAGTCTTACGGCAACAACGTCGGCGTATTGCCGTTCACCGTCGTCGAAGCGCCGAAATGCGGCTACAAACAAACCATCACCGGCGAAGTCAACGAAAAAAGCCTGACCGCCGCCGTCAATGCGGCTAAAGAGAAATGTAAATAAGCCAGGCTGAAACCGAACTTAGAAAACAAAAAGGTCGTCTGAAAACCGAAATCTCTGGTTTTCAGACGACCTTTTTATCTTTTGAGGTTTACACGCCCTGTTTCAGGCTGGCTTCGATGAAGCCGTCCAAATCGCCATCCAATACGGCTTTGGTGTTGCCGACTTCGTAGCCTGTGCGCAAGTCTTTGATGCGTGAGGAGTCCAAGACGTATGAGCGGATTTGGCTGCCCCAACCTACATCGGACTTGCCTTCTTCCAATGCCTGTTTCTCTTCGTTGCGTTTGCGCATTTCCAATTCATACAGTTTGGATTTCAACATTTCCATCGCAGCGGCTTTGTTGGCGTGTTGCGAACGGTCGTTTTGACATTGCACCACAATTCCCGTCGGCTCGTGGGTAATGCGCACGGCAGAGTCGGTTTTATTGATGTGCTGACCGCCCGCGCCCGATGCGCGGTAAGTGTCGATGCGCAAATCGGCAGGGTTGATTTCGATTTCGATGGAATCGTCGATTTCGGGATAGACGAACACGGATGAGAACGACGTATGGCGTTTGTTGTTCGAGTCAAACGGCGAGTAGCGCACCAAGCGGTGAACGCCGGTTTCCGTGCGCAGCAAACCGTAGGCGTATTCGCCTTCCACGCGGATGGTGGCGCGGTTGATGCCCGCGATTTCGCCGTCGTCTTCTTCGAGGATTTCGATTTTGAAGCCTTTGCGCTCGGCGTAGCGGCTGTACATGCGGAACAGCATACCCGCCCAGTCTTCCGCTTCCGTACCGCCCGCGCCTGCGGTGATGTCGATAAAACAGTTGTTCGGGTCGGCGGGCTGGTTGAACATCCGTTTGAACTCTAAATCCGCCATCTGTTTTTCCAGTTCCGCCACGTCTTCCTGCACGGCGGCGAAACCTTCTTCGTCGTTTTCTTCAACGGTCATTTCAATCAGCATGCGGTTGTCTTCGATGCCCGACGCGATGTTGTCGAGCGTCAACACGATGCCTTCGAGGATTTTGCGCTCTTTGCCGATTTCTTGAGCGCGTTTCGGGTCGTTCCACAGCTCAGGGTCTTCGGAAAGGCCGATGACTTCTTCCAATCGGTCTTTCTTGCCCTGATAGTCCATATAGACGCGGATGTCTTCGCTGCGCTTTTCCAAATCGTTCAGGGTGTTGTTGAGCTGGTTGATTACTTCGGCTTCCATGATTCTTGTGTGCTTTCAAAATTTTAGGGGCGTATTGTAAGGGATTTGCGGGCTTTTTTCTATGATAAAGGTCGTCTGAAAACCTGAATCTCAAGTTTTCAGACGACCTTTGCGTTTGCATTATCCGCCAGCCATGTGGCGGATTCATATCCGGTCTGACCGGATTATTTATTCAGACGTTTCCACTGTGCGGGCGTGTAGGTTCGGGTAGTGGTTTTCTCGTTGCCACGACGGTCGGTTCGGGTTTCCGTTACCACGACCTTGTCCTCGTCAGAGGTATCGACTGAACGGGAGTAGAACAACGTCAGAATATACTCGGGGCTGTAACGGTAGCGTTCTTCGATACGGGTGCAGCAGTCAACTTCATTCGTCACAATTAGCGCTTTTTGTTTGTTGTCGACGCGGAACATCCCCATGTAATTCTTGGTCAATTCAGTCAGTGAATAATTGGAGCCAAAATAACCATACTCGCCTTGCTCGTAGATATCGTATGTAGGAGAGTTTTTAGGGCCTTTATTGCCGGTCGCAACGGCAATATCTTTGAGTCCGTCAAAGGTAAAGTCTTTCATAATCAAAGGGCTTTTTGCCGCAGAGATTTTGCTGCCTTCGCCGCGTTCAAATATCAGGTCGTCACTCTTAAAAACATTTGTGGTTTCCTTCTTAGGGTGATACAAAAACACCGCGCCTTTGCCGCCGCAATGATTGTCTTTGCAGCCCTCGACAGAAATATGCGCCTGCCAGCCGTCGGGCAAATCAGTCACACGGAAAAATTCTTTTGCCTGAGCGCCAGCAGCAGCGAAAAGAGCAAATAGCATAAGGTATTTTTTCATCATAGTTCCTTTACGTTTAACCCCGACCGGGTAATCAAATCAGATTTATGCAGAAGAGTAACCCTCTTCATATCAGGCAGCAAGGGCAATTAAGCCAAACAGGTATTCTTTCATAATTTTCTTATCCTTGCTTTACAAAATGACAAAAGGTCGTCTGAAAGCAGGAAAGGTTTATAGATAGGCGGGAAAGCGTTGTGTACATGATTTATAGTGGATTAAATTTAAATCAGGACAAGGCGACGAAGCCGCAGACAGTACAGATAGTACGGCAAGGCGAGGCAACGCCGTACCGGTTTAAAGTTAATCCACTATAACCGATTGGAGCGCGGTATACGGGAAAGCATTGCCTACGGACGTAAAGGTCGTCTGAAAACGGATTTCAGACGACCTTTGGTTTGGTTGGAAAGGGGGAGTTTAGAAAGGCTGCACGCAGATTCCAAGTTTTGTGTGATTTGCTGGTGTGTGAATGTGAGACGTTGCCAAATTAGACAGCCCGCACCCTAAAACCCCGCCCGATCTAATTCTTCCAGCAACGCAGGCCGACGCGGTTTTTCGCTATATCGTTCCCTGATTTCGTCGGCAAAGTCTTCTATCGCCTGCCGTTGTGCGGAATATTGGCGACGGAGGATCTTTAATTGGTTCAAGAGCTGGCGGTATTGTTTACGGTTGCTTGCCTTATTGATTTCAGCCGCAAAGATTTTCAGGTAGCAAGCTACGATTTGGTCGTGATACGGCTCGGAAAAAGACGGGGCAAAACGATCCATCATGTGCAACAAGGGGTGTTGCTGCAATAGGGCGAGCAACAGGTCGAATTCCTGTTCATGCTCCAATATTTCAGCTTGCAGCGAATATTGACCCGACAAGCGCGCAAGCAGGCGGTTGAATTCATTCGGCCATTCGGCGGCGGGAAACGTGGCTTTCCATGCCTCGTAATGCGGCAATGAAAGGCTGGTGGAAAACGCCAAATCCGCTGCGATTTCGCGTACATTTTTACCGGTTTCCTTTAATACATCAAAAAGTTGCAGCTTCCATTTGTGCAGTGTGCCGAGTGTTCCTTCATCTTCGGCAATGCTGATGCCTTCGCGCAAGAGGCGTTCCGCTTCCGCCCAATCTTGCTGCCTGACTGCTTGTTCTACCGCAATTTGTCTGAATTTCGGCAGGCGCAGATGTCGTCTGAAAAAATCCTGCGCGGCAGCAGTATCGCCTTTCGCCTGCAAAACCTGCCACCCCTCAAATGCCCAAAATTCATGTTCCCAACCCGACTCGGTAGCAGCCAAACGTTTAGCCACATAATCTTGCCACGCCTGCCATTCGCCGCGCAGCCGCCAGATTCGGGCGCGGATTTGGTAGATTTTATTGCCTGCCTCCGAAAAATCAAAATAGCGGCTGTCGTCCAAACATTTGTCCAAAAAATTAATCAAACGCTTTGGGACGTTTTCCATGACCGCCTCTTCCAGCAGATCGATTGCCATATACATAGCATCGCCCAACATACCGTCTGAATCGTCCGCCTTTTCAAAAGCATCCTGCAAACGCGGTATCAACAGAGGCAAAGCCTGCGCCAACGCCGCCGCCCCCTCTTGTGCCACATCTTCCAACCAGTTTTGCAGCCTGAAGCCCAAGTCGGCGGCTTCGTAATAATCATAATATCGGGTTCGGGAAAAGATTTGAGAGAGCTGCTGCCGATACGGATTGCCACCCTTTTTAGGCTGCTGCGCTTCAGATTCGTCAGGCTGCCCCTCCGGCGTTTGAGCGCGCACCGCATACCACAACGCCGCCATATGCTTGCACGCCCAGCCATAAGGACAATCGCAGCCCCCGTCCTTAATGTACAAATCACTATCCAACTTCAGCCATACCGAATAGTTTTCCGAACCGCACACCTCCGCCCGATAACGCCCGGCGGAAGTTTTTTGGATATCGCGAACCTTGCCCTGCTGAAAATACAACAGACCGCGTTCGACGATGTGGGGCGGAAATAGGCGGGGTAGGTAGATACCGGACATGGTTTGCTTCCAAGAAGTTGTTGAAACATGGGAAGTTTACTGGTTCAGACGACGTTTGAGGAGAGGGTAGAGGGAAGATTTGTTTTGTAAGGAGGCAAAAGGTCGTCTGAAAATGGGGTTCAGACGATCTTTTGGGGTGGGTAGAAAGGGGAGTTGTTTAGAAAGACTGAGTGTGTGCGTTCTACACATACTTTGCGTGTAAAGTCTAGGTTCTATGTGTTTCGTATATATAGGCATCTCGAAAGACATAAGCTACGACTTATTTACATGGCACGGGCTACCCTATGTGTAATTTTATGTGTAAAATAGGTTCGTATCTCTTGACACATCATTATTAGGTGCCATTATGACAACCTATCAAAAGCTCTCACAACAACCATTAGTATTTGTTTTAGCAGAATTTCGTTTTTCTCCTATTTTAGAAATGGAGAAATATATACCAACATTGCAAGATGAACTCCGTCAGGAGTTCCCATTCATTAGTACACAACAAAACCAAGAGTTTCAAATTTCCCCGAGTGGTATTGGGATAAATAATACAACAGAATGGGTTTTGCAATCAAAGAGTAAGAAACAAGCTATTACTCTTAATTCTAATCGGTTGGTTTATGTTACGAGTGAATATGATCGTTTTGATGGTTTCAAGAGGCAATGTAAAAAAGCACTAGAAGCTTTTATTAAAATTGTAAATCCAAGTTTATGGCTAAGGATTGGGTTGAGATACAATGATGCTATAATAAAAGAAAATAATGAGAATATTGAAGAATATGTACAAGATTTTTTATATGCGAGCAATTCTTTGTCGTCTGTAGGTGAGATGACTCAACATACTAATGAAATTGTCTTGGAAACAGCTGAAGGTTGCATGGTTGTGCGCTCTATGTATGCACATAAAGCTCCACCAATGTGGCCAGATATGATTTTACCAATAAAAGTAGAAGTAAATAATCATATAACAACAAGAATTTTCTTGGATTTTGATCATTTTTGGGATATAAATTTATCGCAAGAAAGTGATAATCCAGACTTTAGATTAGATGATCTTCTTCTAAAGTTAGAAAAAATGCATGAATACAGTCGTAAAGCGTTTTGGGATATCACAACTGATAAGGGTAAATCAAAATGGAACTAATTAACGGCACAAGATACTCAAGTTTTGGGTTGGTTGGGGCTGGTTTGGTCCTCATGTTGAGTGGCTATTCTAGTATCTCATTTCCAAAAAAGTCATATGAAAATTTTGAAGAATATACATTCATCAAAAGTGGTAATTTTGATCTGGAAGCTACTATTGGCACAATGGTTGGTCGCTCAGGATCTATTATAAGTAAATCTTTAGAAGTTATAGAAACATTACCTAGTAATTTAGAAAGTATTAAAAATACTTTTTCTTTATCTAATGATGAATTGGCAAAAATTATTGGAGTGAGTCGTAAGACACTTCATAATTGGAAAACAGGAAATATCCGATCTTCAGAAAAAAGAAAACGTATCTTTGATTTATTTTTGCTTGCAACTAATTGGTCAAATGCTGGGTTCAGCAAAAATAAACATGATTTAGAGAAAAAAATGCTTAATGATAAAAGTATAATGGATCTATTAGTAGAAGAGGATTTAAATGCCGAACAGATATTATTTGCGGGTAGTCGCATTGATCTTTTAAATTCTCGATATGAACCAGAATTATTTTAACTTACTTGGAGATTTAAAGGGTGCGATCTTGGATGGAATCAGCGGGATGGAGACAGGGTGAGTTCGTCCAACAAAAGGATTTACACACCCTTATTAGCCATTATTCTGATGCTGGAATAACTGAAGATATTTATTTGGTTGTAGCCTCACAATCTTGTGATATTGCTCATACTCAAGAACCTATGATTGAGTTTATGATCGCAAGAAAAATAGATAAGATAGATGGAAATTTTGCTCATAACAAACATCCAAGGAAATTGCATATTGAAGCTATTGTTAATAATGAGAGGCAAATAGAACGTTTAGCCTTGGAAATGCAGGCTCATGAGAAAATTTGCTTATCGAAAGCTAATTTTCCAGAGAGCTTAAGACCTGAATCTTATATCAAACTAGAATTAAATTCTTTAAAAGAATTTGTTGCTTGGTTAGCTGGCCGCTATCTACGCCCTGCATTGCCCACGGAATTTGATCGGCGTTTTGATGAAAAATGGAAGAAAGATAAACGCAGAAAATTTTCAGAAAAAGGTAGTGAGTATATTTTAGGGATCTATGTAGAAATTACCCCTGATGAAGAGATAGAAGAAGATGAAAATTATTCTGTAAATTTATTGATAATAGTTGCGCATGATATATCAAAGATGTCTAAAGAAGATTCAGAAAGTGTTAGGTTAATTGCAAATGAATACGCTGAAAAGATGCGTGAGGCAAATATGGATGTTGTGGGTCCTCTAATATTGCCAGAGGAAGGAATTTCAGTTGCAACTTTAAAAAGATATAAACGATTTATTTTGGATGATTTATCTTATAAAAGTGATCATCCTCTTCCGCCAGAAACTAAATTGCCTTAAAAGAGCAGGATCATCAATCACGAACTATAAATGATGATCCTGCTTTATATTTATAATTTCTCCCAAACTTTTCTCAACCTCTTCACCGACACCGGATACGGCGTTTTCAACTCCTGCGCAAACAGCGATACGCGCAGTTCTTCAATCTGCCAACGAAACGCAGCGAGGTCGTCTGAAACGGTTAATCCTTGTTTTAACAGCGCATTCACTTTCTCTGTCCACATATTTTCCAGCTCTTGAATATCGGCTTCGCGGGCTGCGTCGCGGGCGGGGTTGCCGCTGTATTTTTCGAGGCGCAGGGTCATGGCTTTGAGGTAGATGGGGAGGCGCGGCCATTGCGCCCACGGGGTGCGGGTGGCGAAGCCGGCGGCGAGCAGGGTTTGCAGGCGTTGTCGCAGGAGGTGGGTGAGCGGGTGTTTGCCGAGTTTGCCGTTCAGTTCGGCGTAGG
>CAUSDA010000063.1:0-15525 GCA_963529965.1 uncultured Neisseria sp.
CGACGTTGGCGGCATCGGTGTCTTTCACACCGGCGGCTACGTTGCTGATGGCTTTATTGCCCGCGTTGATGCCGTCGGCAGTGATGTTCACATCGCCTGCTTTCAGACCGTCTTTGCCCAGCGCCACTTTGTCGCCGACAGTTACGCCGCTGTTGTTCACAACGGTCTCGCCCGCGGTCAGGCTGTCAGCCTTCAGGTCTTTAGCGGTAGAAACTTTGTAAACGTTAGAACCGCCTGTTTTGTCGGTTTCAACGACGATGTTGTCGTCGCCGCTTTCCACACGACCTGAATTGGCTTTCAACTGGGCAACGTTCACTGCGTCGGTATCTGCCTCGCCTGCGGCGACGTTGGCGATTTTATTGCCGCCGTTGTCCAAACCGTCTTTGGTCAGGCTGACAGGTTTGCCTGCTTTGCCGTTGCCCACAGTCAGTCCGTTGTCGGTCAGGACGTTGCCGCCTACGGTCACTTTGTCGAAGGAGACGTCGTCTGAAGTCGCTACGGTGATGTTCTTACCGTTGCGGCTGACTTTGACGTTTTTACCTTCTTTGAAGGTTACGGTGTCGCCTGCGCCGATTTTTTCAGACGAAGTTTCGTCGTTGGCGTTCAGGTTCCAGCCTTTTTCGGCAGTTTCTTTCACTGCGGCAATGGCGTCATGGACGTTGTCTTTGCCTGTACCGCCAATGTCGGTGAAGTTGACGTTGCCGTTGTTGTTGGCTGCGTTACCGCCGAGGATTTTCGCCAGGTTGGCTTGGGTAGCGTTCAACTGCTCTTCAGTTGCAGCTTGACCTTTGGTAGCGAAGTCCGCACCGCCCAAGGTGGTGTTGCTCAGACCGCTGACTGTGCCGTTTACGCCGTCGATGCTGACAGGTTTGCCACTGTCTTGTCCGATTTTGACGGTGTCGGCAAGTTTCAGTTGTACGCCGCCTTCAACGGTTTCACTGACAATGTTGCTGTCGCCTTTGATGTTGACAGTGTCGCCCAGAGCGTACTTGTTGCTGCCGCTTGTACCGCCGATATTGATACCTTTAGCAATATTTTCGGCATTGGTGTTGGCTTTCTGATCAACTTTGTACAGTTGCGCTCCGTTAACAGCGTCGGTGCTGTCAGCCGCAAGCGTGCCTTCGGCAACCTTAGTAATCTTGTTGCCGCCGTTGTTCAGACCGTCTTTGGTCAGGCTGACGGCTTCTTTGCCGCTGCTTGGCACCGGAGTCAGGGTGATGCCGTTTGCTGTGGTTTCGGCAATATTGCCGTCTTTGTCAGCCAAGGAAACATTGCCGCCGTTGATGGTGGTCACGTTGCCGTCGGTTTCAAATTGTGCGCTGTTCAAACCTTGCAAATCTTTGGCAAGTTTGACGTTGAGCGTACCGTTAAGGTCGTCTGAAACCACGCCGATGTTGTTGTCGGACAGTTTCGCCGCATCCGCACCGCCTTTAACCAAGACTTGGTTGCCGAGTTTGCGCTCGAAATTCTTGTCTGCGTTGTCGCCGCCGAAAGTCAGGCCTTTTTGCAGCTCGGTACCGATGTTGTCCAACGCGCCTTGTACGGTGTTGACAGGTGCAGCCTGCGTACCGTCGGTTTTGGTTACGACCAGATTCGGTACTTCAACTGCGCCGGTAGTCGGATTGACGGTTGCGCCCAATGCGGTTGCCAACGGAGTGAGCTGGCTGACGTTGACGGCGTCGGTATTGTTCACACCGGCAGCGATGTCGGTTGCTTTCTTACCGCCGTTAGACAGACCTTCGGTCGTCAGTTTGACGGGGTTTGCCGCCGTGCCGACGGTCACGCCGTCTGCAGAAACGGTGGTTTTGCCGCCTGCTGCGTCGATGAATTCAGACGAGGTCAGACCTTTCAGCTCTTTCGCCAGTTTGACGTTGAGTGTGCCGGTAGTGTCGTCTGAAACCACACCAATGTTGTTACTGTCGGACAGTTTGGTTGCATCGGCTTCACCGCCTTTAACGGTGACAGTGCTGCCCAAACGTCGAGTTGAGGGCGTACCGGCATCAGCGGCAAACGTCAGCGGTGTGCGTGCTGCATCGCTTAACGCACTTAATGCTTCTCCGACAGTATGGTAAGTCGCTACGCTGCTACTATCAGGATTGCCGGAAATAACTGTGTAATTCGGTGCAGTAATAGAGCCGTCAGCAGGATTAACCTGTGTGCCAAGTGCTTTGGCAACTTTGTCCAGCTGGGATACGTTTACCGCATCGTTTTGCTTCTGACCATCTTTAACATTACCGATAGTCGTCGGAGTCGAGGTTTGAGGGTCGGTCGGATTCAATGCGGCAATCGTTACGTCATTGCCTGTATAGTCAGTGTTATCCTCTACATCGACAAACTTAACGGTGCGTGTTTGCGTATTTGGATCAATGGCTACTTCGCGTCTCAACATTTTGCCGTTGGAACCAATATAGGAGAACGGTGTTGAATTACTAACCGTAGTCAATGTAGTTACATGGACGTTTTTAATTGCATCCGATAACTGCTCAAAATTCACTGCATCAGACGGATCGCTACCTTTGGCAACATTGATAATCTTGTTGTTTGCCATATCCAGACCGCCATTTGCAGTAATTTTGCCTGCAAAAGTCGGAGCATCAACTGTATTGATGCTGACTGCGCCTTTATTTTGGCTCAAACGGATATTTTGACCTGCTTCCAGCGTAATGGTCGCACCATTGGTAATTTCTTCCAAAGAATAGTTTTCAGCAACACCATTGGTATTGTTGGTTTTAGCCGTATTCAGCTTGAACGATTTGTAAGAGGCTTTGTTGATAGAAGCAATGGCATCATGAATAGTGCTTTCACCCGTACCGCCAATGTCAGTCATCTTAATAGTGCCGTTATTTGCAATGGCTGCGTTTCCACCCAATACGCCGACTGCGCTCTTACCGATGTTGTTCATGACGTTTTGAGTCGCATAAAGCTGGCTGCCGTTTACTGCGTCGGTGCTACTGTCGCTGATGCGGCCTGCGGCGACGTTGGTAATCGTACGCTCTTTGCCTGCCGTGCCGATGCTGAGTGTGGATGAAGGTGCGTTACCTGCAAAGTTGCCAAAGGTCAAATCGCCAACGGTAGCAGAGGTCGTCTGAACGGCTGCTTCAGTTGCGGAATTGACACCCAATGCGATGGAGTCTGCATGAGCGGCATTGGCGTTTTTACCGAGCGCAATAGCGTTGCTTGCAGAAGCTTTTGCCGCATCACCGAAGGCAAAGGTGTCGCCTGCGGTGGCTTTGGCATTTTTACCGAAGGCTACGGCACGGTTTTGCGTGGCTTGGGCGTTGTAGCCGATGGCGATGGTGTCGTCTTTTTGCGCGTCTGCTTCGTTACCCAATGCCAAAGCATTGTTGGAAGTGGCTTTGCTGTTGCGACCTGCCGCGACAGTACCGGAAGCGGTTGCGCGGGTATTGAAGCCTAACGCGGTCGCACCTGCCGCCGTGGACTGGCTGTATGCGCCGATTGCGGTGGAGGAATCTTGGTTGGCGATTGCGCCGTCACCAACCGCTACGCTGGATTTGCCCAATGCTTTGGAAGACTGACCGCCTGCGAAGGAGTTTTGACCGTAGGCGTTGGACGCTTGACCGACGGCGGTAGCGTTGGTGCCGCTGGCTTTGGTGTTCGCACCGATGGCAACGGAGCCTTCACCTTTGGTCGCACCGTTGACGGCGGCAACGGAGGCGGTATCTGCATCGACGGAGGCGTTTTTACCGATGGCGATAGAGTTGGAAATTACCGCCTGCGCGCCTGTACCGACGGCTACGGCAAAATCGCCCGCAGCTTGGGCATCCGCGCCTGCTGCCAGAGCATCCAGTCCGGTCGCACCGTTATTGTTGTAGTTGCCTCGGGTATCAGAGGCCGTATTAACGCTGTAAAAATGGCTGGAGCTGCCGCCGCCCAATTGGTCGATTTTTTTGTTCATCGCTTCCAAAGCGTCGTGGACATTGGCTTTGCCTGTACCGCCTAAATTGTTCAGGGTCAGGTTGCCTGCATCGTCGATTTGAGTACTGCCACCCAAGGCGTCTTTGACGTTTTTACCCAAGTTGAGCAGGTAAGAATTGGTCGCGTAAAGCTGGCTGCCATTGATGGCGTCGGTGCTGGTTGCGCTGATAACACCCGCGGAGACGTTTTGAATTTGACGGGTGAAGGCATTGCTGGATTTTCCTGCTTCAGCGGTATTGATGCTACCGACGGAAACCGTACCGTAAGAGCTTGTTCCCGCAGCAGTATAGTTACCATTCAGCGTGTAGTCGCCATTGTGGTGCGCTTCGGTCAAACTGCCGCCACCCAAAGCAACATCGTTTTCATTGACGGCATGGGATTCGTAACCCAAGGCAAGTGCTTTGACGGCATCAGCTTTGGTGTATGCACCCAAAGTAACCGCACCTGCTTTTGCCGAAGTCGCAGATACACCCAAGGCGACAGTATTGCCTTCCGCAGCATTGGCGGAATGACCGATAGCAATAGCTTCTGCAGCAAGTGCTTTAGTCGTATTACCAAAGGCAATCGAGCTGTTGCCCGTTGCTTGGGTGTCAAGACCCATTGCCATTGCATAGTCTTCTGAAGCGACAGCATTGCTGCCGATGGCAATGCCGTTGAGCTTGCTGTTGGTTACCTTCGCCATGTTACCGATGGCTACGGCAAAACGACCGGAGGCATTGGAATCGATACCCAATGCGACCGCCTCACTGCCCGATGCGTTGGCACGCTGACCCACCGCGACGGAAGAAACGGCTCCGGCAACAGTCTCGTGACCGATGGCAACGGTTTCGTGTGCGCTGGCATTGGCAGTCTTACCGATGGCGACGGAATTGTCGCCGCTGGCTTTGGAAACCATACCGACGGCAACTGCGGATTCTTTTTCTGCCAAGGCCGTTTTACCGATGGCGACGGTGTTGCTGAAGCTGCCTTTTGCAGCCTCACCGATGGCGACAGTGGAAGTGACGCTCAGTTTTTGGGCATCCGTACCCATGCCTGCTTCCCTACCGATAGCGACGTTGTTTGCACCGGACACAAATGCGCCGGAACGCAAGCCGAGGGCAATATTGTCCACGCCGGTAGCGTTGTTGCCCGTACCTTTACCGATGGAGATTTGGCGTTCGTTGGTATAGGCATTGCGACCGCTGTCCGCGCCGATATAGACGGTGTCCGCGCCGACTGTGCGTCCTGCGGAAACGGCAGCGTCGTACACACCTGCGTTCGTACCCACTACGATATTGCCCGTACCTGCTGCTACGGCTTTGTTACCGATGGCGACAGCGTTGTTGGCGATGGCTTGGCTGTTTTGACCAAGTGAAGTAGAAGTCTCTGTAGTGGCAATGGCTTCTTTACCGACTGCGATGCTGCTCAAACCGGTTGCCTGAGTGGCAAAACCTACGGCAATCGCGCCTTTGGCAGAAGCAGCAGTTTGCGGACCGACTGCCAAGGCATTTTCAGCACCTGCATTGCTGTCTACACCGAAGGCTGTCGCGCGCAGGCCGTTTGCCGTGCTGTTTTTACCGACGGCAGTGGTATCTTTCAGGGTGGCATTGGCGGTCGAACCGATGGCGACAGCATCCGAATTGCCTGCTTTTGCACCATAACCGATAGCAGTTGAGAAATTGCCGGTTGCGTTCGTACCTTTAGTCGGATCCTGACTGCCGCCAATTGCGATGGAGGAAGCACCTAACGCATTCGCTTTACCACCGATGGCAATGCCGTAAGAGCCCGAACCTAAAGCCGATTCACCCACGGCAATAGCCCGTTGTCCGGTAGCAATGGCAGTACTCATAATCGCAAGGCTGGCTGCACCTGATGCATTCGCACCCTTGCCAACGGTACTCGCACCACCGATGGCTACGGCGCTCATACCCGAAGTATTGGAATTGAAACCGATGGAAATACCGTTACCTGCTGCTTCAGTAACAGTGGCGCTGGTACCGATGGCAACAGATGATCTGCCTTGTGCATTTGAAGAGTCACCGATACCGACACTGCCGCTTTTGGTTTTCGCCAAGTTACCGATAGCGACGTTTTTAGTTTCCATACCGTTTGCGCCATTACCGATGTAAATGGACTGGGTACTGTCACTGCCACTGCCTGCGTTGGTACCGATGGCGATCACGTTATCGCTGTTCGTGCTGCTTTGTAACGCATTTTCACCGATAGCGATGTTTCGCCCGTTTGCAGAACTGGAACCGGGACCCGCACCTTTACCGATAGCAATGTCAGCCTGACCTTTCGTTGCCGCACCTTGACCGATGGCAATAGTCTGGTTTTTGGCAGCATTGGCGGAAGAACCGATGGCAATAGAGCCGGTTTCGGCAGTAGCCGAATTCGGACCGATAGCGACGTTACTTTCTCCACGCGTCTGGGTTCCTTGTCCGATGGAGACAGATTTACCTTGTTTTGGAGGTTGTCCGCCGTCTTGAGGAATGAAATCTAGCGCAGTCGTCGTATCATCGCCGCAGACCACGTTGTAACTGGTGGTATCGAAATAGCAGGTGTTGTAGTCGGTACCTTCGGCAGCCGCAGTGACGGCTTTGCTATTGGCAAGGGTTTTACCGTTATTTGCTGCGGCCATGACTTGACCGCTGGCAAGCAGCAGGCCGGACATGATGGCGGTAAACGCGAAGCGCACGCCTACGGAGGCAACGATGCCGCCTATGCCTGATGAAGCCGTTTTCCCATGCGCTTTGGCGAATTCCGCCACCGCGTTCCACGTCTGTGTGGTTTCGTTCCATACGACACGATAGATTTTATTCATGTTGACTCTCTGATTTAAAATGTTAAACAAATAAATTTAATATATTATTGAATTGATGTAATAACCTGCTTTCCAAACATCCAATCCAATAACCAAAAATGAAAATATCGTATTTGATACTGATATTTCGATTGCAAAATTTATTCAACGGATATGACGTATATTGTCACTTTCAAACAAATTTCAGAATTTATCTATACCTCAGATAACAATCTCCAAAAACTGATTTATCGACCTTTTGGCTATTTATTTATCCGCTTATCTTTGATATCTTCTATTTTCTTAACTTTATTTTGCAATCAAAGTGAAACTTTATCTTTTGTCTGAGAGCAATTTATATGCCAAAACCCTTTTGCCTGAATTCACTCGTACTAAAAAAATGATATTTTTAAGTATCCGGAATCCAAAAATAAGAAAAGAGGTCGTCTGAAAACGTTTCAGACGACCTCTGTAATCCTTATGTTAATTCAATATTAATGAATTATGTTTCGGATACCATCTTCAGCAAGTTGGCGATGTTAAGCGGCATTATTCTGTATAATGCCGCAATGTTTTTGAAACAAGGAATACAAATGCTTACCCCAGAACAAGTCAAATCGCTGATTGAAGGCGTCGCCGCTTGCGAACACGTCGAAGTCGAAGGCGACGGACATCACTTCTTCGCCGTCATCGTCTCTTCCGAGTTTGAAGGCAAAGCCCGCCTCGCCCGCCACCGCCTGATCAAAGACGGTCTGAAGGCGCAACTGGCCAGCAACGAATTGCACGCGCTGTCGATTTCCGTTGCCGCCACGCCTGCGGAATGGGCGGCGAAGCAGCAATAAGCCGTTAGCTCAGACAAAAAAAGGTCGTCTGAAACCTGAATCGGGGTTTCAGACGACCTTTTTTAATTTACACAATGTTGAATTGCCGCTTAATATAGTGGATTAACTTTAAATCAGGACAAGGCGACGAAGCCGCAGACAGTACAGATAGTACGACAAGGCGAGGTAACGCCGTACTGGTTTAAAGTTAATCCACTATAAGCATCAGGAATGCAGGCAGATTCGGTGTTGCTCCTTATGCCGCCGCTTCGAGTTTTTCGACCATGCCGACGCCGACGCCGCAGATGCCGACGTGTACTGCCACTACCGGCGATACGGGAACGCCATCATCCAAACAGATACCGGTCCGCTTGAAGAAGCGTTCTGCAAATATCCGATACCGCTCGCGTTCGCCCGTATAAAGACCGCCAAGGATAAACTGTTCCCTTGTTTTGCCTTGCATCAGTTTCAACACTTGGTCGATGATGGCATCAAACATTTTTTCGTCATCGGAAGTGGATTCGACCCGGCACAACTGATCTTGCGAAAAGCGCAATACGGCGCGCAGCCCCAACCAGTCGCACAACGAAGCGCCCAATCTTGCCATCGTGCCGCTGCCGACAAGGGATTTGATTGTGGACAGTCCGAAAATGATGTTGCAACGTTCTTTTAAACCTTCCAAGTAAGCAACGATTTCCGTCGGCGTTTTTCCTTCGCGCAACAGGCGGTCTGCTTCCAAAGCAAAAAAGCCTTCGGGCATGCAGCATGTCCCTGTATCGACGACATGGACTTTCAACTGCGGAACCTGCTCGGCAACTTGACGCACCATATCGGCAGAATCACTTAATTTGTGGCTCAACGTCGTCACAATGGCTTCGTGATAACCCTGACCGACCAAATATTGAAAAGTCCTCAATAAATCTTCAGACGACGGCGGTGTTGTAGAAACATCGCTGTCCAAATGCTCGCGGCGCCAATTGCAATATTCTTCATTACTGATTTCCAGTCCGTCAGCGAACTCTTGTTGTTCCATAAATACATTCAGATGCAGAATCTGAATCGGGCTGTCCCGATCGAGTATGCCCGACAAAGAGCCACTCGACGTGGACAATACCGCGCAACGATATAAGGCATAAGAGCCTGCCATAAACTGCTCCCTTGTGCATCAAACAATGCAAAATCTCAAATAAATAAAGGACTATCTAAGCGGTCTATTTTAATGATAAACGGTATGTAAATTTTTGTCTACATATTAATAGTTTTGAGCATTATTTTGAAACTAAACACTATATTCTAAAATAATAGTTATCATTCATTGCCATATGGTTTTTATGCCGCCTTTTAAACACCTGAGTTTACATATCGTTTACAATACAGCTACTTCTCAATCAAAAGACCACCCATGCCGAAAATCACCCTGATTGCCGCCTGCGCGCCCGACCGCTGCATAGGTATCAACAACACCATGCCTTGGCACTTGCCCGAGGACTTCGCATTTTTCAAATCCTATACCCTCGACAAACCCGTCGTGATGGGGCGGAAAACTTGGGAATCCCTACCCCGCAAGCCGCTGCCCGGCCGCCGCAATATCGTCATCAGCCGTCAGGCAGATTATCCGGCAGAAGGCGCGGAAACCGTTGGCAGCCTTGAAGAAGCTTTGGCATTATGTGCCGCTGCGGAAGAAGTCATCATCATGGGCGGCGCACAAATCTATGCCCAAGCCCTGCCGCTTGCCAGCGATTTGCGGATTACCGAAGTGGCATTAGACGTCCAAGGCGATGCGTTTTTCCCCGAATTTTCGCCATCAGAATGGCGCGAAGCCGCCCGCGAAATCCACACCTCCGCCAACGGCACAGGCTACGCGTTCGTCCATTACACCCGCATCCGATAAAAAAAACAGGCGGTTTGCCGTCAAACCGTCCGCCAGCGATGCGATGAATCAATAAAATCACAAAGGTCGTCTGAAAAACAGTTTTCAGACGACCTTTGTGATTCTCAAACAGCCGATACAGTGAATTAAATTAAGCCAGCCGTAGCGTGGGCTTCGCCCACGAGTCTGCCGATCAAATCCCGAACCGAACAATCGTTCAAGCCGTTTTTCGTGGGCAAAGCCCACGCTACAATCCTACAATCCTACAATCCTACAATCCTACAATCCTACAATCCTACAATCCTACAATCCGCGTCCAGTATCAGCGGCGTACCGTTATTCCCAAACCCGCCTACCAAGTCGAATAAGGATGCTTGCTCAAATACGCATTGGTAAATTTTCCTTCCGACGTAATCTCCGCGCCCAGCCAGTCCGGTTTTTCAAACGGTGCATCTTCCGCAGGCAGCTCGACCTCCGCCACCACCAAAGGCGCGTTATCGCCGAAATACTCGTCGATTTCAAACACAACGCCCTTAAATTCCACCCGATAACGGTGTTTTTCCATCTTAAACGGACACATCGTCTCCATCATCTGCCGCGCGTGCGCCAAAGGAATTTCGTATTCAAACTCACTGCGGCTGACATCCGAAATATAGCCTTTCAAAGTCAGCCAAGCCTTGTCGTCAATAATGCGCACGCGGATGGTGCGCTCTTTTTCCACGCTCAAATAGCCCTGCTGCAACACTTGCGGCGCAGAGGCTTCGCGCTTCCAGTCATCGTTTTTCAACAGGAAGCGGCGTTCGATTTCAATAGTCATCTGTTTGATTCCAATATAAAAGAAGGTCGTCTGAAAACAGGTTTTGCAGGTTTCGCACACACCTTAAAACGGCTTGAACACCACCATATACAAAGCGACGACCATCATCAATACAGGCACTTCGTTAAACACCCTGTACCACTTGTGCGAATGCGTATTGCGTTTTTCCTCAAAGCCGCGAAGCAGCGCGCCGCAATAAAATTGATAAGCCAAAAGCAGCAGGCCCATCAACAGCTTCACATGCAGCCAGCCCTGCCCCCACCAGCCCGTCACAAACGGAATCACCATGCCGCACACCAGCGTCCCGAACCCCAACGGCGACATAAACTTATACAGCCGCCGCGCCATCGCCGAGAGCCGCTCATATTCCACCGGCTGCTCCGCCGCCTCAACCTGCGCCAGATTCACAAAAATCCGCGGCAGGTAAAACAGCCCGGCGAACCACGAAATCACAAAAAACACATGCAAGAGCTTAAACCACAAATACATTTTCAGACGACCTCACGCTCGAAAACGCGTATTTTACCCGCCAAACCGCAGCGGCTGTTTTCTTTATGTCAACGACTGTCTGTTTTACGCCCGAAAAATTGTAAATCACGTCATAATTTCGAACAGTTGATATGCAATAAAATTAAACTTTGTTAAAATGCACATGTAATTAAAACCAATAGCCGCCATACCTCGCGGAACAAACACAAAACGGAAAGAAAACATGATTAAGCAATTTGAAATCAGCACCAGCGTTCAAAAACAACTCGGCGACTACCTCTCCGCCAACCAGACCGACCTCAAAACCGCCATGGCGGACGAAACCCGCAACGGCGAAGTCGCCGCCATCATCCATGCCGGCCTGCCCATGATGGTGCGCAAAATCTATTCTCTGGAAAAAATGAAAAACTTCTTCTGGACGAAAAAAGAACTGATGGTCGAATTCGTCGCCATGCGCCTTGCCGCCGCCGAAAAGAAAAACGCGAAGAAAAAACGCTGATTCCTTCCTTTCGGAAAAAATACATCAAAAGGTCGTCTGAAAACCGACAGCAAGGTTTTCAGACGACCTTTATCATTGTGAAATCACTATATAATACCGTCCATTAAATTTCCGATACGAGCCAGCCATGTCCGCATCCCAACCCACCATCGCCGCCATCGCCACCGCCCCCGGACGCGGCGGCGTCGGCGTTATCCGTCTTTCCGGCAAAAACCTGCTGCCTTTGGCGCAAACCCTCAGCGGCGGCAAAACGCCCAAACCGCGTACCGCGCTTTACACCGACTTTCTCGGCGGCGACGGGCAGCCGATAGACAACGGCATCATGCTCTACTTCGCCGCGCCCGCCAGCTTTACCGGCGAAGACGTGATTGAATTGCAGGGACACGGCGGCCCTGTCGTAATGGACATGCTGCTCTCGCGTTGCCTCGAACTGGGCGCACGCATGGCGGAGCCGGGTGAATTTACCAAACGAGCCTTCCTCAACAACAAACTCGACCTTGCCCAAGCCGAAAGCGTCGCCGACCTCATCGACGCCTCCAGCAAGTCCGCCGCACGCATGGCGTTGCGTTCGCTCAAAGGCGCGTTTTCCCAACACATACACGAGCTGGTGGACGACCTTATTACTTTGCGGATGCTGGTCGAAGCCACGCTGGACTTTCCCGAAGAAGACATCGATTTTCTCGAAGCCGCCGACGCGCGCGGCAAGCTCCAAGCCCTGCAAGGCCGTCTGAAAACCGTGCTCGCCAGCGCGGAACAAGGCGCGATTTTGCGCGAAGGCATGAACGTCGTCCTCGTCGGCGCGCCCAACGTCGGCAAATCCAGTCTGCTCAACGCCTTGGCGGGCGACGATATCGCCATCGTAACCGACATTGCCGGCACCACCCGCGACACTGTGCGCGAACAAATCACCCTCGACGGCGTGCCCGTCCACATCATCGACACCGCCGGCCTGCGCGAAACCGACGACGTGGTCGAACAAATCGGCATCGAGCGCAGCCGCAAAGCCGTTTCCGAAGCCGATGTCGCCCTGATTCTGATTGACCCGCGCGAAGGCATGAACGCCAAAACCCAAGCCATTTTGAACAGCCTGCCCGAAGGTTTGAAAAAAATCGAAATCCACAACAAAGCCGACCTGACCGGCGAACCCGTCGCCGTCCGTTCAGACGGCCTCGCGCAAACCGGTGCGGACACCGTCATCAGCCTGTCCGCCAAAACCGGCGCGGGTCTCGACTTGCTCAAACACGCGCTGTTGCAGGAAGTCGGTTGGCAGGGCGAAAGCGAAAGCCTGTTCCTCGCCCGCAGCCGCCACCTCAACGCCTTGCACGAAGCCGAAGCCGAGCTGGAAAATGCCGCCCTCTGCGACAACAACCAAATCGAGCTTTTTGCCGAACACCTGCGCCTCGCCCAAAACGCGTGCAGCGAAATCACCGGCGAATTCACCGCCGACGATTTGCTGGGCGTGATTTTCTCGCGCTTCTGCATCGGCAAATAAGATTAAACCTTATCCATACGCGAAAGGTCGTCTGAAACCAAAATTTTGGTTTCAGACGACCTTTGCCGTTTCAAAACATCGGTTTTTAATAAAATCCACGGATTGCTCACAACTTATCCACAATCCGAAGCCCGCTCCAATTTAATCAAATAAAACCTAATTCATTGAAAACTATCAATATACAAAAAGGTCGTCTGAAAATTTTCAGACGACCTTTTAAATTGTTCACAAAATTATCAACAGGACTAGGGTTATCGGCATCAAACCAGATTCTGCGGATTGCCTGCGACGAAGCGGTTGATGTTGTCCACAAGGATGTCAAACAGACGGTTGGCGGCCTCTTGGCTTGCCCATGCAATGTGTGGCGTGACAATGAGGTTGGGCAGTCGAGCTTTCAGCAGAAGGTTGCCGTCGCGCGGCGGCTCTTGTGTTAACACGTCAAAACCTGCCCCGCCGATTTGGCCGTATTTCAACGCCGCAACCAAAGCGGCTTCATCAACCAAGCCGCCGCGCCCGCAGTTGATGAGGATGGCGCCGGGCTTCATCTGTTGCAACTCGGCTTCGCCTATCATATTTGCCGTTTCCGGCGTGAGCGGGCAATGCAGCGACAGCGCGTCGGCGGAGCGGATGGCTTCGTCAAAGGAAACATAGCCGTCGCGGACGGTTTCGGCGTGTTTATGTTCGGCGAACACGACATTCATTTTGAAAGCCTGCGCATAAGTTGCCAGCGTTTTACCAATATTGCCGCGACCGAAAATCGCCAGTGTTTTACCGTTTAAATCGCGCATCGGTGCGCCGAGGTGGCAGAAAAACGGCGAGTTTTCCCACAAGCCTGCTGCAACGTCTCGCTGATAGGCAGGCAGGTTGCGCATCAGGGTAATCATCAGCATAAAAGCGTGTTCCGCCACGGATTCATTGCCGTAAGCGCGGATGTTGCACACGCTCACGCCCGCTTGCTTAGCGGCAGCAAGGTCAACATTGTTGACGCCCGTCGCGGCTAGCGCAATCAGTTTGAGCTGCGGGTTGGCGGCGATGTGTTCGGCGGAAATCACGACTTTGTTGGTAATGATGATGTCCGCGCCCTGTATGCGCTCGGCGGTCTGATGCGCCTCAGTCGAACCATAGCTGCTTAAAGTATGCGGAAAATCAAAATCAAACGGACGGTCGGCAAGCGTGTCGCGGTCGAGAACGGCAATGCACAGTGGATTCATATTTCACCTATCAAAAATAAAATAATGATTTAGATAAACTAATTTTGAATAAAATATTCAAAATATACGGCGTAGTTGAGAATAGTTATTATCCGAATCATACAGACATCACCATATCAGGAAACCATCATGATTAAAACCATGACCTTTGCCATTTTACATTTCGCCACTGCGTTTGGCGTTGCCTGTATTTTGACCGGCAGCATCGGCATCTCAAGCGCAGTCGCGCTGGTCGAACCGCTTGCCAACACCGTCGTTTTCTATTTCCACGAACAGGCATGGCGACGCTACGAAAAAAATATAGTGGATTAACTTTAAACCAGTACGGCGTTACCTCGCCTTGCCGTACTATCTGTACTGTCTGCGGCTTCGTCGCCTTGTCCTGATTTAAATTTAATCCACTATAAAACCGTGAAACAAGAATGGGCTACGCCGCTGCACCATTGTGGATAAGTTTTGACCGGAGGTCGTCTGAAAACGGGCTAGGGCATATTGTTTCTTATTGGTAAATATTCTTTCAACAAAATAGATATTTATCAATCAAAAAGAAATCAATAAAATGCTTTCCATCGCTTGAACGCCTACGCAGTTCATCTTTTATATTCAACATCATAAGGAAAGTATCATGAAAAAAGCACTCTTCGCCTCCCTCATCGCCGTTGCCGCCGCCACATCTTTCGCCGACAGCCGCATTCCTGAATGGAACCATGCCAACGACTCCGGTCCCATTCCGGGTTTAACCCAAGTCGAATATCACGATGCGCACGATATGCGTAAGGATGATGACCGCGTGAAATTCACCGCACCTGCCACAGGCGTGCGCGAAATCACCGACATCGGCTACAACGACACCTATGCCCGCTCGTTGCAAAACGGCTCAAATTGATTGCCCATCGGTTGACGATAAGTTGAAAGGTCGTCTGAAAACGTATCCATCCGTTTTCAGACGACCTTTTGCTTTATCGGAAACGGCAGCTATGATACCCTTCAGCGCGGAATATCGAAGAGTCGATATTGTTAACCGATTGAAAACGCTATGAAAGGATAAAACATGAGCGGTTTGATTATTGAAGATTTGCAGGAAGGCCACGGCAAAGAGGCCGTGAAAGGCAAGGAAATTACCGTGCATTACACTGGTTGGCTGGAAGACGGCACCAAATTCGACTCCAGCCTCGACCGCCGTCAGCCGCTGACGATTACGCTGGGCGTGGGTCAGGTCATTCAAGGCTGGGACGAAGGTTTCGGCGGCATGAAGGAAGGCGGCAAACGCAAGCTGACCATTCCCGCCGAAATGGGCTACGGCGCACGCGGCGCCGGCGGCGTGATTCCGCCTAACGCGACATTGGTGTTTGAAGTAGAGTTGTTGAAAGTTTATGAATAATGCCTGACGGCGTTGGGATCGATTTTCTACGTTGAACTGAGCGAAAGGTCGTCTGAAAACCGAATGTTGAGGTTTTCAGACGACCTTTTTGTTTAATTCAAGTAGGTTGGGTCAAACCAAATTTGTAGCGTGGGCTTTGCCCGCGAAATCTGCTGTCTAACCATGTCAGACAATATAGTCAATTAAAATCAAAATAGGACAGTAGTGCATCGTTAAATCGGGCGTAA
>CAUSDA010000064.1:0-15451 GCA_963529965.1 uncultured Neisseria sp.
GCCGCAGGCGTAGGCATGGCAGGCGTGAAACAATGCTTTGATGAATGGCTGGAAACCAACGGAGCGGGGAAACACGAAGACCGCAGAATTATCGAGCAGGCGGAGGACTTTATCGACCTATACGCGTTAGGCATGAGGTTTACGGATTGGAGCGATAAAAGTACCAACAAAGACCACGCAGGCTATCGGAAACAGGAGGGGGAGAAATTGGAATTATGGGTGATCCGCCGCGTCTTTGCCGATGAAATCGCCCAAAGCTTCGATGAATTAAAAGTTTGCCGTGTGTTGTCAGACGGGGGATTGCTGAAATACAACCATAAAAACAAAGGCTACCAACACCGACGGAAAGGGAACGGCTGGTTTTATGTGCTGACCCCCAATATGGAACTGGACAACTGACCGTTTACATGGGGTTAATTTAAAACGCCCACCAAGCCCGCCATGACTGATACAGGCGGGCTTTTTTACGCCTATTACTTCAGACAATCCATCCCATCCGCCATAAAACCGATGACAAGCCCCTAATTTTCGGGAATTAGGGCTATTCATCCCCTGCCCGATACCAATCCATACCCAAACAGCAAAACGCGCCTACGGCGCAATTACGCCCTATTTCCGCCATGACCGACAAAGACAGACGAGGGATAAATAATTTCAAGACAAATACGCGCGCGCGAGCCATACAACGAATTTTTAGAGTCCATAAAAAGGGAAAAGAAGACCAAGACGCGCGGACAGATAAAACCCTATGCGCGAGGCAAAATCATTTGGTACCTTTGGAACCACAAAACTTTACATTTATAACCATATGAATATCAATATAAAAATAAAGAAAAAACGGTACCAAATGAACATAAATTTACTTGGTACCGATTTGGTACCATTTGGTACCCCTTTATATTCATATGGTTATGCCCAAAAAATAGGAGCGGTACCAAACGGTACCAAAGTTAAGATATGTGTTTTGGTACCGTGAAAGCCATGACTGGCAAGGCTTTTAGCCATTGGTACCAAAGGTACCAAACGATTTTGCGTTTTTTTGTATATATACGCTTTTTCTTTATTCTTGCCTCTTGCTGCTTATCTGTATAAAATTTGATACATGAACAGAGAGAAGCCGATTGAATGGCGTGATACATCGCTAGAAGACCTAAAAGCCTTTCCGATTGAAGCGGTAAGGCATTTCGGCTATGAATTGGGATTGATCCAAAATGGCTTAGAGCCGACAGACTTCAAACCGATGATTAGTCTTGGCAACGGGGTTATGGAACTTAGAAAACGTTTGCCCGACGGGGCGTTTAGAGTGGTTTATGTGGCTAAGTTTGAAAAAGCCGTCTATGTATTGCACAGCTTCCAAAAGAAGAGCCAAAAAACCGCCCCGAAAGACACTGCAATCATCAAGAGCCGATATAGGGCATTGATACAGGAGATAGAAAAATGACATCGAAAACCACGCATATTACACCGGTAGGCGGTAATGTTTTTGCCGATTTGGGTTTTCAGCCTGACGAAGCCGCCAAACTCAAGGCACATAGCGATATGATTATCAGAACCAAGTTACAACTTGCCGAAAGCGTCAGCGCATGGATAAAAGAGCAGAACTTGAAACAGGAACAGGCGGCAGAAATCTTTAACACCAGCCGCCCCCGTGTTTCCGATTTGGTAAACGGCAAAATCAGCAAGTTCACGATAGATGCGTTATTAACCATGCTTGCTAAGACAGGCAAAACGGCGGAACTGAATATCAGCCGCTAATCTGATGGCGAACAGCTAAAGTGGAGTAATGCTTACCCCTGAAAAATTTTGACTTTGACAAAATGGGGGGTTATTTGGGGGTATATCCTCATTTCTTGATTATTTTAATGATATAAAACAATGCATTAATCCTTTGGTTTGTGTCTCTCCGTCAAAATCTAACCGCTTTCGAGCGGTTATTTTTTCGTCTTTTCTTGGCTGATAATTTGTAAATTGTCCAAAGAAGAGCGGTATTGCCAATGTTGATTGTCGGTAATGGTTTGGTAGACACGGTTTATCGGTGCATCGAATATGGTTGTTTTGCTGAGTCGGCGTGTTTTGGGGAGCATTAAGCCGATGAGCTGGCAGGACAAGCAAGCTGATGGGAAGTATAGTGGATTAAATTTAAATCAGGACAAGGCGACGAAGCCGCAGACAGTACAGATAGTACGGCAAGGCGAGGCAACGCCGTACTGGTTTAAAGTTAATCCACTATAAAACCGAATAAATCAGTATCTTCATTTTTACACCTGTTTGATGGAAAAGGTCGTCTGAAAAACGTTGGAGCGAAATTCGTTCTGCCCGTTTTCAGACGACCTTTTTTGTTTTTACCGCCTTGGCATCGGTATCCTGAGCCGTTTAATTGATTTCAGGCTGTGGGACTTTGTGTTGGACGGCGTAAACGGCGGCTTGGACGCGGCTGCTGAGGTTGAGTTTGCGCAACAGGTTTTGGACGTGGACTTTGACGGTGGATTCTGCCAAGTCCAAATGGCGGGCGATGACTTTGTTGCTGTGTCCGGCGGCGAGGTAGCCGAGGATTTCGAGTTCGCGCGGGGTGAGGGTGGAGAGTGCCTGGTCGGTGCGTGGTGCGGACGGGGAAATCAGGGATTGGACGAGGCGGGTGGTCATTTCGGGAGAGAAGACGTTGTCGCCGTCCACGGCTTTGCGGATGCTGTCGAGCAGGAAGTCGGCGTTGATGTTTTTCAGCAAAAAGCCGCGTGCGCCGATGCGCATACATTCGGTCAGGTCGTCGCTGTCTTCGGAAACGGTCAGCATAATGACGGTTTGGTTCGGGTTGACGCCCAAGATTTGTGCCAGTGCTTCGCGACCGTTCATGACGGGCATGTCAAGGTCGAGTAAGACGACGTCGGGTTTGAGCTGTTCCGCCATTTTGACGCCGGACAAACCGTCGGCGGCTTCTCCGATGACTTCGAAGTCGCTTTGACGGGAGAGCAGGGCTTTGATGCCGCTGCGGAAGAGTGTGTGGTCGTCAATGAGGATGATTTTAATAGTCATGGGTCGTTCTCTTGTGTTGCGGTAAGGTTAAGGTAACGGTTGTGCCTTGTTCGGGCTGGGATTGGATGTCTAGGTTGGCATTGATGCGGCGGGCGCGTTCTTGCATGATGCCGAGTCCGACATGTTCGCCGGAGAGTTTGTGCAGGTGTTGCAGGTTAAAGCCGATACCGTCGTCTTCGATGCTCAGGGTAAAGTTTTGTTGGTTGAGCATGCTGATTTTGACGTGTTGGGCTTTGGCGTGTTTGCGGATGTTGGACAGGCTTTCTTGCAGGATGAAGATGATTTGCAGCTGTTCGTCATCGTTTAATGTGCGGCCGTCGTCCTGCCATACTGTTTCGACATTGATTTTGGTTTGGCGTTTAAACCTGGACAGCAGGGTGGTTACGGCTTCCGGGAAGTCTTTGTTGCTGATTTTGGTTCGGAAATTCAGCAGGAGTTCGCGCACGTCTTCGTAACATTCTTGCACGCCGTCTTTGATGAAGCGGATGTTTTCTTCGGCTTGTTCTTTCTGGTTGGCATGGAACGCGCTTTCCAGCATTTGAACTTGAAGATTGAGGAAGGTCAATGCTTGGGCGATGCTGTCGTGCAAACCTTGGGCAATCAGGTTGCGCTCTTGGAGTACGGCAAGCAGGCGCCGCTCTTGTTCGAGACGGCTGCTGGCGATGGATACACCTAATTGACCGCATAATGTACGCAGGAGTTCGTTGTCGTTGTCGTTAAGTGTGAGGTCGTCTGAAAAATATAGGGTCAGGATGCCGAGTTCTTCTTCTTGATAGGTGATGGGGAAAACGACGGTATGTTTGAATAGGGGTGTTTCTTCTTCAGGTTGGGTTTGTTCGGTATCCGAATCTCTGTCTTCGGCTTCAGACAGTCCGATGGAGGCAATAAGGTTTGTGTTTTTACGGTCGTTGTCTAAAAGGCGGATGCTGCCTGCGCTTGCGGAAACGGCAGGCAGGGTCCGTGCGAGGAATTCTTCTGCCGCTTCGCGCGGGGTTAGGGTTTGGTGCAGGTCGCGCGTGGTTTGGTAGAGCAGGGTCAGGTCACGGTTTTGACGGGCGAGGTCTTGGGTTTGTCTGGCGACTTGTCCTTCCAAATCGGTATAGAGGACTTTCAGACGACTGCTCATTTGATTGAAGCCTTTGCTGACTTGCGCAAACTCTTGAATCTGTTCGGTATCGATTTGTACGCCGAATCGGCCTTGGCTGATGGTTTCCACGCCGTCGCGCAGGGTTTCAAGCGGACGGATAATCCAAGCGTAGTGCCATACAATCATTAAACCTGCGGCGACAAAAATCATCAGCATCATCGCCATTTGGAAACGGCGCAGCCATAAGGTGTTTTTTTCGTTGGCGTTTTCCAATGCCTGTAAGAACAATTCGATATTGCCGGCAAAGCGGTAGAGTTCGATCTGCGTCGGTCTGCGGTAACGTTTCAGCGCGGGTTGGATGTTTGATTTCCAGTCGATTAAGAGCATGGATTGAATCAGGCCATAGGCCGGCGGTGTTTCCGAAGGCATCAGGGGATAGATGGCATCGCTTTGGGTGATGCGCAGGAGTGTTCCTTCAAATTCGCGCAATTGGTTGTCGATTTGCGCTTGCGGGGTGCGTTCGCTTGCCATATAAGCCAAACGGTAAACCTGCATTCTCAAGCTTGCGGCATCATCAATGACGGTGGCTGCGTTTTCCAGCCTCAGCGATAAAATCAGGGTCAGGATGACGGACAATAAAGCCGAACCAACCCATAAGACAGTCAGCAGTTTTAATCGTGAGGACAGGCTCAGGCCGCCTGAAAATAGGGTTCGTAAGCTCATGGAATAAAGGAAGGGCGTTTTGTTGCCAAATGTTATAAACATATCATCCTTTAGGCGGGGAAACAACCTGTCCGAAGGGGAATTTGGTGTGAATGAGGTGATATGCGCTTTAATGTAAAATCGTGTTATGATAAAATTCACTTTATATGAATTTTATCGCGGGCAACCGTCTTTTCAGACGACCTGGGATGATGTACCGATTTCGCAGGGAATCGGTAGGAACATAACATCTACGAATTAAAAACATAAGAATCAGCCGATTAACAGTATGGGCACACAAAACCAGCGACTTCACAAAGGACTACCAAAATGAAAACCTTCGCATTGATATTGGCCGGCGGGCAGGGAGAGCGAATGGGAGGGACGGATAAAGGATTAGTATTGTGGCGTGACAAACCTTTGATTGATCATGTTATTGAAGCGTTGCGTCCACAAGTTGAACACATTGCCATCAGCGCCAACCGGAATTTGGAGGAATATGCTCGCCGTAGTGCGCATATTTTTGCCGATTCGCGCCAATGGCAGCATTTGGGACCGCTGGCGGCTTTGTGTACGGCTGCCAATGATTTGCAGATTGCGGCGGCGGATTGGCTGCTGGTGGTGCCGTGCAATATGCCTGCGCTGCCGCCTGATTTGGTGGCGAAATTTGAAACGGTTTCCAAGCGCACGCCTTTGTGCAATGCGTTTTATGTGGAAACACCGGTCACGCCGCATTACAACGTAATGTATATCCGTCCGCAAATCCTGCAAAGCACCGTCCCGTATCTGTATTCGGGGATGAAAACCTTGAGCGGCTGGCTGCATCAGCAACGGGCGAGATCGGTGCATTTTGGTTCGGAACATGTTTTTTTCAGCTGCAATACGCAGGAAGATTTGCGGGGGCCGCTTTAAGCTTTAAGCATTACACTTTGGTTTTTATACAGAAAACCGTGTATCCGTACAAACAAAAAGGTCGTCTGAAACTTTCAGACGACCTTTTTGTCATTTGCTTTATTGGGGCATGTATTGTTTCAGCAGTTCGCGGAACTGCGCGCCGGTTTCCGGATGTTTCAAGCCGTAGGCGACAGTGGCTTCGAGATAACCCAGTTTGCTGCCGCAGTCGTAGCGTTTGCCGTCGAAGGCATGGGCGAGGACGAACTCGTGATCCAACAGGCGGGCAATGCCGTCGGTCAGTTGGATTTCATTGCCCGCACCGCGCGGCAGGTTTTCCAGAAGGCTGAAAATGCGCGGGGTCAGGATGTAGCGGCCGACAACGGCAAGGTTGGACGGCGCTTCTTCGGGTTTCGGTTTTTCGACGATATTGGTAATTCTTTGAAAGTTTTTCAGTTTTTCCACTTCAACAATGCCGTACGAGCCGGTTTGCGACGGATCGACGGTTTCCACGCCCAAAACGCTGTTGCCGCTTTGATTGTAGATATCGACCATTTGCTTCAGCGCGCCTTTGGGCGCGTCAATCAAGTCGTCGGCAAGAATGACGGCGAAGGGTTCGTCACCCACTGCGGCGCGGGCGCACAATACGGCGTGTCCCAAGCCTAAAGCTTCGGCCTGGCGAATGTAAAGACAGGTAATGTTGGAAGGCAGGATGTCTTTGACGTGTTCCAGCAGTTTGTCTTTTTGACGCATTTCCAGCTCGGTTTCCAGCTCGTAGGCTTTGTCGAAATGGTCTTCGATGCTGCGTTTGTTGCGGCCGGTGATGAACACCATTTCGGTACAGCCTGCTTCTACTGCTTCTTCTACCGCATATTGAATCAACGGTTTGTCGACGATGGGTAGCATTTCTTTCGGGCTGGCTTTGGTAGCGGGTAGAAAGCGCGTACCCATGCCGGCTACGGGGAAGACGGCTTTTTTGATCGGTTTCATTCAGTTTCCTTCTATTTGATTGTCGAATCGAAAATTCAGACGACCTCGGTTGTCTAGGTTTGACTTGGTTGCCACATTGTCGGCGGCAAAAAGGTAAGGCATTTAAAAGGCGTTCAATAGATTTAGAGTGTTCATTCCCCGATAAGTTGCCAAATTGATTGAGAACAGAATCAACGATTTGGACAGTCGGAAAATTGGCTCGGTTATCCTTAATAAATGCTTAATCCAGCATCGCCAAAAGCTCTTCCTCACTCAAAACCGCCACACCCAAGGCGTTGGCTTTTTCTAGCTTGCTGCCGGCGGCTTCCCCGGCGACGACGTAGTCGGTTTTTTTGGACACGCTGCCGGAAACTTTGCCGCCTGCGGCTTCGATCAGGGCCTGGGCCTGGTCACGTTTGAGGGTTGGCAGGGTGCCGGTTAACACAAAGGTTTTGCCTGCTACGGCTTCGTTTAGGTCGTCTGAAACCGTTGCTTCTTGGTTTTCAGACGACGTTTGGGCGAAGAAGGTTTTCAGGTTTTCGAGCAGGGTGGCGTTTTGTGCTTCGCTGCGCCATGTTTGCCAGTCGGCGGGGAGGGCTTTGTCGGTTTGCAGGCCCTCTATGCTTTTGCCGGCGAGTTCCCATAATACTTGGGCTTTGTTTTCGCTGATTTTGAAACTGGGCAGGCGGGCAATCCAACGTTGCGGCTCGGCGTGGCGGGCGGGCGGGATGGTAACGGCTTGGGTTTGCGGGGCAACGCCTGCGGCAAGCAGCTCGTCTATCATCGCCTGTTGCGCGTCTTGGGAGAGGAAGTGGGCGATGGAGCGGGCGACGACGGTGCCGATGTCGGGCAGGCAGGCAAGGATGGGTTCGGGTGCGCGGCGGACGTGTTCCAGCGAGCCGAATGCCTGCGCCAGCGTTTTAGCGGTGCGTTCGCCGACGTGGCGGATGCCAAGCGCGAACAGGAAGCGGGCGAGTTCGGGCGTTTTGCTGGCTTCTATGCCTGCGAGGATGTTTTCCGCCCACTTGGTCGGCTGTTTTTTGCCGTTTTGGGTATTGAGTTCAGACAGGTCGTCTGAAACTGTTTCGGCGTCGCCGTTTTCGTTTTCAGACGACACTTTATCCGCCGTTTCCTTCATTTTTTGCAAGGTCGGGATGTCGAGGCGGTAGAGGTCGGCGAAATGGCGGACGAGGTCTTGGGCGACAAGCTGCTCGATTTGTTTTTGACCGAGTCCGTCGATGTCCATGGCTTTGCGTGAGGCGAAGTGGATTAAGCCTTGCGCGCGTTGCGCCTGACAAAGCATGCCACCGCTGCATCGGGCGACAGCTTCGCCTTCTTCGCGTTCGATTTCGCTGTGGCAGATGGGGCAGTGGGTCGGCAGGCGGTAGGGCTTGTGGAGCGGAACGGATTGGGTTTGATTGGTAGACGGTGTTTCGGCAAAGAGGTCGTCTTGTTGGTATTTGAGGCCGTCTGAAACGTTGGAAACGGCGGTTTCCTGCATCGGGCGGCGTTCGAAAATCACGCGCACGACTTCGGGAATCACGTCTCCGGCGCGGCGCACGACGACGGTATCGCCGACGCGCACGTCTTTGCGCGATACTTCGTCCTGATTGTGCAGGGTGGCGTTGGTGACGGTTACGCCGCCGACGAATACGGGTTGCAGGCGGGCGACGGGGGTAACGGCGCCGGTGCGCCCGATTTGCACATCTATGGCTTCGACGATGGTCAGGGCTTCTTCGGCGGGAAATTTGTGGGCAATCGCCCAGCGCGGCGCGCGGGAGATGAAGCCGAGTTCGCGTTGTTGCGCCAAGCTGTTGACTTTGACCACCATGCCGTCGATTTCGTAGGGTAGGGAGGGGCGTTTTTGCTGCATTTGTTCGTAAAACGCCAATACTTCGTCGATATTTTTGAAACAGCCGAAATTGCCATCGGGCAGGCTGAAGCCGAGTTCTCGGAAATAGGCGAGTTCTTGGATGTGTTCTTCGGCTGTGAAACCGCCTTGCTGACGGGCGATGGAGTAGGGGAAAAAGTGCAGTTTGCGTTGCGCGGTGATGCGCGAATCAAGTTGGCGCAGGCTGCCGGCGGCGGCATTGCGCGGGTTGGCAAAGGGTTTTTGCCCGTTTTCGGCTTGTCTTTTATTGAGGGCGGCGAAATCGGCTTTGAGCATCAGCACTTCGCCGCGCACTTCGATGAGTTCGGGCGTATTTTCGCCGTGTAGCCGCAGGGGGATGTTGGCGACGGTTTTGACGTTTTGGGTAACGTCTTCGCCGGTCGTGCCGTCGCCGCGCGTCGCCGCCTGCACCAATACGCCGTCGCGGTAGAGCAGGCTGATGGCGAGGCCGTCGAATTTGGGTTCGATAACATATTCGGGGTTGGCGCCGTCCAAGCCGTCGCGCACGCGTTGGTCGAAGGCGTACATTTCGGCATGGTCGAACACGCCGTTTTCATCTTGCGGGGAGAAGGCGTTGGTCAGCGACAGCATCGGCACTTCGTGGCGCACTTCGGCAAATCCCGCCAAAGGCTCGCCGCCGACGCGCTGTGTCGGGCTGTCGGGCAGCTTGAGCTCGGGATGGTTTCGTTCCAATGCTTCGAGTTCGCGGAATAGTTTGTCGTATTCGGCATCGGGTACGCTGGGCGCGTCGAGGGTGTAGTATTCGTAGGCGTAGCGGTTGAGGAGGTCGGTGAGGTGGCGGATGTGTTGTGCGGTCGGATTCATGGAGGAAGGTTTTCAGACGACCTTTGTCTGATATAGCGGATTAACTTTAAACCAGTACGGCGTTGCCTCGCCTTAGCTCAAAGAGAACGATTCTCTAAGGTGCTGAAGCACCAAGTGAATCGGTTCCGTACTATCTGTACTGTCTGCGGCTTCGTCGCCTTGTCCTGATTTAAATTTAATCCACTATACATGATGGGACGGGCAAAGGTCGTCTGAAAAAGGATAAGTTGAAAACAGCTGAATTTTACCCGAAAAAAAGCGGATATGCCGTAACGACATATCCGCTTTGATTACATTCGATTTTAGGAGAACAGGCGCAGGGCTTGTTTGCTGCCGGGTTTGATGCCGACTTTGACCATTTCTTCCTGACGCGCCAAGACGTAATTGCGAATGTCTTTGAGCCATTGGGTAGAAACTTCTTCCATTTTGTCGTTGACCAAATCCAAGCCCAACTGACCGGAGAGGCGTACCGCCAAGTCCATGAAGAGGTCGAAGGTTTTTTCGCCGGCAGGTGCGTGCGGGATATCGAGCAACATGCTGAAGCCTTTGTAGGACTGGTTGTCCAAGAGGGCGTTGGTAAACGCGTCGCCTGTGAGACTGTGGATGGCAAACATCGGGCTGCCGGTTTGTCCGGTGTAGTGGAATGCGCCGTCTTCGCCCAACACGAAACCGAGGTTTTCAACAGAAGCGCGCAGTTCGACGCCGCTGATGTTGCTGTGTGAAACCAAGTGGATGGCGATGGTTTGATCGACGCGGGCGCAGAAGGTATCCAATGCCTGCGCGACTTCGGTAAATGCCGCCAAATCGGTGTGGAGGACTTTGCCGCCCATCAGTTGGGCGAAGGTGTCAACCTGTTGGTTGAACTGTTGCAATTCTTCTTGGGTTGCCAAACCGTTGCGGCTGACTGCTTGCAGGCCGACGACGAAACCTTGGTAATACACGCTCGGAATCGGTTCGGCAACTTGGAAGCGGTCGTCCATGGTGCAGCCGATGATTTGGAAACGGTGGCGGTTGGACAGGCGGGGCAGGGCGTGCAGCTCTTGCGCTTCGGAGAGGGCGATGTAGGCGAGGTAGTCGAAGCGCGGGTCAAACCACGGCAATTCGACTTGAGACAATTCGTCCAAGCTGACCAAAGGCTGGTTGGCGGCGGACGGCAGGTTGACCGGCTCGTCGCTGGCGGCTTGGGTAGTGATTTCGTTGTTCAGACCGATGACGGTATGCTGTACCGGCTCGTCGGTAAAGTCGTCTTCAATCGCCAACTCGACATCGGTTTTGATGGCGGAAGGTTTGGCGAGTTTGGCTTTGGCGGCGAAGATTTCGTCTTGTTCTTGCAGATTGCGCAGCGCGGCTTCTTGGGCTTTGTTCGCTTTTTTGACGAACAGGCCTTTGCCGCCGGATTCTTTGCCGTCGCGCACATGGCTGGTTTTACTGTTCAGGAGCGCGTCTTTGTCGGAGTGGCCGAACTGCTCGCGCACCTGTTTGCGGTATTGGTTTTCTTGGTACATATTGTAGGCGATGACGGCAAGGATGACTGCCAAGCCTAAGACGATGAAAATCATGGGTAATCACTTTTTGTAAGAGCGGCATTCCGTCTTCGTTGCCCGGGGTGGTTTGCCTTTGGGCGTATGCGGAATCGTATTGCCGCGAGTAAGTTCGTCGGAGTCGGACACGGATTGTCCCGTATGAACATTCAATTATAACGAAAATAAACTTTTCTGACAGCAAATGCCGTGAATGATAGCCCAAAATCGGGCTGGGTCGTCTGAAAAATGCTATATGGCATTTTTGAGCGATTAACGGACAACCGGAAAACCTGCCGCCTGCAATCTTTGCCAGTCGAAAAAGTGGCCGGGGTCGGTTTTGCGGTCGGGTGCGATGTCCTGATGACCGGTAACGGCGGTGATGGGGTAATGCCCGACCAGCGCTTGCAGCAGAGTTTCCAGCGTTTGATATTGCGCTTCGGCAAACGGCTCGAAATCGCAGCCTTCCAATTCGATACCGACCGAAAATGCGTTGCACTTTTCGCGTCCGCGAAACGACGACACGCCTGCGTGGTACGCCATATCGTTGCAAGAAACGAACTGCACCGCCTCGCCCTCGCGGGTGATCAGAAAATGGCTGGAAACGCGCAAGGTGTGGATGACGCTGAAAAACGGATGTTCGTCGGGGTCGATGCGGTTGGTAAACAGCTTTTCCACCACGCCCGTCCCATATTCGAAAGGCGGCAGCGAAATATTGTGTAAAACCACCAGCGACACAGTTTCTGATTCTGCACGCGGCTCGAAGTTCGGAGAAAACGCGCGGCGGGCAGGCTGCCACCAGCCTTGTTGCCAGTCAATGTCTTGGCATTCGGACGGAAGATTCATAATTCAGACGACCCTTTATTTCAGACGACCACTGAGGCGGAAAAAACATACGTCGGGCGGGCGCGCAGGGAAGAAGGCGCGCATTTCGGTTATACTGTCGCACGACGTTCACAAATCAAAAATCCTACCATGCTGAAAAAAATGTTGAAATGGTTTGCGGTATTTTTTGTTGCCGTTGCCGCCGTGTTCGCCGCCTTGCTGTTTGTTCCCAAAGACAACGGCAAAGCATACCGCATCAAAATTGCCAAAAACCAAGGCATTTCTTCCGTCAGCCGTACGCTTGCCGAAGACGGAGTCGTTTACAACCGCCATGTGCTGGTCGCAGCCGCCTACCTGATAGGCGCACACAACAAACTCAACGCCGGCTCGTACCGCCTACCTTCCAACATTTCCGCATGGGGCATTTTACAGAAAATCCGCAACGGCAGACCCGATGCCGTTACCGTTCAAATCGTCGAAGGTTCGCGTTTTGCCACCATGCGTAAAATCATCGACAACACGCCCGACATCGAACATAAAACACGCGGCTGGAGCGATGCGGAACTCATGCAGGCGATTGCCCCCGACGCGCTCAGCAGCAACCCGGAAGGCCAGTTTTTCCCCGACAGCTACGAAATCGACGCAGGCAGCAGCGATTTGCAAATCTACCAAACCGCTTATCAAACCATGCAACGTCGTCTGAACGACGCTTGGGAAGATCGCCAAAGCGGATTGCCCTACAAAAATCCGTATGAAATGCTGATTATGGCGAGCCTGATTGAAAAAGAAACCGCCCACGAAGACGACCGCGCCCATGTTGCTTCCGTATTCGTCAACCGCCTCAACATCGGCATGCGCCTGCAAACCGATCCGACCGTGATTTACGGTATGGGCAGCGCGTACAAAGGCAAAATCCGCAAAGCCGACCTCCAGCGCGATACGCCGTATAACACCTACACCCGCAGCGGCTTAACCCCGACCCCCATCGCCCTGCCAAGCAAAGCCGCCCTTGAAGCCGCCGCGCATCCGTCGAATGAAAAATACCTCTATTTCGTCTCCAAAATGGACGGCACCGGCTTGAGTCAGTTCAGCCATAATCTGGAAGAACACAATGCCGCTGTACGCAAATATATTTTGAAAAAATAGGTTGAACTGAGCCTCAAAAGCATAAAGGTCGTCTGAAAATCTGTAAAACCGGTTTTCAGACGACCTTTTGTCTTAGGACGATTTAGAACAGATTATTATTGTTTATCTTTATCAAGTTATTTTATAGTGGATTAACTTTAAACCAGTACGGCGTTGCCTCGCCTTGCCGTACTATCTGTACTGTCTGCGGCTTCGTCGCCTTGTCCTAATTTAAATTTAATCCACTATATTTTCATTGCTACTGCAAAATAAAAATCGGTCTGGAAACCTATTTGGTTTACAGACCGCTTTTATTATTTATGCCTTATCGGGTAGGCGGTTTGGCGTATCCGTCATCGGCGGGAAAGGCTTGAGGTTCATTTCTGCTGCGGTTTGGGTCGTACAGTTCGAAAATTGCAGTGCCGATTACACCCGTATTGCGGATGGAGCCATTATCCGAGTTGGCGGCATAAGAGTCGCGGGGGCTGCTGAAGACAAACGACGCCACCGCGCTGCTGCTTTTGCGGAAACCTTCGATTTCTAAAGAATCATGAGGGTACAAGACATAACCATCGGCGTATTTACTGGCCGATTTGCCTGAAATCACATCCAAACCATCAACGCTGGCTACGATTTCCAAGGTTTTGTTGCTGTTGTTTTGATAGACCAAACGGTATGCCTGTCCGTCTGTACCGCGCAGATAGTAGTTGCCTTTGTCACGGAATATCGGCAGCAGGCTGCCATCGTCACCGCGTACAGACAATTCCACTTTGCCTGAAGCTAAAGCAATCGAATTGACGCTGCGGCCGCGATAATCTTTGGAAGAGTAGTTTAATACGCTTTGCGCCAAAGGTTCCTGACTGACACGGCGCAAATCTACAGAATGAACAGGAGATTCCACCTCATCGCCCCAACCCGTTCCTAATTTCTCTGCCGCTTGCGCACTTTGGCTCGGTACGGCTGAATTGGTGGCAGCCGGTGCTTCAACTGCTTGATGTGATTGTGAACAGGCTGCTAAAACGGCAGCCAGCAACACCGGCAGCCATAATTTAAATTTCATTTGAGGCATAATCACTCCTACGATAAATTGGATGATGGATAAACAACCTGAAATTACATAATAAAACTTACCGTATCATTATTATTTTTTCTAAATAACAAGGGCAATACAGCAAAAGAGTTACCCATAATCTATACACTTACTCTAAATGGGTAAGAAACAGTATTACATCATACTTTGTAGGTTTATACGTCTAAAGCGCTTATCAAAGAACTTTTCTCATTGGAGCCTTGTCAATAAACAGGATAAATAGGGGTAAAACCGTCGGTCAGGTCGTCTGAAAATCCTCTTCAAACCTTTATTTATGGTTCTAAAGAATTTTAAATAGCGTATTGTTGACTTCAATGATGAAGATTTGTTGAGAGATACCGTATTGTTGTGGATGGCAATTTTGACGGCACACTAGAAGATGCTTCTATCGAAGGATAAAATGACGATGAAAATTAAGGTAGCTATGCTGGGTATTACCGGCTTGATATTGTCCGGCTGCTTTTTCGCCAATGACGAAATCAAGTTGGATGATATTGGGAATTTCAAAATTACAGTCAATGAAGCTAAGGATTATAGGCAGGTTCATTTGACAGGTTTATTAGGCAATAGCGCAATGGGCATTTCAGATATAAAGACAACTTCCCACAATGATGAGCTAAATATTACTTTATTTCAAAAATTGGCGGATTCAAAATATTCAGGAAAGCTAGATAAAGAAATTGCTCTTGAACGCAATATTAAAAAGATTACTTATGGTTCTAAACACGAGATTATCTGGCAGGAGTAAATCGGTTTTATTCGGTATCTTGATTGCTTTTTGATAAGACTGTTTAGCAGTTTAAACGCAACGAAAAAGGTCGTCTGAAATTAAAGTTTCAGACGACCTTTGTGCTTGGAGGGTATCGACAATAAAAGCGCGGTCAAATTTCAAAGCATTTTTGTAAATGGCTTTCAAAGTCTGACGGATTGCTTTCATCCAATCAAAGATACTGTTGCTAATCTCTTTTCAAACCTCGGCGGTTTGTATCAAGCAATATCGTTGGGTTGTTTATATAACTCAGAATGGTTGTTTCTATATAAGGAAAGAATGAAAAAATAAAACTCTAATTATTTCAACTTGTTGCAATCAAATATTGATGACTTTCTTAAAAATACGTAAAAATAACTCCGATAACAGAGTAATTATATCATTATATTTTACAATATTAACGTAAAATTTTTACACATTGCTTTCAAGAGCCAACCATTTATGTTCTCTGTTTTACTTTTTGAAAATAAAACAGAGGACTTCTATATTTTGGTGTAAATAATTCTCTTGAATAAATTTCTGTTCTATAGCTATGCTCTATTTTTGAGTTTCAAATGTAGTATGGAGCTATCAAAATTGACAACTCCATAAATAATATTCTTATTCTTTGTTTAATCTAACAAGAAAATGCTTAAATTGTTCTTCGTTGTTATCCAACTTTCCGAAAAATAACTCATCAATTTGCTCAATTAACGGAACAGCTGTTTGTAATATTTCTTCTCCTTTT
>CAUSDA010000065.1:0-15374 GCA_963529965.1 uncultured Neisseria sp.
AATCGGTTCCGTACTATCTGTACTGTCTGCGACTTCGTCGCCTTGTCCTGATTTAGTTAATCCACTATAAGAAACAAAGTTGGAAATCAAAAGGTCGTCTGAAAACCCGCAATGCTTGTTTTCAGACGACCTTTTGATTGTTTAAACCAACTTGTTAACTTATTTCGCAGCCTTAAACGCGTCGGTAACCTGTTTGGACGCATTCAGCAATTCTTGCGCGCCGCCCGCCGCCAAATAGGTTTCGGGAACAAGGTAAACCACCTGTCCTTTTTTCCATGCGGTCGTTTCGGCAACCAGCGGATTGTTCAACACGTCTTTCGCCGCCTGTCCTTCCTCGCCGATGGCAGCGCCCCTATCAAGGACAAACAGCCAGTCGGGATTTTTCTCTTTCAAGTATTCGAAGCTGACGGGCTGACCGTGGCTGCCTTCTTTGATGGCTTCGTCAACGGCCGGAACGCCGATGTCTTTGTGCAGCCAGCCGCCCAGTCGTGAAGACGGACCGAAGGCGGACAGTTTCCCGCCGTTGACCAGAATCACCAAACCCTTGCCTTTACCTTGCGCGGCAGCTTTTGCGGCTTCAAAAGATGCGTCGATTTCCGCTTTCAGTTTGTCGGCTTCCGCCTGTTTGCCGAAGATTTGCGCCAGCGCGTCGATACGCTCTTTGGCACTGTCTTTGAGGTTGGCGGTATCGGCGGTCATTTCGATGGTTGGCGCAATGGCGTTCAACTTGTCAAACGCTTTGGCTGCGCGGCTGCCGATAATGATGAGCTGCGGCTTGTAGGCGTTGAGCGCTTCGTAATCCGGCTCGAACAGCGTACCGGCAGGTTTTGTCGTTTTGAAATATTCGTCCAAATAAGGCAGCAGGTTTTTGTCGATGGACAGACCGGTTTTCACGCCCAATTTGTTTAAAGTATCGAGCATGCCCAAATCGTAAACGGCGATACGTTCGGGATTTTGCGGCACTTTCGCATCGCCGCGCGTCGTTTTGACGGTCAAACCCGCACCTTCGGTTTGGGCTGCGGAAGCGGTTTGGGCGTTTTGATTTGAGGCGGAATCTTTCGGCGAACACGCACCCAAAGCAAGGGCGCAGCATACGGCTAAAGCAGTCAGACGTAACATGGATTCTCCAAGCAGATATAAAACGAAAATATGGAAAAGGCCGTTTGAACAAGAAAATTTAAAGGCTTTCAATCAGAAAGCCGAACGTTCAGACGACCTTTACGGTTTGATGTTACCAAATTAACCAATAACAATTATCGTTTATTTTATTAGATATAAAAGAGGCTGTCCATCGGTCTTTAAATGCGGTTGTCGGTCATCTCTCCGCCATCATTCATCAAACAACCAATCCCAACCTTTTTCCCAATGCCAAAATCGCCCTTTTGTTTGACGGAGAAAACACTTTTTCCGCCGCTTCTTCAATGCCGAACCATCCGTAAACGACGTGTTCGTCAGGCTGCAAAACAATCACCGCATCGCGCGGAATTTCAGCGGAAAAGATGTGTTCGCGGTTTTCGAACACGCCTTTGGGATAGCGGTGCCGCCAGTGGTGGTAGATTTCGTAAACCGTGCTGTCGTGCCAGTTGCAGAGCTGCCCGTCCGCAAGGCGGATGCCGGTTTCCTCCCAAACTTCGCGTTTGGCGGTTTCCTCTATGGTTTCGTCCGGCTCGATGCTGCCGGTTACCGACTGCCAAAAACCTGGCGGCGAAGTGCGTTCGATTAAAAGGATATTGCCGTCAGCATCATGCAGGACAACCAGCGCGGACACGGGATACTTCAAGGGCTTTGCCATCAATCGTCTCCGCCGGAATCCATCGCGGGATCGGATTTGGTATCGCTGCGAGCCTGCATTCCCGCCTTAATCATGGCGATGCTGCTCGGTGCCTGACTTTCGTTCAAGATGCGGACTTCGCGCTGCGGATAAGGGAATTCAATGCCGTGTTCGTTAAACTGCCGCCAAATATCCAGAAAAATCGCCGATTGCAGCGCGGCAAAGCCGTTTTCCGGGTCTTTTACCCAATAAGTCGCGCGCAAATCGATACCGTTGTCGCCGAAGTTGGTGACTACCGCCAAAGGCGCGGGATTGTTGGAAACACGCGGCTGCGCGGCGGCTGCGCTTTTGATGATGTCCAGCGCCTTAATCAAATCGGAATGATAGGCAACCTGTATATTGAATGCCTGCTGCAATTCGCGGCTGGTATAGGATTCGTTGACCACCATCGAGGTAACAAACATCTCGTTCGGAATCAGCGCCTCCGTACCGTTGGCATTGCGCAGCACGACGAAACGCGAGGTGATTTTGGTGACATAGCCGGTAAAGTTGTTGACCGTCAAACGGTCGTTCATGCGGATGGAGCGGTCGCCTAAAATAATAAAGCCCGAAATATAGTTGCTCGCCACTTTTTGCAGGCCGAAACCGATACCGACACCCAACGCACCGCCGAACACCGACAATACCGTCAAATCAATCCCCACCAGCGGCAACGCAATCAATACCGCCAACACCATCATCACCGTTTTGACGACTTTGGACAAAATCATGCTCAGATTGGTATCCAAGCTACTCTTCTCCAAATGTCCGCCGATAACTCGAGCCAGCCATGACGCGCCTATCATCAGGAGGCCGACCCACAAAATCCCGTTCAGAATCGTCAGCAGGCTGAGCCTGCCCGAACCAACCGAGAAACTGATGCCGTCCAGTACCTCCAAAATCTTATCATCCAAGCCCGACAGCCAAAGCACGAAGCCTACCCACAAAACCATGGATACCGATTTTTCCAGCCAGTCGGTCAGTTTGTTTTGCGGCAAAGCAGCATGAACAACCGCCACGCTGACCCGAATCAGAATCATCCAGCGCGCCGCTAAAATCAGCAGGTGCAGCCATACCGGGCGAAACTCCGTCAGGTTGCAGATAAACAAAGCCGCCGCACCGAAAATCATCATCAGTACCGGCCACAAAATCCGTCTGCCTATATGCCGCAATAGCGCGAAGTTACCTTGTTCCGCAAAGAAATAACGGTTTTTTAGTCGGTTTGACAGCCAAAACGTCGCCGCCATCAGCATTAAGACTCCGACCAGCTCAATCCAGCCCGAAACCTGTCCGAAATTGCGCTCTACCAAGCTAGACGTAAACGCCTGACGCGCAAACAATTCATGCAAAATATTGTCCATCAGCCCTATTTTTTCATTAAAAATCAAAGCAGCAATTATATAGCAGCCATAAAATTCCGCCACATCCGTTTGTCGAACAAAGGTCGTCTGAAAATATGGCGGATTCAAGTGAAGAACAAAACATCCCGTCTGCCCTACCCGAACTTACGTTAAACAAATTCAAAGCCGCTTCAAACAGATAGCCCAAACTGCCCTGCCTGACGCTTGCCAAAGCCGGACAGTAAAACTATAATCCGAAACTTATCGAGTCGGAGTGTGGCGCAGTCTGGTAGCGCACTTGCATGGGGTGCAAGGGGTCGAAGGTTCGAATCCTTTCACTCCGACCAAAAATTCAACAGCCCGGTCATTTTTGACCGGGCTGTTTTTTTGCCTTGACTGTCTCAAATCTTATATCTCAAGCGTTTCAATCAAAAGGTCGTCTGAAAACCCCGAATCAAGGTTTTCAGACGACCTTTTGCCTTATCCGCAAAGCTTACAGATAGAATTTTTCAACCACTTTCAAATTATCATCCAATTTGTACACCAGCGGCTGACCGGTCGGGATTTCCAAGCCCATGATGTCTTCGTCGGAAATGCCTTCGATGTGTTTGGCCAATGCGCGCAGTGAGTTGCCGTGTGCGGCGACCAGGACGCGTTTGCCGCTCAGAAGCGCGGGGGCGATTTGGTCTTCCCAGAACGGCAATACGCGCTCCAAAGTAACTTTCAGGTTTTCGCCGTCAGGGATAACATCGGCGGGCAGGTTGGCATAGCGGCGGTCGTTGTGCGCGGAGAACGGGTCTTTCGGGTCGAGCAGCGGCGGCAGGGTGTCGTAGCTTCGGCGCCAGATGTGGACTTGTTCGTCGCCGTATTTTTCGGCGGTTTGTTTTTTATCCAAACCTTGCAGTTGGCCGTAGTGGCGTTCGTTCAGCCTCCAGCTTTTGATTTGCGGCACGAACAGTTGGTCGGATTCTTCCAAAACGATGTTGCAGGTTTTAATCGCGCGGGTCAGGACGGAAGTGAAGGCGATGTCGAACTCGTAGCCTTTTTCCTTCAGTTTTTTACCGGCGGCGGCGGCTTCGGCAAGCCCCTGCTCGCTCAGTTTCACATCGCGCCAGCCTGTAAACAGGTTTTTCGCGTTCCATTCGCTTTGTCCGTGACGGATAAATACCAATTCCATGTCGTATGCTCCAATTTGAGGTCGGTAGAAGGGGCTATTTATAACATATTTCGGCTGCTTCTGCAGTCGGGGCAGGGCGATGCTTGTTCTTTATCAAGACTTGCGGCGTATTGTTTTATAGTGGATTAACTTTAAACCAGTACGGCGTTGCCTCGCCTTAGCTCAAAGAGAACGATTCTCTAAGGTGCTGAAGCACCAAGTGAATCGGTTCCGTACTATCTGTACTGTCTGCGGCTTCGTCGCCTTGTCCTGATTTAAAGTTAATCCACTATACCGTCCATTCCCCCTACCCTTGCAATCGTAATGCTTCCAAACAAATTAAAGGTCGTCTGAAAACCCTGTTTTAAGTTTTCAGACGACCTTTTTCAACCTACCATCAAGTCATTAGGACTCGACGGGAATGATGCCGATTTTTGCCTGCCATTTGCGCGGAGCGGTGGCATGGATGGATTCGCCCTTGCTGTCCACGGCGACGGTTACGGGCATGTCTTTGACTTCAAACTCGTAAACCGCTTCCATGCCCAACTCGGGGAACGCCAAGACTTTGGAGGATTTGATGGCTTTTGCCACGAGGTATGCCGCGCCGCCGACTGCCATGAGGTACACGGCTTTGTTGTCGGCGATGGCTTCGCAGGTGGCTGCGCCGCGCTCGGATTTGCCGATCATGCCCAAGAGGCCGGTTTGTTCGAGCATTTGGCGGGTGAATTTGTCCATGCGGGTAGCGGTGGTCGGGCCTGCCGGACCGACTACTTCGTCGCCGACCGGATCGACGGGGCCGACGTAGTAAATCAGGCGGTTGGTGAAATCGACGGGCAACTCTTCGCCTTTGTCGAGCATATCGACGAGGCGTTTATGCGCGGCATCGCGGCCGGTGAGGATTTTACCGTTCAGCAGCAATACGTCGCCGGTTTTCCAGCTGGCAACTTCTTCTTTGGTCAGTTTATCGACATCGATGCGTTTGCCGTTGTCGGGGCTGTAAGTCAAATCGGGCCAGTCTTCAACGCGCGGCGGGGTCAGTTCGACCGGACCGGAGCCGTCCAATTCGAATTCGACGTGGCGGGTGGCGGCGCAGTTCGGAATCATGGCAATCGGTTTGGATGCGGCATGGGTCGGGTAATCGAGGATTTTGACGTCCAATACGGTGGTCAGTCCGCCCAAACCTTGTGCGCCGATGCCCAGCGCGTTGACTTTTTCAAAGAGCTCGAGGCGCAGGGATTCGGTGGTGGACAATTCTGCGCCGGACGCGGCTTTTTCCTGCAACTCTTGAATGTCGATGTGGCTCATCAGGGATTCTTTCGCCATCAACACGGCTTTTTCGGGCGTACCGCCGATACCGATGCCCAAAATGCCGGGAGGACACCAGCCCGCGCCCATGGTCGGGATGGTTTTCAATACCCAATCGACGATGTTATCGGAAGGATTGAGCATGGCGAGCTTGGATTTGTTTTCAGAGCCGCCGCCTTTTGCCGCGCAGGTTACTTCGACTTTGTCGCCCGGTACGATGCTCATGTGGATGACTGCGGGGGTGTTGTCTTTGGTGTTTTGGCGTTTGCCGGCCGGGTCGGTGAGGACGGACGCGCGCAGGGTGTTGCCTTCCCAAGTGTAGGCACGGCGCACGCCTTCGTTAACCATCTCTTCCACGCTCATGTCCGCATCCCATTGGACGTTCATGCCGACTTTGAGGAAGACGGTTGCGATACCGGTGTCTTGGCAGATGGGGCGGTTGTTTTCGGCACACATGCGGCTGTTGACCAAAATCTGCGTCATCGCGTCTTTGGCGGCGGGATTTTCTTCCTTCTGCCACGCTTTATAGAGCGCGTCGATGTAGTCTTTCGGATGGTAATAGCTGATGAATTGGAAGGCATCGCAGATACTTTGGATAAAGTCTTCTTGCTTGATGACGGTCATGATTGTGTTCCTTTTCATATGGTAGGGAGGGTTTGTTAGCTTTTTTATAGAGGCCGTTTTTCAGACGACCTTAATCGGTGTAATAGTGCTGTCAATCGATATGAGGCGACAATATGATTTTTATAATCCATTGATTTTCATAAAACTTAATAACCTATCATTTCACTCGGATGATGATAACGGGTATTGTCGGCAATATTTACCGGTAGAAATAAAACTACAATTAATCTGTCCACTCAAATTCCAAGGGGTCGTCTGAAAAGGCTGGATTCACCGCCGCAATGAACCTTACTAATAACATGAATTTAAAAAGAAACAATTACTTTTCAGACGACCCTTCTTTCTTTTTTCAACCATACACAAATGTAAAAGCCGTGTCATTCTACCCACGATGATTTTTGACGGAAGTCAAACTTAGCCGTTTTTATGAAATTTTATAACACTATTTGCATTTGCTTACACTTCGCAAATTTATCCAATAAATACATAGATATATGCTTTTATATCAAACACTTAATAATGATATTTGCTCGTATTTCAAAATGGTTTTTAGCATTTATTCCTTTATCGTAAGTTTATTTTATCTTACAAAATAACAAGATGGCACAAAGGTCGTCTGAAAACCGCTGTTTTTTGTTCACAATCCACCCCACCCTGCCTTTACGACTCCGCCATCATCAAAAAACCCAAATTCTGATACACTAATAAAAGACAGTCAGACGTTGATTTATAAGACGTTTCCTGAAAAATATCTGCATTTTAAAAATTTGTAATAAAAATACACACATCCGATTTCCCCTATCCCATTCCACAGGACACTACCATGAGTGAAAACTTGTTAACCCTGACCATAGACGGCCACGAGGTCAAAGCCTCCGCCGACTCGTCAATCATTCAGGCCTATGCCCGTTCCGGCAGCGCGATTACCGCCAACGTCGGCTGCATGGGGCAAGGCGTGTGCGGTTCGTGCCGCTGCATGATCCGCAAGGAAGGCGAGCGCGAGGTAACGACTGCGTTGGCGTGTGAAACCAAAGTCGAAGAAGGGATGCAGGTCAGCTTCTTGGACTACTTCATTCCCGAGCATATCCAATATTACGACGTGAGCGAGGTCGGCGACGGCTGGAACTGGCTGGACGATACCGCTAAAGCCTTCCCCGAAGCGCAAAACTGTCGTCATTGCGGCGGCTGCAACCGCGCCTGCCCCAAAGGCTTGGAAGTGGAAAACGGCGTGGCGCAAGTGGTATCGGGCGATTTCGGCGCGGCTGCGCTGACCTTCGACCAATGCGTGATGTGCAACCTCTGCACCCTTTCCTGCCCCGAACACATCCGTCCGAACCACTTAGGTCTGTTCGCCCGTCGCATGAAAGCGGCGCGCACGCTGCGTCCGGTGGATTTGATGCGCCGCCTGCGCGAAATCGACAGCGGCAAAATGAAAGTCGAATTTGAAGAGGAGGCAATGTGATGGCGAACAAAATCCAAGGCATAGACTACGAAACCGCCCTTGCCAACCTGCGCGCTTCCTCATTGGAACTACGCAGCGACTTGCCGGAAAAAAACGAATTGTTGAGTCAGTTTCACCCCGACTACCAAGCAAATGCGCGCGTCAAACTGCCCATCGGGCCGAACACGGGCGATTACTGCCATCCTGATTTGGCGAAACTGCTGATCAGCCATCCCCTGATTGACGACTATGATTTGTCGGGCGCGGAACACTTGAACACTGACGTGCTGGTTATCGGCGGCGGCGGTGCGGGCGCGGCGGCAGCGTTGTCTGCGACCGAAGCAGGCGCGCGCGTGATTATGGCGAACAAGCTGCGTATCGGCGACAGCAATACCGTGATGGCCGAAGGCGGCATTCAGGCGGCAGTCGGCGCGGAAGACAGCTTGCAGCAGCACTTTGACGACACCATCAAAGGCGGCCACAACGCAGGCAAGAAAGAATTGGTGGCACAAATGGTTACCGACGCGCCGTCCGCCATCCGCTGGCTGATCGGCTTGGGCATGACTTTCGACCTTGCCAAAGGCGCGGACAGCAACGGCATGTTGAGCCGCAAACGTGCAGGCGGTACGACCGTGCCGCGCATCCTGAGCTACCGCGACTTTACCGGCCTCGAAATGATGCGCGTACTGCGCGAGGCGGTCGAACTCGACGAAAACATCACCCAGCTCAACCGCCACCCCGCCATCGAATTATTGTCGGACGAACACGGCCGCTGCGTCGGCGCAATTTTGTACGATTTGGAAAAACGCTCTTTGGTATTGGTTCACGCCAAAGCCGTGGTATTGGCAACCGGCGGCAGCGGACGGCTGCATTTACAGGGTTTCGCCACTTCCAACCACTACGGCGCAACTGCCGACGGTCTGGTGATGGCATACCGCATCGGCGCGAAACTGCGCGACATCGATTCCTTCCAATACCATCCGACCGGCGTCGCCCATCCGCCGCACTTGGCGGGCGCGCTGATTTCCGAAGCCGTGCGTTCCGCAGGCACCAAACTGGTCAACGGTTTGGGCGAGCGTTTCGTTGACGAATTGCAACCGCGCGACGTCGTTGCCGCCGCCATTTTGCGCGAGTGCCGCGAAGGCCGCGGCGTGGTACGCGACGGACAGGTCGGCGTTTTCCTCGATACGCCGCGCCTGATTGAAAACGATCCCGACGTATTGAACCGTTTGGTAACACTAGGCCACGTCGCCCACAAATGCGGCATCGACCCCGCCGTCGAACCTGTGATGATTCATCCGACCCTGCACTACCAAAACGGCGGCGTCGAAATCAACGGCGACGGCGCAACCTGTGTCGAAGGTCTCTATTGTGCCGGCGAAGTAACCGGCGGCATCCACGGACGCAACCGCCTGATGGGCAACGCGCTTTTGGACATCATCAGCTTCGGCCGCCGCGCGGGTAAAGCAGCCGCCGGTTGCGGCCTACCGCTGAAAAAAGTGCGCGGCGGTGTCGGACACGTCCACGATCTGCAACGCGAAATGACCCGCGCCGGTTTGACCAGCGACATCAAAGCCCCCGTTTTATATCCCGACTACGGCAAATTCGATTTGCGCGAACACGCCGGTTTGCAGGAGCAACAATCATGAACCAAGCCAATCAAAACTTACTGCACCCGTCCCGCCAAGTCGGCGCGGATTTGGCCGCGTGGCGCAAAGTCGGCGGCGGCGAAGGCCTGCTGGCAGCGCTTGCCGATCCTCAAAGCATCGTTTCCAAGCTGCAAGACGCCAATCTCTGCGGCATGGGCGGCGCAGGTTTCCCGACCTGGCGCAAATGGGAGGCGGCCGTCGCAGCCCAAAGCAAACACGGCGACAAATACGTCGTCTGTAACGCCAACGAAGACGAACCGGGTACGTTTAAAGACCGCGTATTGCTGGCGAAAACGCCGCACCAAGTCATCGAAGGCGTACTGATTGCCGCCGTCGCCTGCCGCGCCAACAAAGCGATTATGTATGTCAACCCGCACCAGACCGAATCCGTCGCCGCCATCGTGCCCGCCATCGAGCAATGGAAAAAAAGCGATTTGTTCATCCGCATCGAAAACTATCTGGGCAAACCTTTAGACCTGAAATTGGTCGAAACTTCAGGCCGCTATATCGGCGGCGAAGAAACCGCCGTGATTTCATGGTTGGAAGGCGGTTTCCCATTCCCGCGCCGCAAGCCGCCGTTCCCCGCCGAAAGCGGCGTAGAAGGCGAACCGACCTTAATCAACAACACCGAAACCTTCGCCAACATCCCGCAAATCCTTGCCAAAGGCGCGGAATGGTACAAATCGCTGTGTTTGGGCGATGCCGCAGGCACGAAACTCTACTCGCTTTCCGGCGACGTATTGAATCCGGGTCTGTACGAACTGCCGATGGGCACAACCTTGCAATCGCTGATTTTCGACCACGGCGGCGGTATGCTCGAGGGCCGCACGTTTAAAGCCGTCTTCACCGGCGGCCCGTCAAACACGCTTCTGACCGCGAAAGATTTGGACGTACCTTTGGACTTCGTGTCCGTGCGCGAACGCAAATCCAGCCTCGGTACGGGTGCGATGATTGTGATTTCCGAAGGCACCAGCGTCGTGCGCAAAGTGTCCGAGTATGTGGAATTTTTTGCCTCCAACTCATGCGGACAATGCCCGCCGTGCAAAGGCGGCACGTTCCAACTTTCACGCTTGCTCAACCGCGTGGATACCGGCATCGGCACTTCAGACGACCTCCGCGCCTTGCAAAGCCTGTGCCAACTGCTGCCCCGAAGCGGCCGCTGCGGTCTGATTGACGGCGCGGTTACTGTGTTGCAAAGCTCGCTGCGTACCTTCCCCGAAGAGTACGGCCTGCCGGCGGAGCAGGATTAATTCGATACGGGATTTCAGACGACCTTTTCTATTATGGGAGGTCGTCTGAAAAATACCTGTATGAACCAACATGATGAATTAGGGTTTAAGTATTGTTGGGTTTCGCAACCGAACCTGCTAAATCTGAGGTTTTACCCTCTCCCTAGCCCTCTCCCACAGGGAGAGGGAATGATAGTGCTGAAGCCGACTATTATCGGATTTTCTGCAAGCTATCTCTTCTTCCACGGAGAGGGAATGATGGTGCTGAAATCGACCATTATCGGACTTCCTGCAATCTGTCCCCTCTCCCCGTGGGAGAGGGCTAGGGAGAGGGCAAAACGCAATAACCTTAAGAAAACGTCGTCTGAAAAAGACGACAACACAAAAATACGCATTACCCAAATACCCAAAAGAAAAACATAAAAAACAACTGCTGCCAAGACATTTCAGACGGCCTTTCCCCGCTCAAACGGACACACGTCGTCTGAAATCCGATTTCCCCGATACCTCAAACTAGGAGACTCAACATGGGCTTCAAGCCAATTCCTGCTGCGGTTGCGCTCGCGCTGACGCTGATTATCTGGTTCGTCATACCCGTGCCGCAGGGTGTATCGCCCGACGCATGGCACCTTTTGGCGTTGTTCGTCGGCATCATCGCCGGCATCATCGGCAAAGCCATGCCCATCGGCGCAATGGCGATTTTGGGCATTACCTTGGTCGCGCTGACCGGCGTTACCAACGAAAAAGTCGCCGATGCAACCAAAGACGCACTGAGCAGCCTCAACAACTCGTTAATCTGGATGATCGGTATCGCCATCATCATCTCGCGCGGTTTGTTGAAAACCGGCTTGGGGATGCGTATCGGCTACCTTCTGATTTCCCTTTTCGGCAAACGCACGCTGGGCGTAGGTTACAGCTTGGCTTTGGCGGACTTGGTCATCGGTCCGGTAACGCCGAGCAACACCGCGCGCGGCGGCGCGATTGTGCATCCGATTATGCGTTCCATCGCCCTGAGTTTCGATTCCGACCCCGAAAAAGGCACTGAGGGCAAAATCGGTAAATACCTCGCGCTGGTCAACTACCACGCCAACATCATCACCTGCTGTATCTTCATTACCGCAACCGCACCCAACCCGTTGGTTGTCGAATTGGTCGCCAAAGCCACCGATTCGCAAATCCACCTCTCTTGGGGCACATGGTTCGCCGCCATGGTCGTACCCGGCCTGATCGCCATGCTCCTGATGCCGCTGGTACTGTATTTCCTGTATCCGCCCGAAATCAAACAAACGCCTAACGCGACCGCCCTTGCCAAAGAAAAACTGAAAGAAATGGGCGCGATGAAGCGCGACGAAAAAATCATGCTCGGCATTTTCGTGATTCTGCTGCTTTTGTGGGCGGGCGTTCCCGAAATGCTGTTCGGCGTAAAAGTCGATGCCACCGCCACCACCTTCCTCGGCCTGAGCCTGTGTCTGCTCACCGGCGTACTGACTTGGGACGACGCGCTGAAAGAAAAAGGCGCGTGGGACACCATCGTCTGGTTTGCCGCCTTGGTCATGATGGCGAACTTCCTCAACAAATTAGGGCTGATTGCATGGCTGTCCGAATCCCTGCAGGGCGGCATCTCCCATCTCGGCTTGGGCTGGGAAGCCGGCTGCGCCCTGTTGGTACTCGCCTACCTCTACGCCCACTACGTTTTCGCCAGCGGCACGGCACACGTTACCGCCATGTTCGGCGCGTTCTACGGCGCAGGTCTCGCCTTGGACGCACCGCCGATGCTGTTCGCCCTGATTATGGCGTCCGCCACCGGCATCATGATGTCGCTGACCCACTACGCTTCAGGTTCGTCCCCCGTCATCTACGGCTCGAACTATGTCAGCATGACCGAATGGTGGAAAGCCGGCTTCATCATGAGCGTGGTCGAAATCCTGATTTTCGGCACCATCGGCATCATCTGGTGGAAAGTGCTGGGCTACTGGTAAACCCTGCCTGAAATCAACAAAAGGTCGTCTGAAAATAGGTTTTCAGACGACCTTTTTGTTTTTTGGAGAGAAGCAGTTGCAAGACGATGCTGGATATTCAACCCGTTATTGGCTGCCCAACCATTCGTCGCGCGTTTGCTTGGCTTCTTCAAAATAACGGTATAACGCGTCGCGGTTTTCTTGTTCGAGGATACGTTCCAACTTGGAAAGTTGATCGTGCAGTCCGGCAATCAGCTTGATCAGGCTGTTTTTATTGTCCAGGCAGATGTCCGTCCAAATGGCGGGATGGCTGGAGGCGATGCGGGTAAAGTCTCGGAAACCGCTGGCGGCAAATTTCAAATATTCCTGTCCGTCCGGATGGTCGGCGATTTGGTGGACATAGGCAAAAGCCGTCAAATGCGGCATATGGGAAACAGCGGCGAACACGGCATCGTGTTCTTCCGCACTCATTTCAAACGTCTGTGCGCCGACCGCCTGCCACAGGCTTTTTATCAAAGCGATACCTTCGGGGCGCTCTTGTCCGTGTGTGGTGATAATCAGTTTTTTATCTTGATACAATCCGAATTGCGCCGCCAATGCGCCGCTGCGGTCGGAGCCTGCAATGGGGTGTGCGGCGATACAGTGTGAAATCCGCTCGGGCAGATATTGGCGGAAAGCGGCGATGGCAGTCCGCTTGGTGCTGCCCACATCAGACACATAAGCCTCCGGCGCAAGCAGCGGGGCAATGGCTTGGCAGATGGTCGGCAAAGTGGAAACAGGCGTGGCAATCAACACCAAATCGGCATGACCGATGCTTTCGGTGTTGATTTCCGTAAACGCTTTATCAATCACCCGACGCTCAAGCGCACGGTCGAGATTGTCGCGGTCAAGATCAATGCCGGTCACGGTTTGCACCCGTCCCAATCGTTTGAGGTCCAGAACGAAAGAGCCGCCTATCAGTCCGACGCCGATAAGGGTGATGTGTTGGAGCGGGGCATTTAGTGTCATGGCGGATGTGTAAGGCGGTGGATAAAGGAAAGGTCGTCTGAAAACGTACCGAGGACTAGGATTTGCTTCGAAACCTGCAATACTTTTTGGAACACAAATCCTGCCTGCGGCTTGGGCTATTATAGTGAATCGGTCCCATTCCAGCCACAACCCTGTCGGAAAGCCGGTCAGCCCGTAGGCGTTTTCAGAATGGAACAATCTTCCGCAGTGTCAAAAGATTTTGACTACACCGGCCATCCTAAATCAATATTTTTTAAGAAAATCAAAGAAAACCGGCAGCGTTCATTTGCTCTAAAAACCGTTTATACAGAAACAGTTTTCCAAACCTTGCGTTCCGTTTTAAAATTGAGAGCCATTCTTGAACCAGGTCGTCTGAAAGTACCGTATGTCACTTGCACAACCCAACCGTATCCTCGTCATCAAACTGCGCCATCATGGTGACGTATTGCTCAGTACGCCGGTCGTCGATGCGATCAAACAACATTTTCCCGAGTGCGAAGTCGATATGCTGGTTTATCAGGAAACTGCCGACATCATCCGCGACAATCCGCAAATCGCCCGGATTTTCACCATTGACCGGCAATGGAAGAAACAAGGCGTGCGGATGCAGTTCAAACACGAAAAAGACCTTTTCCGTCAGTTAAAAGCCCGTCAATACGATTGGGCATTCAACCTTTCCGACCAATGGCGTGCCGCCATCATTGCCAAACTCTGTTCAAAATGCAGCGTCGGCTTCAACTGCATCAAACGCGACAATGCCGCCTGGCGCTGGTGTCACGACTTTCTCAACCCCGATATGGGCACAACCAAACATATCGTTGAAACCCATCTGGGCATACTGCCTCCGCTTATCCGTCCGGAAGAGCTGTCCCACGCAAAAGTCCGCATGAGCATCTCCCCAGATGTCCGCAACAGTATGGAACAAAAATTGCGCGAACAAGGCTGGCAAGGCGAAAACTACGTCTTACTGCATCCGGGCGCGCGCTGGTTGTTCAAATGTTGGGAAGACGGCAAAAACGCCGCACTCGTCCAGCTTTTGCTGAACCACGGACACAACGTCGTCCTGACCGCCTCCCCCAGTCCCGTTGAACACGACATGATTGAAGCCATCTTAGGTCGTCTGAAAATACCGGAAAACGGCAAAGTATGGGTATTGTCCGGCTGCCTAACTTTGCGCGAACTTGCGGCGGCAATAGACCGCGCCAAACTGTTTATCGGCGTCGATTCCGTTCCCATGCACATCGCCGCTGCGCTCGACAAACCGCAAATCGCCCTATTCGGCGCGACTTGGCTGGGCATATGGCATCCTTATTCGCTCAATGCCGAAGTGATATGGGCGGGCGATTATACCGACCTCCCCCACCCCGACAGCATCAATACAGACAATCCCGAACGTCTCCTGAAAGCCATTCCTCTGGAAGAAGTATGGAATCGCGTTTCCGCCAAACTCGAAAAAATTGACCAAGCGAAAACACACGCAGCAATAGAATAATCCCTGCTTCGGTATCAATAAGCGGTTGCCTATAAATAAAGTAGAGGTCTTTGCAAAATTAACTCCAACAGAATTTCACCCTATTCCGACATCTCAAGAGAACACCTAAGCTTTATCCAAACATCCTGAAACCTTAACGGATATCAACGCGCTATTTGGCGGAGACGTAGTCGGCATAGTGCGCCGGCAAGGCAGTCGTTTCCAATAACGAGCCTTCTCACTGCGCACACTAAGGCAGTATTGCAGCCCGCTACCTTTTCAGACGACCCTTCCACATAGGTCTCTCCATGCATCCTGATCTGACGGCTGGAGACCTTTGCAAAAAAGCCCTTCCTCCGACAACCGAAACCCCAACACAGGTT
>CAUSDA010000066.1:0-15217 GCA_963529965.1 uncultured Neisseria sp.
TCACAAAATTTTCGGTCACGCACCCAGCCGCCTTTAGGCGGCTGTGTGTTGAAACCTCGCCGTACAAACCGTCGTGATGATTTTGTATGCGACCCAGCCGCCTTTAGGCGGCTGTGTGTTGAAACATTTTCAAGGCAATCCCCAACGTATCGCCGAAGTCCAGCCGCCTTTAGGCGGCTGTGTGTTGAAACTTAGATTGCTTAGTTACTAGGCTTACTTAGCTTTACCCAGCCGCCTTTAGGCGGCTGTGTGTTGAAACAAAGGACGGTTTGCGGGTGCAGGGCACGTATTGCGCCCAGCCGCCTTTAGGCGGCTGTGTGTTGAAACGTAGTAGCGCAGCGGACTAAGTATGAATGATTGGCCAGCCGCCTTTAGGCGGCTGTGTGTTGAAACATTGGTTGATAGTCAAACCAAGCGCAGTCAGACAGCCAGCCGCCTTTAGGCGGCTGTGTGTTGAAACCTAGTACCTACCGTATCCTACCGTATCCTACCCGTCCAGCCGCCTTTAGGCGGCTGTGTGTTGAAACCTTCCTCACCACCGCCCTCCTGCTCCTCAACGCCTGCCCAGCCGCCTTTAGGCGGCTGTGTGTTGAAACAATGTACTTTTGGAAAAATCAGTAAATTTAAATCACCAGCCGCCTTTAGGCGGCTGTGTGTTGAAACAAAATGTAAATGAGCACCAGTAGAGCGTCCTGTTGCCAGCCGCCTTTAGGCGGCTGTGTGTTGAAACAATAGATGATTATGATACCCCACCCCGTCCGCCTCCAGCCGCCTTTAGGCGGCTGTGTGTTGAAACAACTGTTTTGCGGGGGCTTTGCCCCCACACCCCCACCAGCCGCCTTTAGGCGGCTGTGTGTTGAAACTAAAGGAAACTTTCGAAGCTGCCTTTGCGGGCACCAGCCGCCTTTAGGCGGCTGTGTGTTGAAACAAACGTATTGCCGTTATGCGCCTTGACCGTCCTGCCCAGCCGCCTTTAGGCGGCTGTGTGTTGAAACCAAAATAAAACCGCATTACGCGGCGCAAATCATAACCAGCCGCCTTTAGGCGGCTGTGTGTTGAAACATGATGGGCGCGGGCGGCTCGCCTGACGTTTGGACGCCAGCCGCCTTTAGGCGGCTGTGTGTTGAAACTGCACCTATCAAGTAGGCATAGGTAGTTCCAACAAGAGATTATATTGAAGAATATCTGATACCAGCCGCCTTTAGGCGGCTGTGTGTTGAAACTGCACCTATCAAGTAGGCATAGGTAGAGTCATTCACCCAGCCGCCTTTAGGCGGCTGTGTGTTGAAACTCGATGATATTAGAAAAGAAATCGAGGACGATGTGCCAGCCGCCTTTAGGCGGCTGTGTGTTGAAACCGCGTGTAGGCGAGACCGAAAATTTTGTGATGTCCAGCCGCCTTTAGGCGGCTGTGTGTTGAAACCGCGCGTATGCGTGACCGAAATTTTTGTGATGTTCCAGCCGCCTTTAGGCGGCTGTGTGTTGAAACTATACAGTTGGTAGGCAATAACAGCCAGTTTGCGCCAGCCGCCTTTAGGCGGCTGTGTGTTGAAACGATACCGGCAGCACGCGGTCGAAGAAGCCGCTGTTCCAGCCGCCTTTAGGCGGCTGTGTGTTGAAACTTTGTGAACATCTGATGGGCTATCTGCTTCCCCTTTCCAGCCGCCTTTAGGCGGCTGTGTGTTGAAACAAGCACTGGCTGACAGAATTAGGCTGTACTGACGCCCAGCCGCCTTTAGGCGGCTGTGTGTTGAAACTGAACCCATCAACCAGCAACGCTCATAAAAACGACCCAGCCGCCTTTAGGCGGCTGTGTGTTGAAACTTTGTAGATGCCGAAACCGAAAACTTCTTCGGCGCCAGCCGCCTTTAGGCGGCTGTGTGTTGAAACTCCGTTCAGACACAGAAACCCGCCTTTGCGAAGCCAGCCGCCTTTAGGCGGCTGTGTGTTGAAACCAAAGCACGACCAAAGCCAAAGCTTGGGAAAAACCAGCCGCCTTTAGGCGGCTGTGTGTTGAAACATCTTGATAACCCAACATCCCCGCCTGATAGACGCCAGCCGCCTTTAGGCGGCTGTGTGTTGAAACTTTAATCTCAAATTCCATTGCGCCATCGGGAAGAACCAGCCGCCTTTAGGCGGCTGTGTGTTGAAACGCCAAATCAAGCGGCGGGCATTTGCATTTCAACCCAGCCGCCTTTAGGCGGCTGTGTGTTGAAACTACGGTTACTTTGGCTACATCGTCAAATAAGCTGTTCCAGCCGCCTTTAGGCGGCTGTGTGTTGAAACATCGATTGCTTCATGTCTTTCCTAACCGGAATCTCCAGCCGCCTTTAGGCGGCTGTGTGTTGAAACAGTCCTTTGGTCAAATCCATAAGCAGGATTTATAACCAGCCGCCTTTAGGCGGCTGTGTGTTGAAACTGACGTATGCGGTCAATCCGATGTTGGTACGGTACCAGCCGCCTTTAGGCGGCTGTGTGTTGAAACTTCCATCTGCATTACTGTCGCGTCAATTTCGGCTTCCAGCCGCCTTTAGGCGGCTGTGTGTTGAAACTCTCAAATGTGCAAAGCGACTGCTGGAAACGTTACCAGCCGCCTTTAGGCGGCTGTGTGTTGAAACGAAGTGTACAAACGCTACGACGAGGCACGCGCCTACCAGCCGCCTTTAGGCGGCTGTGTGTTGAAACAGGGCGTCGGTCGTATTTGGCGTGATAAGGAAAAACCAGCCGCCTTTAGGAGGCTGTGTGTTGAAACTTATCCAGCTCGGCTTTCAGTTCGGCGGTTTTACCAGCCGCCTTTAGGCGGCTGTGTGTTGAAACGTCATCGTTGCGAGATGTGTATGCGTAACCCGTTCCAGCCGCCTTCGGGCGGCTGTGTGTTGAAACTTGGTATAAATGCGTGACGTCGCTGGACAATCCAGCCAGCCGCCTTCGGGCGGCTGTGTGTTGAAACCTGCCCGCCTGCCACGTGGCGAACGCCCCCGGAGCCAGCCGCCTTCGGGCGGCTGTGTGTTGAAACGGATTAGCGCAATACGCGTCGAATCAAAGTGATTCCAGCCGCCTTCAGGCGGCTGTGTGTTGAAACTATAAAAGTTGTTACCAGTTGGGACCCGAAAACCCAGCCGCCTTCAGGCAGCTATATATCAGTACAACTCAGAGATTTCTTACAACAAAGGTCGTCTGAAAACCTTATCAATCGGTTTTCAGACGACCTTTTTCAGCCATCAACATAAGCCCGATACTTTGGAATAGGCTATGGGCATCAGACAGATAGGTCAGCCGATTCGGGCATCAGAATTTCACACCTTTATGCAAGGCTACGATGCCTGCGCTCATATTATGGTAATCAACGCTGTCGAAACCGGCATCCAGCATCATTTGTTTCAATGTTTCCTGGTCGGGGTGCATGCGGATGGATTCTGCCAGATATTGATAGCTGTCTGCGTCTTTGGCAATAAGTTTGCCCATGACCGGCAGCAGTTTGAAGGAATACAAATCGTATGCGCCTTCCAGTGGCTTGTAGACTTTGGAAAATTCCAACACCAAGAGCGTTCCACCCGGTTTGAGTACGCGGTACATTTCTTTGAGTGCGGCATCTTTGTGGGTCATGTTGCGCAAACCGAAAGCAACGGAAACCAGATTGAAATAGTTGTCGGGAAACGGCAATTTTTCGGCATCGGCCAGCGATACGGGTAGAATCAAACCTTCATTCAGCAGTCTGTCTCTGCCTACCGTCAGCATGGATGAGTTGATGTCGGTCAGCCACACTTCGCCCTCTTTGCCCACACGCTTGGCCCAGCCGCGCGACAGGTCGCCGGTACCGCCGGCGATATCCAGCACTTTATCGCCCTTTTTCAGACGGGCGGTATTGATGGTGAAATGTTTCCAAACGCGGTGCAGGCCGGCAGACATGACATCGTTCATGATGTCGTAGTTTTTGGCTACGGAATGGAACACTTCGGCCACTTTACCTGCCTTTTCTTCTTCGTTTACGGTAGTGAAACCGAAATGGGTTTTGTGGTCGCTCATAGAGGTGCTTTCCTAAAATAATCTGAAATCAATATGGTTCAAACGGTATTTCGATTTTCAGACGACCTTGCTCTAGGGGTCGTCTGAAAGTTTAATCATTGAGAGGCAAACCTGTCTTTCAATTTGTTCATGGCTATGCCGAATGCTGAAATTTCATCTCTGAAGGTGATGGTGTTTTTATCATCATTCACGATATGCTTTTTGCGGACCGGCTTAGCGTAGTCTATCAAATGGATGGCTAAATAATCTTTTTTATTCAGGTAACAACGCAACTTGCCCCCCGTGTAGTGGCATTGTACCCTCAAGACCGTATCTTTCCAGTCGATTTTGTTTGACATCCGACAGGCTGATATATTTTTTCAAGCGAGGAACAGAGCCTGCTTTGCCGACATCCTGCTGTCCGTCACAATGCCGCTTCAAAAAGAACAAACACACTCAGTAATCAATGATGTCCGCCACAACCGCCGCTGCCGCAGGAATGCTTTTTACCGGCAACAAGGTCGGCGGCACTCGGTATTCTGGAGGCTCCGGCTTCTTTTAACCTGCGGAGATAATCCTGCCAAAGCGCATCATAACCGTAAGCCAATTTGTAAAGATAAGCCCAGTCATACAAACCGCTATTGTGGCCGTCTGAAAAAGTAATTTTGAGCGCATACTGACCGACAGGGTCCAAATCAGAAATCGTGACTTCCGCTTTACCTGTCTGCAAGACATCTTGTCCCGCACCATGTCCGCGCACTTCGGCACTGGGAGAATAAACGCGGAGAAATTCGGCAGGAAGGGTTTTACGTTCGCCGCGATAAACCAAAACCAAAGCCGATCGGTCATGTTGCAAACGGATTTCTTCAGGAATGTTGTTATCAACTTGGTTCATGTCATACCCCCATTTTCTTTCGCAGCACCGCTACCCAGATTGAAAAAACGCCGCCTAAAAACGCAAACAGCAAGATTAAAATGAGCGCAAAACGGGTCAGCTCAATCCGCATCGACATATCCAAGCCCAAATCAAACATTGCCAAAACCACATATATCAGGAAAGAAAGCATCATCAGTCCGATACAGATAAAGGCATAACGCGTATGGGCGGCAATTTTCGGATGGCGGATCATTGTTTGAGAAACAAGAAATAAAATTTCCGCTATTCTAACAGTTTTACGGTTCACCCAAACAATAAAGTATCTTGCCCTACCCTGCTTTGTCTTGTTGCGTATGAAAGAAGGTCGTCTGAAAACCTGTTTGGGTTTCAGACGACCTTGATTGCTATTGCCAGATATAAAGTAAGACCGCCTTATCATTTTCTTCTTTCGGCGTTAACCGGACATCATCGCCTTTGTCTCCGGTAACCCGTACCACCATACCGCCGATCTGACGCTCCATGACTTCAAGTTTCGCTTTGCCGCGTTGGCGGTAAACATACTCCTCACATTCCCGCTGACACCAAAAATCCTTCCAATGAATGAAATATTTCTTACCCGATTCAACTGCCAATTTTTCTCCGCCTTTAACGATAAAGTAAGGATAATCAGGCTTTTTCGTTCGGAAAGTCCATTCGGCTTTTTCAGATTTGCCATTGCGCTCATACTCGAATACGGCACGATACGCGGTATCGTATTCCAAAGGCAATAAAGGAAATAAGGCAAATTGACGATCAGAAAACGTTTGATTCGGATCATTGCTTGCCGTCAACACCTTGACCTTCTCTATCTCGGATTTGCCCTGATAAAGCTTGAACGACCGCATTTTGATTTTTCCGGCAGATTCCGAAAAAGCGATACTGACCGGATTGCCGGTAAATTCGTGTCCCGGCATGGGATCGGGGCGTTCGCCGTGAAAATCCGGCATGGCAAAATCACCTTGCGGATAAACGACATATAAGAACTCGCGTTGCGCCTTGACTTCGTCCGCATAAACAATGGCATTGTTGTTGCAGGCATTTTGATAATAACGCCGCCCCGGTTCAGGATAAACCCTGCCTAAACCGCAATAAAAATTAAACTGATGATTTCCCTGATTGATGGCAACCGATATCCGCCCATCACGATGCTCAAATGCCGCACCGGCTTCATCAATGCCTTGTTCCAACAGAGAGAAGCGGTGATAAATAGCAGTCATCAAACCGTCAATCTGCTGCTGAACCGGCAAATTGGTATCCATATCTTCAGGATACGGATAAAAACCGGTGGTGATATTTTCATGTACGCCATCATAAAGATAACCGACCTTGCGGGCGCGCTCATTCGGGCGGTAGCCGGTAAAAAACGGATTGCTGCGATGACGTTCGTCATGACCGTCTTCGGGGTTCTGCAACAAATAACGCGCATGATTGCGTGCGGACTTTTCTAAAACCGACGAATGCGCCAAAGTCGGCAGCCCCGCGCCTGCACGCAAAAAATTCAGGTAAGCCAATCCGCCGAATGAAGACACGGAAGACCTGTTATGCGGCGACTCAGCATGAATCAGCTCGTCCTGAGAAATTCTATGGTTTTGCTGATAATAAAAAAAACCGAAAGCCGCAGCCAACAGCGCAAGCCAGAAAATGAGATTTTTCATATTGTTATAAATAGATAGTGGATTAAATTTAAATCAGGACAAGGAGACGAAGCCGCAGACAGTACAGATAGTACGGAACCGATTCACTTGGTGCTTCAGCACCTTAGAGAATCGTTCTCTTTGAGCTAAGGCGAGGCAACGCCGTACTGGTTTAAAGTTAATCCACTATAAGTAAGAAGACGGCTAAAGATATGCCCATTTCATTGCCAATCCCGAATCATACAGGATAAAGGTCGTCTGAAAAACCAAAACCCCGACTACAAACGATGTAATCGGGGTCGGCATTAAAAAAGACTTAGTATTGGTATTGATTCTGCTCAGGATATTGGTTCTGCGCCGGGTAGGGATATTGATTCTGTCCGGACATTTGAGGTTGCTGTACTTGTTGGCGGTTGTCGATTCTGCTGCCGGTACGTTCCAATGCCTGACCTGCCTTACCGATACCGTGCCCAATACCGCTGACAGAACGCCCGATAATGCGTGAACCATCTTCCCGAACGCCGTTCCAAGTATTGTGACAGCCTGCCAAAGTCAATAAAACCAGTGCAACAGATAATGCTTTCATGATGTGCTCCTATCGTTAGTATAGCCAATCCGCAGCTTTAAAAACTGCGGGTATGTTCCCATTGACAGTAATCAATCTCAGAGAGTTTATCGATTTTCCTGATTTTACGAGCGCATAACAAAAACACTTGGTAAGAGCCATAAATATTTTCAGACGACCTTTTGTACATCTGTCCTTAAGATGTCTGAATATGCTCTTGAAGAATCAAACCTCCAAGTTTTTACGCCACAACACCAACAGTTTGCCGATATGCTGAACCAGTTGCGCATCAACGGCTTCGCACAGCGCATTGCAAATTTCAACGCGCTCGGCTCGGTCGTCGCCGAATACACGGACTTTGATTAATTCATGCGCCGTCAGGGCGGCATCGGTTTCTTTGATAACGGACTCGGTCAAACCTTGCTGTCCCACCATTACAACAGGATGAAGGTGATGGGCGCGGGCTTTCAATTCCAAAATTTCTTTGGTGCTTAATTTATTGTCAGTCATGTTCTAGTGCTTGAAAAGAAAGAATAATGCGGCATTGTACGCGATTTGGCGCAATCTCGGGGGAAAATAACGTACAATACAGCGTTTCTCTAAATCATTAAATAAATTATGGCAGTACGTTCAAAATCATCAAAAGCCTGGCTTCACGAACACGTCAACGATCATTACGTCCACATGGCGCAAAAAGACGGCTATCGCGCCCGTGCCGCATATAAACTGCTGGAAATCAACGAAAAAGACAAATTAATCAAACCCGGCACGGTTTTGGCGGATTTAGGCAGCGCGCCGGGCAGCTGGTCGCAAGTAGCGGCAAAACTGGTCGGCAATTCAGGGCGCGTGTTCGCATTGGATATCCTGCCTATGGATGAAATAGAAGGCGTTTCTTTTATTCAGGGCGACTTCAGGGAGGACGAAGTATTAGGGCAATTTGAAACCCTGCTGGACGCCCGCCCGCTAGACCTTGTAATTTGCGATATGGCACCCAATATGTCGGGTAACGCCGTAACCGACCAAGCCCGCAGCTTTTACTTGTGCGAACTGGCTTTGGATTTTGCCGCCAATCATTTGAAAACGGGCGGCAGCTTTTTGGTGAAGGTATTTCAGGGAGCGGGCTATCAGGAATATATGGCAGCCATGCGCGAAATCTTCGGAACGGTGCAGACGCGCAAGCCCGAAGCATCACGCAATCGTTCCAGTGAGATTTATTTATTAGGAAAAAATAAACGCTGACAATACAGGCAGCGTGTTTTAAAATCTTCCTTTCGTTTATCTTAATATCATGGAGTCTGGCTAAGTGGGGAATACCTTTAAGTCCATCCTGTTATGGGTCGCTTTGTGCGTCGGTCTGATGGCTGCGTTCAACGCACTGACCAGCAAGCAGGAAAACAAGCAGCAAATCGAATACTCTCAATTTATCCAACAGGTAAACAACGGTGAAGTGAGCAACGTCAAAATCGAAGGCTCCGCCATCATCGGCTATCTGATCAAAGGCGAACGTACCGATAAATCCACTTTCTTCACCAATGCGCCTTTAGACGATAATTTGGTCAAAACGCTTTTGGACAATAAAGTCCGCGTCAACGTTATCCCTGAAGAAAAACCGAGTATCTTTACCAGCCTGGTTTTCAGCCTGCTGCCGGTATTGCTGCTGATTGGCGCATGGTTCTACTTCATGCGCATGCAGAACGGCGGCGGTGGCAAGGGCGGCGCATTCTCTTTCGGTAAAAGCCGCGCCCGCCTGATGGACAAAGAAACCAATAAAGTTACCTTTGCCGATGTTGCCGGTTGTGATGAAGTAAAAGAAGAAGTACAAGAAATCGTTGATTATCTGAAATCCCCCAACCGCTATCAAAGCTTGGGCGGCCGCGTTCCGCACGGCATTTTGCTGGCAGGCAGCCCGGGTACCGGTAAAACTTTGCTGGCAAAAGCCATCGCAGGCGAAGCCGGTGTGCCGTTCTTCAGCATTTCAGGCTCCGACTTTGTTGAAATGTTCGTCGGTGTCGGTGCAAGCCGCGTGCGCGATATGTTTGAACAAGCGAAGAAAAACGCTCCTTGTATCATTTTCATTGACGAAATCGACGCTGTCGGCCGTCAACGCGGTGCCGGCTTGGGTGGCAGCAACGACGAACGCGAACAAACCTTGAACCAGCTTTTGGTCGAGATGGACGGTTTTGAAAGCAATCATACCGTTATCGTCATCGCCGCAACCAACCGTCCCGACGTATTGGATCCGGCATTGCAACGCCCCGGCCGCTTCGACCGTCAGGTTGTTGTTCCGCTGCCCGATATCCGCGGTCGCGAGCAAATCTTGAAAGTCCATGCGAAAAAAGTACCTTTGGACGAATCCGTAGATTTGACATCATTGGCACGCGGCACACCCGGCTTCTCCGGTGCGGATTTGGCCAACTTGGTCAATGAAGCCGCCCTGTTTGCAGGCCGCCGCAACAAAATCAAAGTCGACCAAAGCGATTTTGAAGATGCCAAAGACAAAATCTATATGGGTCCCGAACGCCGCAGCATGGTAATGCATGAAGATGAAAAACGTGCGACCGCTTACCATGAAGCAGGTCATGCGATTGTTGCCGAAAGCCTGCCGTTTACCGACCCGGTTCACAAAGTGACCATCATGCCGCGCGGCCGTGCACTCGGTTTGACTTGGCAGCTTCCCGAACGCGACCGTATCAGCATGTATAAAGACCAAATGCTGAGTCAGCTTTCCATCTTGTTTGGCGGACGCATTGCCGAAGACATCTTCATCGGCCGTATTTCCACCGGCGCATCCAACGATTTTGAACGTGCCACCCAAATGGCGCGCGAGATGGTCACTCGTTACGGCATGAGCGATAAAATGGGCGTGATGGTTTATACGGAAAACGAAGACGAAGTATTCTTGGGACGCAGCATTACCCGTTCCCAAAACATTTCCGAAAAAACCCAACAAGAAATCGACGCAGAAATTCGCCGCATCTTGGATGAGCAGTATCAAGTAGCTTACAAAATCCTTGATGAAAACCGCGATAAGATGGAAATTATGTGCAAAGCCTTGATGGATTGGGAAACCATAGACCGCGATCAAGTGCTGGAAATTATGGCAGGCAAGCAACCCAGCCCGCCTAAAGACTACAGTCACAATCTGCGTCAAGACAATCCGGAACAATCTGAAACCAAAGCGGCAACACAATCTCCAGAAGCAGTCAGTCAGCATGAACCTGCTTCCACAGAAACCGCTCAAGAGTCATCAGATAAAGCTCAAGAGTTATCTGACAAACCGGAAGACCAAGCTTAATCGCACTAAAGAAAACGGCAGCCTAAAAGCTGCCGTTTTCTTGTTTGCCTCACCCTATTTTAGGGCTGATATCAACAATTATAGTGGATTAACTTTAAACCAGTACGGCGTTGCCTTGCCGTAATATCTGTATTGTCTGCGGCTTCGTCGCCTTGTCCTGATTTATAGTGGATTAAAATAAAAATGAGACAAGGCGGCAACGCCCGCCGTGTACGGGTAGTACATAAGGGCGTTGGCAACGCCGTATCATTGCAATTTTAATCCACTATAAATTTAATCCACTATAAATCCAACGGAACGCAACCGAAAATCGCAAGCCTGCCATACAACCAAGCCAAAGCCCGTTTCCCCCCCCCCCAAGCTCCCCACCGTTTTCAGACGACCTCTGCTATGATTACGCCTTCTGTCTGTACTTCCCTCCTTTTATCATGCCCGCCAACGCCTCCATTCCAGCCTTCGATCCCCTAAACATCCCCATAGCAGGTACCAATCTGATTGAAGCTTCTGCCGGCACGGGCAAAACCTACGGCATTGCGGCTTTGTTCACGCGCTTGGTCGTGCTTGAGCAGATGCCTGTCGAAAGCATTTTGACCGTTACTTTTACCAAGGCTGCTACGGCGGAATTGAAAACCCGTTTACGCGCACGTTTGGACGAAGTATTGCAGGCTTTGGAGAGCGTGGAGGATACGGGCAATCTTTCAGACGACCTTGAAGCATACTGCCGAGACAATCATCCGGGCGATGTGTTTCTGACCGGTTTGCTCAAACAGGCATTGGCTCAAGAAAGTCGGTCGCGGCTGATTGTCCGCCTCAAGGCTGCCATCGGGCAATTCGACAACGCCGCGATTTATACCATTCACGGCTTCTGCCAACGCATTTTGCGCGATTATGCGTTTTTGTGTCGTGCGCCTATGGATGTCGAGCTGACCGAAGACAACCGCGACCGCCTGCTGATTCCCGCTCAAGATTTTTGGCGCGACCGCATCGTCAATCATCCCGTTTTGGCGAAGCTGGTATTCCAACGCCGCCAAACGCCGCAAACCATGCTGGCGGCAATACAAAAGTTCGTCAGCCGTCCTTATTTGGTTTTCAGACGACCCGAAGCAGACTTAATCGCCGCGCAGGAAAATTTTCAGAAAACATGGGAAAAAGTGCGTTCCAAACTGGACGCTTTGGAAGAAACATTCTGGCGCATCCGTCCGATATTAAATGGACAATCCTATCAAGAAAAAACATTCAAGACCGTCTTTCTCGAACTCCAATCCGCCTCCCAATCCGATGCCCTTCCTTCTTTTGGCAAGACGACGGCAGAAAAGCTGCCCATGTTTGCCATAGAAGCTTTAGCGTCCAAAGTCAAAAAAGGCAATACTCCCGATGCTGCCGCCTTTGCCGATTTGCAGATATTGGCGAATCTCGGCGCAGATTCGGCTGCCATTGCGCAAGCCGAAGAAGAGACGCTTACCCTGCTCCACCTCGACCTGCTCGACCATCTTAATGCCAGTCTGAGCGAGCAGAAAAAATCCAAACGCGAACGCGGTTTCGACGATTTACTGCTTGATGTTTACGACGCATTAACCGACAACCCGCAGGCCAACTCACTGGCTCAGGCGGTGGCGCAAAACTGGCGCATCGCCTTGATTGACGAATTTCAAGACACCGACCCGTTGCAATACGAGATTTTCCGAAAAATCTTCATCAGCCAAAACAAGCCTTTATTCTTAGTCGGCGACCCGAAACAAGCCATTTACAGCTTTCGCGGCGCCGACATTTACGCCTATCTGCAAGCCGCAGCCGACGCGCAACACAGCTACACGCTGGCGACCAATTACCGCAGTCATGCCAAGCTGATTAACGGCATAGGCGCATTGTTCCGCTGCAAAAACCGTCCTTTCGTCTTGGACGGCATAGACTATACCGAAGTCGGCGCCGCACGTTCCGAAAGTCGGCTTTCGCCGCCGCGCACCGCCATACAGATACGCTGGCTCAACGGCAAAGACGACGAAGTGCTCAACAAAGACATCTTGCGCCGCCGTGCCTCCGAATATTGCGCCGACGAAATCGCCCACACGCTCAACGAAGCTGCCGAGGGTCGTCTGAAATTCAAAGACAGGCCGGTCGTTTCGGGCGACATTGCCGTCTTGGTCAGGACGTTTAACGAAGGCGTGATGGTGGCAAAAGCGCTGAAAACGCGCGGCATACAAAGCGTTTTGCTCTCAAGAGAATCGGTTTTCACCACGCCCGAAGCCCTCGCCCTTGCCGCGCTGTTGGATTATTGGCTCAATCCCGGACAAATCGGCTCGCTGCGCTTTGTCTTATCCGGCACATTGTTCGGCTACGACGCGCAAGCCCTGTATCAACTCAACCGCAACGAAGCCGAATTATTAAACTGGATAAACACTGCCGCCGAATCTGTCGCCATTTGGCGGAAAAGCGGGATTTATGCCGCGCTGCAACACTTCTCCTCGTTGCACGGCATCGAAACCGGTCTGCTTGCACGCGGCGACGAGCGCGGCCTCACCAATTTCCATCAGCTTTTAGAGTGCCTCTCTGAAGAAGAAGGACAAAGCCTCAGCCCCGCCGCCCTACATCAATGGCTCAACAACCAAATCAGTCTGGCGCAAGACCACTCTGTCGGCGAATCAGGACTGTTACGGCTTGAAAGCGACGAAGCACTGGTCAAAATCGTCACCATGCATGCCTCCAAAGGTTTGCAATATCCTTTGGTCTATTGCCCTTTCGTTTGGGACGCGAAAGACATGAAGCCCGCCGATTGGCAAATCCTCCACACCGCCGACCACACTACGGAACTGCTTGCCAAATCGCAACTCGACGAAGAAGACTGTATCCACCTTGCCGACGAAGAAATGGCAGAACGCCTGCGCCTGCTGTACGTCGCACTGACCCGCGCTGAAGAGCAGCTCGTCCTCTATGCCGCCCATTGCGGTGATACCGCCGATTCCCCTTTTGCCTACCTGCTTGAAGGCAGCGCCGACAGCAATCGGGCGGATACCCGCCGGACCTATGACCAAGAACGCAAAGCAAACAAAGCCCTAGGCGAGCTGCAAATGCTGAAAAACAACTGGCTGCGTTTCCTCAACAATCCCCCCGAACATACCGACTTCAGCTTTTCCGAAGACGCGCCGCAACCTGCTGCCGCGCAAAACCGCCATCTTTCAGACGACCTCTATCAAGCCGCCGTTATCCCTGCCCGCGGATTTCAGTTCATCAGGCATACCAGCTTTACCGGCCTCAGCCGCCAAGTCAAAACCCGGGATGACGAACGCGAAGAATTACAACCCGCACTCGACCCCGCAGAAACCGCCGCCGAAACAGAAAGGTCGTCTGAAACCGCCCTCCCCGTTTCAGACGACCTCCCGAATGCCGACATCCACCATTTCCCGCGCGGCGCCAACGCCGGTGTCTGCCTGCATGAAATGTTGGAGAAATTCGACTTTGCCCAAAGCGCCGAAAGTCAAAGCAGCCTGATAGCCGAAACCTTGACCCGCTACGGCTTCGACCCGCTCTGGACAGATGCCGTCAAACAAATGCTCGACACCTGCCGTAAAACGCGCCTTGTTGCACAAAGCCTGTCTGAAATCCCACCCGAACGCCGCCTTCCTGAAATGGGGTTCACCCTCTACACCGAAGACTTCAAACTCCATGACCTGCGCCGCTGGTTTGCCCGCGAAAACAGTTCCCTGCCGCCGGAATGTAACGAAGCCGCGGAAAGATTGGATTTCCAAGACGTACAAGGTTTTCTCAACGGCTTCATCGACATGGTCTGCCAAGATTCAGACGACCTCGTGTGCATCATCGACTACAAATCCAACCATCTGGGCGACAGCGCCGAAGCCTATACGCAACAAGCCATGAACGAAGCCGTAGCAGACCACCACTACTACCTGCAAGCGCTCATCTACGCCATTGCCGTGGCCCGCTATTTCAAACTGCGCGGCAAGCCGTTACCCAAACTCGCCATCCGATACCTCTTCCTGCGCGGATTGGACGGCACGGACAACGGCATCTGGCAATGGGACTTGGATACCGAATCCTTGGCGCAATGGCTGTAAATGGAATGAAAAAAGTCGTCTGAAAATATACGCGCAAGCGTTTTCAGACGACCTTTGCTTTGTATTCATGCAATAAAACCAGCACCTGTTTATTGTCTGTACTTCCCTTGCCTTATCCCGTCCTACGTTTCATCCGCAAACAAAAAGGTCGTCTGAAATCCTGATATCGGTTTCAGACGACCTGAGAAACTCGAATTATTTGCCTGCTGCTTTTTGCAGAAGAGCGTACAACTCGTCTTTCAGTTTCAATTTAGCTTTTTTCAGCTCTTCGATTTCTTCAGAGCCGCTGGTAACAGGGTTGTTTACCAAACCGGTAATTTTGTCATCCAGCTCGTTATGCTCGTCAAACAATCGTGCAAAATGCGCATCTTCTTGTTTTAATTTTGAAATTAAATCGCGATATTCTGGAAACATTTTGTTTTCCTCTTTCGTTGATATGGATAAAACGGCGCAATGCCAAGAAACTGATGGAAATCTCTATAGTTTCATTATAACAAAGCTATCGCTTTTATTCAGCCTTTTTTATCAGGCTGAGTCTGAGCGATATCAAACCCATTCGTTCGTAGAACAGCTTTTAAATATCCGTGTTTTGACACAATATAAAGAAAGTAACAAGACATTATTTTCTCAATATTTATCAATACACTGCATAAAACCCGATTAAGCCGCAATCCAAATATAGTGGATTAACTTTAAACCAGGACGGCGTTGCCTCGCCTTAGCTCAAAGAGA
>CAUSDA010000067.1:0-14904 GCA_963529965.1 uncultured Neisseria sp.
GCTTTTATGAGTGTCCAAGATTTGGGGGCCAGTTCAAGTTTTCAGACGACCTTTTCTACACCACATTCAAATTAAAACCGGATTACAGTTTCCATTCGCTCAGTTTGGCAGCGTAGGCTTCCAAGTCTGCAATCGGACGGGTTGCCACGCCGCTTTCCATCGCAGCTTTGGCGGCAGCCGAAGCAACGCGCGGCAGCAGGCGGGAGTCGAACGGGGTCGGAATCAGGTATTCCGCACCGAATTCGAATTTTTTACCGTAAGCGGCAACCACTTCTTCAGTTACTTCTTCTTTCGCCAAATCCGCCAAAGCATAGACGCAGGCGCGTTTCATTTCTTCGTTGATGGTCGTCGCGCCGACGTCCAACGCGCCGCGGAAGATGAACGGGAAGCACAATACGTTGTTCACTTGATTCGGGAAGTCGGAACGGCCGGTACCGATGACCACGTCCGGACGGGTTTCTTTTGCCAATGGCGGCAGGATTTCCGGATTCGGGTTTGCCATGGCGAACACGATAGGCTTGGCGTTCATGGTGTTCAACATTTCAGGCGTCAGCAGGTTCGCACCGGAGAGGCCCAAGAAGATGTCTTTGCCTTTGACGGCATCGGCAAGCACGCGTTGACCGTTGTCTTCAATGGCGTAGAACTGTTTGGACTCGTCCATACGGTCTTTGTCTTCGCGGGTTTTGTAAATCACGCCTTTGGAGTCGCAAACGGTTACGTTTTCGCGTTTCAGACCCAAATCAAGCAGTTGGTTCAAGCAGGCAATCGCAGCCGCACCCGCGCCGGAACAAACCAAGGTCGCTTCCTCGATTTTGCGGCCGGTATAGCGCAGGGCATTCAATACGGCGGCGGCGGTAATGATGGCGGTACCGTGTTGGTCGTCGTGGAATACGGGAATTTTGCAACGTTTGCGCAATTCGCGTTCGATGTAGAAGCATTCCGGCGCTTTGATGTCTTCGAGGTTGATGCCGCCGAAAGTCGGCTCCAGTGCGGCGATGATGTCCACTAATTTTTGCGGGTCTTTTTCATCGATTTCGATGTCGAATACGTCCACACCGGCGAATTTTTTAAACAATACGCCTTTGCCTTCCATCACAGGTTTGCCCGCCAACGCGCCGATGTTGCCCAAGCCCAAAACGGCGGTACCGTTGGAAATCACGGCGACCAAGTTGCCTTTGGCGGTGTATTTGTACGCATTTTGCGGATCGGCATGGATTTCCATACAAGGAGCTGCGACGCCCGGCGAGTACGCCAAAGCCAAGTCTTTGGACGTGGCCAGCGATTTGGTGGGGGTAACGGAGACTTTACCCGGCACGGGGAATTCGTGAAATTTCAGTGCGGCTTCTTTTAATGAGTTTTCCATTTTTCGATCCTGTTGCGAGAGAGATGTTGAAACGAGGTCGTCTGAAACGTTGGTTTCGGGACATTTGGCATTACAAAGGGTTTATTTATTAACAAATAAACCTATTTTGTAATAGCGTGTAATTTTACCATGTTCCCAATGCGGCGCATACCGCTATTTTCATCTGAAACAAACAACCTCAAAGCAAAAACGTATGCTTTCAGACGACCTTCATTCGGTTTTAAACATCCATACCGAAACTGCGCGCCAACGCATGTTCGATATCTGCCCTCACCTCTTCCAAACTCCGGTTGCCGTCGATAAGCGCGTAGCGTTCGGGATGCGCGGCGGCGCGTTCGAGATAAACAGCACGCACGCGGGTGAAAAAATCCGCCTGCTCCTGCTCGAAACGGTCCTTCTCGCGCGTCTGCCCGATACGCGCCATCGACACTTCCAGCGGCACGTCCAGCAGCAACGTCAAATCAGGACCAAACCCGCCCTGTACCCAATTTTCCAGCATTTCAATATCTTGCAGAGGCACGCCGCGCCCTCCGCCCTGATAGGCGAAAGTCGCATCGGTAAAACGGTCGGAAACGACATGAATGCCGTCCGCCAGCGCAGGCAGGATAACGTCCTCAAGATGCTGCTGCCGCGCGGCAAACATCATCAACGTCTCCGCGCGCAATCCCGCCTTGGTTTCAGGGTTCAACAAAATTTCGCGCAAAGCCTCGCCGACAGGCGTACCGCCCGGCTCGCGGGTGAACAATACGGGAAGGTTGTGGGATTCGAACCATTGGCGGATAACGGCAAGATTGGTCGATTTGCCCGCGCCGTCTATGCCGTCCAGAGTGATAAATTTGGGTTTCATAAGGTCAATTTTATTGAGAGAACGAATGTTCAAAAGGTCGTCTGAAAAGACGGATTATAAATGCTTGATGGGGTTCGAAGTAGATTTTCAGACGACCTTATTGATTCAAGACGGATTGATAGATTTAGTCCTTATACACAGATCGCTATACCACATGCCCCCAAAGATTACTTATCTAAAAGGATACAAGTTCTAAGAAAAAATAAATTAACAAAAACAAAACCAAACCCTCCAAACTTGGTGAGCTCAGTTCGGCGGTGAGTCTAGTCGTAGGTGATTTTAACAGCAAACAACAGGTTGAGACGGTTTTATTCGAAGGTTTCATAACTGCCGTCAGGATAGCCTGTACTGTCAGAGTTCCAACAGCGTTCATATATTATATTTAAACATCACAACAAATTGATTATAGGCAACTCAAGAATATCTTTTGTTGTCAACTCTTCAATTTTCTTTTCGACAAGAGATAACCTCCTATTTTTCATTAACTTATCATCATGAAAGGCGTATTCGTAGATTTTTCTATTCGTTTTGTTATAGATATATCCATAATAATCATCTTTTTTATGCTCATCTTCAACAAAATTCATAAAGAATATTTCATCATCTTGCTTTAATTTCTCAATTACCGCATTGTATAAGTTTGGCACTTCATTTACTATAAAATCCGTACATTCTAAAACACTTTCTAGTAAAATTTTAGCTGTTAATTCTTTAGGTAACATTAATTTAAACTCCTAAATTTTAAAAAGTAATTATTCTACGCAAGACTTCCTATCTCCTTTCAGACACCTACTACATTGGCAATACACGATTTTGTATTACTGAAGGTAACCAAAGTGAGAAAGTTTATATAGAATCGTTCTCATGAAAGTTGGTTTCAGACAACCGATTTATATCAACCGGCTTGTTAATTAGCAATAAGTTTACTGAAAAAATATTCCAGACGATCTTAAGGAAGGTATTGATTTTATCTGGAAGAAACCACGTGTGTGTGCTCCTTATACCTAATACCTACAGAGTTAACGGGGAATTTTTTAGACAAACTTCGGGCTTAATAAAAAGTTATCAAAACTAAACCTCAGTACTTTTCCCAGACAAAATCTAAATCGTTTTGTGGAATACATCCTATAGTAAAACATTTTACAGCACATTTGAACGCCATTTCTTTAGATAAAATATATTTAGACTCAAATAAGCCAATTTGCCCTCCCGTATTTAATTCTATTTTTAAGGTACTTCCTTCACTGGGGTTTAATAAATTAAAAACTATGCCATTTTCTTCACCTGTTATAACATATTTTCCATTTCCTCCACCAATCATCAAATAGTTTTCTTCTAATAAAACAAAATTTACAAGAGTATGTTTTTTATTATCCAATCTTTCTAAAATGCCTAAGAGTTTTACTGAAGAATTAACATGATAAATTTCTTCTTTACAAGAAGAACCGTCCCAGTTATCTAAAGTTATTTTCATAATTTTCTAAATTTCTTATCCAAGCTTTTGTCAAAATATCTTCTACTTCCGCCAAGATTACAAATATTAATTGATTCAAGCCCTAACCCTAGTCCAAATCAACTTCGGCAGACAACAGCCATGCGTCGCCGCCGAAAATGAGATTATTTAAGGACAAATATTTCAGCGACCTCGAAAAAGGATTGAGGTCGTCTGAAAAGCAGGAACCGCTGCATATATCCTGACACACGTCTCGTCAAAATTAGAAGTTTCACACAAGCTAAAACCAGCAAGTTGCTAGGACAGCACCATTCGAAATATCAACTTCCCAAGTATCTGAAATCAATCCTTTGTAATTGGACTCAACAATAAAATGTTCGTCGTCTATCCAACGGAAATTCAAGCTACACCATATATCGATATAAGATGGTTGTTCTGTCAGCAATGTACCCTGCTTAACTATTTCCCCTTTTTTATCAGATACTGTCCAACTAATTTTAAAATGGTAAAGATCACAATATGCCCATAAGGAAAGATATTGTTTCCTATTGGGGCTAAGTTTCCGCTTTTTTATTTGCTTTTTAAATGTTAAATCAGACGTCAAACAGGTTTGGTAAGCAGTCTCCAATGGTTCTCTCGACCAATTGTAATCAGACGCAATATCGAGCATTCCTTGATGGATTACTTGTAACTGCATAATTTTCTTATCTTTTTCAGATAGGGAGGTATACTTTTTGAAGTCAAAAAGCTGATAAGAATCAGCACTCCCCAATATTTTTTCTTTGGGCGGAAATGGGCCATTCTCCCATAAGAAAATATTACATTTAATCACCTTTTTGGAATCAAACTTAGGTATTGAAACGAGATAAAGCTCCGGAATAGCAAAGGTTTCTTGATTAAATTCAGAAGTCCTTTCATCGTTTTGACAGTATAAACAAATTTCGTTAATCATAATTTCACTTTAAGGTTTGAGGTCGTCTGAAAAGCAGAAACCGCTGCACGTATCCCGACATACGTCACGTCCAAATTGGAAGTTTCACACAGGCTAAAACCAGCAAGTTGCTAGGACAGCACCATTCGAAATATCAACTTCCCAAGTATCTGAAATCAATCCTCTGTATTTGAACTCAACAATAAAATGTTCGTCGTCTACCCAATGGAAATTCAAGCTACGCAATATGTCGATATAAGATGGTTGTTCTGTCAACAACGTACCCTGCTTAACTATTTCCCCCTTTTTATCAGATACTGTCCAAGTGATTTTAAAGTGGTGTTGATCGCAATATGCCCATAAAGACAGATATTGTTTTCTGTTCGGACTTAGCTTGCGCTTTTTGATTTGTCTTTTAAAAGTTAGATCGGAAGTCAAGCAACTTTGGTAAGCTTCTTCCAACGGTTTTGTATCCCAATTGTAATCAGCAGCAATATCCAGCATTCCCTGATGAATAACTTGTAATACCATGAGCTTTCCATCTTCCTCATTTAAAGAAAGATATTTTTTAAAATCAAAAAATTGGTACGATATAGCAAAACCTAGTATTTTCGCTTTAGTTGGAAATTGTCGGTCCTCACACAAAAAAATATTACATTTAAAAACTTTTTTTGAATCAAATTTTGGTAGAGATACCAAATATAGTTCTGATATAGCAAACATTCCTTTGCTAATGTTTTTATATTTTGTGTAATCTTCGAGAGGTAAGCTAATTTCTTTAATCATCATTTAAGCCTTGGTTGTAATTATTGGTTTATGCAGGCTACAATTTGCTAGTTACTAGGACAGCACTATTCGAAATATCAACTTCCCAAGTATCTGAAATCAATCCTTTGTATTTGGACTCAACAATAAAATGTTCGTCGTCTACCCAATGGAAATTCAATCGATAGCCCATTGCCAAGAAAGAAGGGTCTTCTGAAAATAAAGGTCCCCTTTGAAGGATTGTTCCTTTTTTATCAGATACTGTCCAAGTAATTTTAAAATGATAGAGATCACAATGCGCGAATATGGACAAATATTGTTTTCTATTCGGACTCATTTTACGTTTTTTAAGTTGAGTATTTAAGACGAGATCAGCATCCAAACAGGCTTGATATGCTATTTCAAACGGTTCCGTATTCCAGCCCTGCTCAACTGCAATACCCAACATTCCTTGATGGACTGCTTGTAATTGCATCATTTTTTTCTCAGTATCAGAAGACGCAAAATACTTATCAAAATTAAAATACAGATAGAAATCTACAAACCCTCGTATATTTGGTTTTTCCGGGAAATTGTTATGCGGATGCAAAATAATCAAACAGGTATTGATTTTTTTAGAGTCAAATTTAGGAAGCGATTTAACATATAACGTCGGAATAGCATAAGCTTGTCTATTGAAATTCACAAATATTGGATTTGTACTCCATTCACTTCTTAAGTCTATAACTTTAATCATAAATATCTCCTAATCAACTATAGGTCGTTTTTATATTGCCTGCTCATCCTTTTGTTAGGTCTTGGAGCAACCTTACTAATTGCCCAAATTAATCATATATATTTGGATTTAAGTTATTATTTTTTTATATAACTATCCATCCAGTCATAGTAATCGCCTGGAAGCTCAATATTAAAACCATGATTCCAATAATTGTCCCCATGTACCAACAACATTGCCCAATGATACCCTTCATCATGACATAACATACCAACCGAATGAAAATTTAACTCTTCCTTAGAACATAAAAAAGATTCATTTATTATCTTTTCCGCATAATCATCGGTATATCTTAAATAATGGGTTATTATCCCAAATATTATATACAACCAAGTTTTTCTATGAAAAATAACTCTATCACCAGTTTCATTATCAGTGAATATCATATTATCTTTAAAATCATCAAACATTTTTTTTCCTTATGGCAGATTAAGAGCAATTTTTACCAGTTTGATTAACTTTTTTAAACCGATTAAATAAATTGAATGCTTTTTTCTGTAAAATAACAAACTGCAAACCTATAGCTTTATGTGCTTTTCCTCTTTTAGCATCACTTGGATTTGCCAACATCGGACCACTTACCGAATCATGGTTATGGTTTAAAGTGCCCTTTCGACCTTTTGTTACAAAATCTCCCCATTCCAAATCAGCAGATGAGAATTTTTTAATATCTAACTTATCCAATTCAGAATTAGGTATATCAAATTGTGTTATAGGAACGTTCTTCCTTGCTACCCATGTTTCTGCTTGCATACGGTTTGTTGTAACGTAGAAACCTCCTTAACCAGAAGGATTAAGGTGGCTGACATAGAAGAAGTCGTCTAAACAGCAAAACCGTGGGCGTGCGTTCTACACACCCCTTACACCAAACTAATTTAAACACACCTGGCTACGACAAAAACCACCCAACCATTCTAATGAAAACCAAACAACCGCCCTGCTTCCTCTGCCCAAAAGAAAAGAGCGTCCGCATTAACCGCGTACGTCAACTCAACCCTGCTTATTGCGGTAATATTGCCCATCTGATCCGCCTGTACCTAAGGATTTGCCGCAATCCCTATCTGCATCTGCCGCGCGTACGCGCCAACCGCGCACCATGGCATTTTATCGAACTGGACGGTCATTTTTATTTGGATCTGGGACTGGGTTTGCCTACAGGCCGCAGCGAATGTGACTTTACCCTTCAAACCTGCCAACTTCCCGCTTGTCTGCAGCAGGGCGATGACGAGGCTGAAGAGCATTTCTGCGACATTCTGAAGGCAATGTTAATGATGTTTTACCTGCCCGTTTTTGCGCTCAATCAGTCTCAGTCCTGCATATGCAACAAAACCGTGTTGCTTCCTGAGACCGCTAAACCTCCACAAAATGATGAACAACGCACCAATCTGATTCAAAATCTATTTTTTAACAGTCATATAATGGATGCCCGCCGCAGGTTGATACAAGACGGGGGAATTCTGTATTTTATATTGGACGAAGCCAATCCCACCAAACGCCGCCCGTTGCGCGAATTGATAGATGAAATAAACATTCGACCTCAAACAAGCGAACCGGAACGGCAAAACATGAAAACCGTTATGACGTTTTATCGCGAAATGTCCGATTTCCTGCAATCCGGCCTACCGAAACAAATAAACGAAACAACCTAGAACATTAAGGTCGTCCGAAACCATGTATTACGAACTCCACCTTACTGCCACGCCACAACCTTCCTCTGTCCTTCCCCGTTTTCAGACGACATGTGCCGACTTGGAAGGCAAAGCCGTGCTAATCGAACTGCCCGAGGGCGAGCATCCTCAGCAGCCGATGTTTTCCGCTGTGATACAGTCAGACGATTATCATGCTGTTCGGCAGCATATACAGATGCTTGCCAATCGGTTCGCCGCGCAAGGCTTTACCATCGTGCGTGAAAAAATTGAAATTCCTGCCGACTGCGCTGTCTGTTTTCAGACGAGCTATCCAAACGAAAAACCCTGTTATTTCGAATGGCACGGCAAGGTGCGGCATAAGGCTGAAGAATTGCCTACCCTGCACGCCTACTGCTCTCGCTGCCATGCCCATCTGTCGCGCAACACTTTACGCCATACGCCTGACCAACGGTTTATTACCGTGCGCCATTCGGGTAATTACACTGAGTTTGTTGGGCGTGTACAAAAGTTGTTAGACGATCTGCCCGATTCGGTATCCCTTATCAAACAGCAATTTGAATATTGTGTGTATGATGGCAATTTGGATTTGGATAAAGGATGGACGCATTGAGAGGAATCCTTCAGATCGTCTGAATTCCCATATCCAACGAACAGCGTGCTCAAGCCATGTCCCTGTTTTATAGTGGATTAACTTTAAATCAGGACAAGGCGACGAAGCCGCAGACAGTACAGATAGTACGGCAAGGCGAGGTAACGCCGTACTGGTTTAAAGTTAATCCACTATATAACCTTGCTCAAAACGCATCATGAATCCCATTGAACTCTACGCCCTTCAGTATCCCGACCTTTCCGAAACCCAGCTGCTGGAGCTTATCGCCCAAGAAGCATTTATCCGCCGCGCCGCCAGCTTGGATTTTCCCTTCATGCTTAAAGGCAGCCACATCACGCGCCAATATTTTCCCAATCTGCAAATGCGCCTGCCTGCCGATTTGGATTATGTGATGTTGCCGTATAAAGAAGACTACCGTTCTGCCGAAAACAGTCTGAACAAATGGGCGCAAGCCGTAACCACCGCTTATGCCTATGATGGCGTAACGTTCACACCATTCTCCCAAAATCCCTTTTGGCGCAATGTGGATTACGCTATGTCGGACGATTTTCCCACCACCAATACCGATTTGACCTGCACCATCAACGGTCAGCTTGTAGAATTAAGCGTTGATGTATCGTTTAATCTGGATTTGCCTATCAAACCCGATTACTACACCGTATTCAATACAGCGATGGACCAATTTACGCTGCCCTATTCCGTACCGCTCGCACCGCAAATTGCATGGAAGCTGCATCAAACCCTCGTCCGTCCGCGCTTTAAGGATTTGTATGACTTGAGTTATCTCGTTCGACACATTCAAGGCGACACCAATCTGATTGCCCAAATATTAGACATACTTACCGCCGAATGCCGCCGCGACCGCATCCCGCTGGGAAACATACGCCACCTGTTTTCGAGCAATCTGCGTGATATTTTCTGCCATTACGATACACGCCACCCTTATATCAAAAACCTCCGCCAAGACTGGGACTACCAACGTAAAACAGATGAATTTTCCTATACCTGTCCGCAAATACCGGACGATTATCAAACCGTGTTTGAGCAATACGCACAAAGCTTGCGCGATGCGGGTCTGACGTTAGACAATCTTGTCTTGCCGCAATAAAGTTCAGGTCGTCTGAAAATGATTTTTCAGACGACCTCTCAGAAAGGAGCATTATTATGGGAATCCTCATTTTTAAAACCGACAAAACGAAATGGCAGAAAATGCTCATAGCTCTGTTAGGTTTATTTTTCTTAACTACGGCAATAGCCGGAGGAAATATGAATTTTCGTTCAGGTAAAAATGATAGTGATGTTTCAAGATTAGCCCATGCCAAAGCATTGGAAAGTAAATTAATTGGAGAAGAAGGGTCGAAATCCAAGCAAAGCAATAGCTTTGAAAGACTGAATAAAGAAGGAAATAGGGATAAATTTAAAAAGTTATATCATGAATCAGAAAATATTCATGGGAAGATATATGCTTTAATTTGGTTTTTTGATAATGATAAAAATCTGTACGGAAAATATAAGAATGAATTAAACAAAAATGAAGAAGTAATAATTTATCACGCAGATATTATAGTACCTTCCCCTCTGGCTGATGTTTTCCCAATGATTGAATCAGGCTATTTAAAGAAACATATTTTGTATTGAATGATCGGCAAATCATATAGTGGATTAAATTTAAATCAGGACAAGGCGACGAAGCCGCAGACAGTACAAATAGTACGGCAAGGCGAGGCAACGCCGTACTGGTTTAAATTTAATCCACTATATTTGGGTAAAAATATCTACCCTGCGGATACAAACAGTTCATATACAAAAAGGTCGTCTGAATCTAATTTTCAGACGACCTTTTTGCCATTTTAACCCTATTGGGGCTGCACGTTGAAAGGCATATCGATCTTTTGCCATTGCGCGCTTTCGTAGTCGAGCGCGGCGGCGATTAGGGGGTGTTGTTCGAGCCAGTTTTGGCTGATGCGCAGGATGAAGCCTTTGCCGGTTTCGTCGGCGCGCAGTTGGGTTTGCGGCGGCAGATCCAAAGGCAGGCGGGCGCGGCAGAAAAGTGCAGCGAGGCGCAGGGAAAGGACGGCGTACCAAAGCATTTCACTGCTACCGACGATGTCCGCCATTTTTTTCATGTCGCCGCGATGTCCGATGACCAGTTGCGCGAGTATGGTTTGCTCTTTGCGGGAGAATCCGGGCATATCGGCGTTTTCGAGGATGTAGGCGGAGTGTTTGTGGTAGCCGGTGTGGGCGATGTCGAGTCCGATTTCGTGCAGCCTGCCTGCCCAGCCGAGGTATTGTTGCCATTGGGCAAGGTCTTGGACGGTTACGTTTTTGGCGTGGCAAAGGCTGTCCATAAAGGCTTGCGCGGTTTCGGCGACGCGTTTGGCTTGGTTGAAGCTGACGTGGTAGCGGTTTTGGAACTCGGCGGTCGTCTGATCGCGCATGTCTTCGTTCAAACCGCGTCCAATCAGGTCGTAGAACACGCCGTCGCGCAAGGCGGCTTCGGTAACGGTCATTTTGGTGAGTTCGAGTTCTTCAAACGCTGCCATCATGACAGCCAGTCCGCCGGCGAACACTTCCACACGCTCGGGCTTGAGGCTTTCGAATTTGGCTTTTTTGACGGAACCGGCTTCAATGATGCGGTCGGCGAGGTAGCGCATGCCTTTGTAGGTGATGTCGGCTTCTTGGGGCAGCTCGGCGGCGATGAGGTCGCGGATGGATTTGGCGGAGCCGGATGTGCCGATGGCGAAATCCCAACCTGTACGCTTCATGAGTTTGCTGATGCGCTGGATTTCGTTACGTGCGGCAGAGATGGCGGCTTGGAAGTCTTTGGCGGTGATTTTGTTTTGGAAGAAACGCAGGCTGTAAGTGACGCAGCCTAAGGGCAGGCTTTCGGTGGCGAGCGGCTGGAGGTCGGAGCCGATGACGAATTCGGTCGAGCCGCCGCCGATGTCGATGACGAGCATCTTGTCGCCGTTGGGCGGCAGGGTGTGGACGACGCCGGTGTAAATGAGGCGGGCTTCTTCACGACCTGCGATGATTTCGATGGGGAAGCCCAGTGCGGCTTCGGCTTTGGGTAGGAATTGGGCGATATTTTTTGCTACGCGGAAGGTATTGGTCGCCACAACGCGCACTTGTTCGGGCTTGAACCCGCGCAGCCGTTCTCCGAATTTTGCCAAACAGTCCAAGGCGCGTTCTTGGGATGCTTCGTCGAGGTTTTTATGTTCGTCCAAACCGGCGGCAAAACGCACCATTTGTTTGAAGGAATCGATGACTTTCAGTTGTCCGTTGTTGTTTTCGCAAACTTGGAGGCGGAAGCTGTTGGAACCTAAATCGACGGATGCCAGGACGTTGGTGGGCGTAGTGGTCATGAAGGGATACCGGTGGATAAACGAAGCTCTAATGTTACTCTGTCCCGCCGTTGATTGACAATATCGCAAATCAACTTTAAACCGCCGCAATATTGCACCGTATTGATGTATCACGCATTGTCTGTTTCAAGTCAATCCGCCCATCAATGATACACGCCACCTTTGATTCTGCACGGAGATATTCTTATAATATCCGTTTTGCAAACGTCAAAAGGTCGTCTGAAAACAAAGATAGGGTTTTCAGACGACCTTTAAACCGACTAAAACGAATGACAGTACACATGAAAACGGAAAACCTTATCCTCACACCCGAATCCCCGTCCCGCCGCCGCTTTTTACTGGCTGGCGGCGCATTGCTGCTCAGCCCTGCCGCCGCACTCGCCGGCGCGCAACGCGAAGAAACGCTTGCTGACGATGTCGCTTCAGTGATGCGCAGCTCCATCAACAATGTCAACCCGCCGCGCCTCGTGTTCGCCGATCCAAACGAAGGCGAACGCTGGCTGGCGGCGATGTCCTCCCGCCTTGCCCGCTACGTTCCCGATGCTGCCGAACGCCGCCGCCTGCTGGTCAACATCCAATACGAAAGCAGCCGCGCGGGGCTGAATACCCAAGTGATTTTGGGTTTGATCGAAGTCGAAAGTGCGTTCCGCCAATACGCCATCAGCGGCGTGGGCGCGCGCGGGCTGATGCAGGTCATGCCGTTTTGGAAAAACTATATCGGCAAACCTTCGCACAACCTGTTCGACATCCGCACCAACCTGCGCTACGGCTGCACCATCCTGCGCCACTACAACAATATCGAAAAAGGCAACATTGTCCGCGCTTTGGCGCGATTCAACGGCAGCCTGGGCAGCAACAAATACCCCAACGCCGTCTTAGGCGCATGGCGCAACCGCTGGCAATGGGGCTGACCGCGGGGTATAAACGGCTGCGGTCCGTGCAAATGCAAACCCTTTTGAATCCTGTATAATCCGCACATCTGATAATTTTAAAATTTCAGACGACCTCAAAATTCTACCGGGTCGTCTGAAAAACCGTTTATGGCAAAAGACACCCGCATCCAAATGTTCCCGCACGAATGGCGTGCCAGCACCACCCTCTCCGGCGTTTACGCACTGCGTATGTTGGGGATGTTCTTGGTTCTCCCCGTTTTGTCCTTATATGCCGCCTCATTGCCCAGCGCGGAAAACAACAAAACTTTGGTCGGTCTAGCAATGGGTATCTACGGACTGACGCAGGCTTTGCTGCAACTGCCTTTGGGCATCGCCTCCGATAAATTCGGACGCAAAAAAACCATTTATGTCGGACTGATTGTCTTTGCCGCCGGTAGTTTTCTCGCCGCTGCCGCCAACTCATTGCCCATGCTGGTTGCCGCGCGCGCCATCCAAGGGGCGGGCGCAGTCAGCGCCGCAGTGACCGCGCTGCTTGCCGACTTGACCCGGGACGGCGTGCGTACCCGCGCAATGGCGATGATAGGTTTGAGCATAGGTTTGACCTTTTCCGTCAGCCTTGTGGTCGCCCCGATGATTGCCGATATTATCGGCGTTCCCGGATTGTTTATGCTGACCGGCATCCTGACCGTCATCAGCATAGGCGTTGTCGCTTGGATGACTCCTGATCCCGAAGTGTCCAAGCTGCACGAAGACACACAGGCGCAGCCCTCGCGCATGGGCGAAGTCCTCCGTGACCGCCAGCTTCTTAACCTGGATTTCGGCATTTTCGCGCTGCACGCCGCACAAATGGCGTTATTCACTGCCCTGCCTTTTGCCATGACGCAGCTCGGTTTGGAAAAAATCCAGCATTGGAAAGTCTATCTGCCCTCGACCATCGCAGGGCTGGTGATCATGATCCCCCTCATCATCATCGGCGAAACCCGCAACAAGCTCAAACAAGTCTTCATCCTCGGCATCGCCTGCATCGCAGCGGCGCAAATCGGCTTATTGTTCGGCATGCACTCGATTTGGCTGATTACCGCCTATCTGGTTGTTTACTTTATCGGCTTCAACGTATTGGAAGCCAGCCTGCCGTCTATGGTATCCAAGATTGCACCGGCCGATTTGAAAGGCACGGCGATGGGCGTTTACAATACCATGCAGTCCGTCGGGCTGTTTGTAGGCGGCGCAAGCGGCGGATGGCTGTTTCAACAATACGGTTTTGCAGGCGTTTTCACCTTTTGCAGCGTGTTAATGCTGTTATGGCTGGTCATCGCCGTACTTGCACCCGCGCCCAAACCCGTCAAAAACCTCAGCTATCCCGTCAGCCCCGCATGGCAGGAAAAATACGATTCGCTCTACCAAGCATTGTCCCAAGTCGAAGGCGTCGAAAGCATTACCTTCAGTGCAGACAAACAAACTATTTACATCAAGGCGTTGCAAAAAGGATTTGACCAAGAGGCCGCCGAAAACATCATCACAGGAGTTTAAAAAATGTCATTGAACAAAGTCATCCTTATCGGCCGTCTCGGTCGCGACCCCGAAGTCCGCTATATGCCCAACGGCGAAGCCGTCTGCAATTTCAGCGTCGCCACCAGCGAAACATGGAACGACCGCAACGGCCAGCGCGTAGAACGCACCGAGTGGCACAACATCACCATGTACCGCCGTCTCGCCGAAATTGCCGGACAATACCTGAAAAAAGGCAGCCAAGTTTATCTGGAAGGCCGCATCCAAAGCCGTAAATACCAAGGCAAAGACGGTATCGAACGTACTGCATACGACATTATCGCCAACGAAATGAAAATGCTCGGCGGCCGCAACGACAACAGCGGCGGCGCACCTTACGACGACGGCGGTTACAGCCAAGGCGGCTACCAACAACAAGCGCCGCAGCAACAATACCAAGCCGCCCCGCAAAACCAAGAACCCCCTGCCGCCCCCCGCCGCCAAGCTCCCGCCGCACCGGCAGCCCCTGTCGAGGACATCGACGACGATATTCCGTTCTGAGTTACATATAATTAAATATTGTAAAATATAACACAAAAAAATGAGAGAAACCTTATAAAATAAGGTTTCTCTTTTTTACACTTTTATTGACACAGGCGGATTGAGACCTTTGCAAAATTCCCCAAAATCCCCTAAATTCCCATCAAGACATTTAGGGGATTTCTCATGAGCACCTTCTTTCAGCAAACCGCACAAGCCATGATT
>CAUSDA010000068.1:0-14477 GCA_963529965.1 uncultured Neisseria sp.
CATTCCAACTACCGCATGATACGCGCCATCAAAAACCGCTTCGGCGCGGCAAACGAGCTGGGCGTATTCGCCATGACCGAAAACGGTTTGAAAGGCGTGTCCAACCCGTCCGCCATCTTCCTTGCCAGCTACCGCGACGACACGCCCGGTTCGTGCGTTTTGGTCACACAGGAAGGCAGCCGCCCGCTTCTGGTCGAAATTCAGGCATTGGTCGATGACGCACACGGTTTCACCCCCAAACGCCTCACGGTCGGCCTCGAACAAAACCGCCTCGCCATGCTGCTCGCCGTCCTCAACCGCCACGGCGGCATCGCCTGCTTCGACCAAGACGTGTTCCTCAACGCCGTCGGCGGCGTCAAAATCGGCGAACCCGCCGCCGACCTCGCCGTCATCCTCGCCATGCTCTCCAGCTTCCGCAACCGCCCACTGCCTGAAAAAATGGTTGCCTTCGGCGAAATCGGCTTAAGCGGCGAAGTCCGCCCCGTCGCACGCGGACAAGAGCGGCTCAAAGAAGCGGAAAAACTCGGCTTCAAACGCGCCATCGTCCCCAAAGCCAATATGCCGCGCAACGAAAAAGAGTTTCCAAATCTAAAAATCTTCGGCGTTTCCAGCCTGCAGGAAGCCATCGACATCTGCCGCGATGCGGAAAATTGACAGACAGCAACATGAAAGGTCGTCTGAAATCCTATTCCCAGTTTCAGACGACCTTTTCATTCTCTAATACTCAATGCTGTTATAATCCGCAAACCAAGTAAAACAACGACTTCAAAAGGAAAAACATGACACTCAAGCCTCCCGTCCGCATCGCCGTTACCGGTGCTGCAGGGCAAATTGCCTATGCGACCCTGTTCCGTATCGCCGGTGGCATTATGCTCGGACGCGACCAACCCGTTATCCTGCAATTGCTCGACCTGCCACAGGCGCAGCAGGCATTACGCGGCGTGATTATGGAAATGCAGGATTGCGCTTTCCCGCTCCTTGCCGACATCTTCGCCACAGACGACCCCGAAGTTGCCTTCAAAGATGCCGACATCGCCCTCTTGATCGGTGCGCGCCCGCGTACGCAAGGCATGGAACGCGCCGACCTGCTGCACGCCAATGCCGAAATCTTCAAAGTACAAGGCGCGGCGTTGAACAAAGTTGCCCATCGCGACGTCAAAGTCCTCGTCGTCGGCAACCCAGCGAACACCAACGCCTACATCGCCATGAAGTCCGCGCCCGACATCCCGCCGGAAAACTTCACCGCCCTGATGCGCCTCGACCACCACCGCGCCGTCAGCCAAGTCGCCGAGAAAATCAACCGCCCGATTCCTTCCATCGAGCGAATGTGCGTCTGGGGCAACCACAGCCCGACCATGTACGCCGACTACCGCTACGCCACCAGCAACGGCGAGTCCGTCAAAGACATGATTACTGAACCCGATTGGAACACCGAAGTCTTCATGCCGAAAATCGCCGGACGCGGTGCCGCCATCATCGCCGCGCGCGGTTCGTCGTCCGCCGCCTCCGCCGCGAATGCCGCCATCTACCACCTGCGCGACTGGCTGCTCGGCAGCAGCGGCAAATGGATAACGATGGGCGTCCCTTCCGACGGCTCTTACGGCATCCCCGAAGGTTTGATTTTCGGTTTCCCCGTCATTTGCGACGCAGGCAGCTACCGCATCGTCCAAGGCTTGGACTTGTCGGATGAATTCAGCCGCCAACGCATCGCCGCAACACTGGCGGAGCTGGAAGAAGAACGCGCCGCCATACAAGATATGCTTTAAAAGATCGAGGTCGTCTGAAAACCAGTTTTCAGACGACCTCGACTGACATGAATACCACGGAGTCCCCATGACCACATTGGCCAACAAAAAACTCGCCGTCCTCATCGACGCCGACAACGCCCCCGCCGACATCATCGACCGCCTGCTCGAAGAAGTTGCCAAATACGGCATCGCCAGCGTCAAGCGCATCTACGGCGACTGGAGCCACGGCCTTTCCAAATGGAAAGCCGCCCTCCTGCCCCACGCCATCATCCCCGTCCAACAATTCGCCTACACCAAAGGCAAAAACGCCACCGATATGGCGCTGGTCATCGACGCGATGGATTTGCTATACAGCGGCAATTTCGACGGCTTCTGCATCGTATCCAGCGATTCCGACTTCACCCGCCTGGCAAGCCGCCTGCGCGAAAGCGGGCTGACCGTGTACGGTTTCGGCGAAAAGAAAACGCCCGAAGCCTTCCGCAAAGCCTGCGACAAATTCATCTACACCGAAATCTTCCGTCCCGAAAAACAACGCCAAGAAAAAGAGAAGAACAGCGGCAAAAACACCCCCGCCGCCGCCCCTGACGCGCTGTCCCTGCTCAAACGTGCCGTGCGCGAAAACGCCGACGACCTCGGCTGGGCAAACCTCGGCCCCATCGGCAGCTACATCAGCAAAATCAATCCCGATTTCGACTCAAGGCTGTACGGCTACGGCAAACTCTCCGACCTCATCAAATCCTTCGACATCTTCGAACACCGCACCGACAACAACCAACTCCAAGTCCGCCGCCGCAAATCCGCCGACAAGCCGACAGAGAGGTCGTCTGAAAACCCAGTGGCAACCCATCAGGCAGAAGAAACCGTTTCAGACGACCCCAACGCCGCACCAAAACGCAAAACGCGCGGCAAAAAAACCAACCAAACCAAGAACGAAAACACCGCACCAAGCCCTGCGGCAGACACCGCGCAACCAACACCCGCCAAACCCGAACCCGCCGCCAAAAGCAGCAAACTGCCCGTTACCCGCGTTATCCCTGCCGTGCAGCAGGCCGTCGATACCCACGCCGACGAACAAGGCTGGGCGCGTTTGAGCGACGTATCGAAGCAACTCGCCGCACAAGGCACCGACCCGCAGCAATACGGCTTTGAAACCATAAACCACCTCATCCACGCCATCTACACCGACTGGCTGGAAATCAAAAAAGCCGGCCGCGGCGAACGCCTGCGCGTCAACAAACGCTTTACCGCCAAAGGTTAAGCCATAGGTTTGGAGGCAAAAGACAATCTGCCGCCCAATCTGAAGAGGTCGTCTGAAAATCTAAATCCCAAGTGAACTGACCTCAAAATCATTAAAAGGAAAATCATGACTTCCGCAAACATCATCCCGAAACTCGCCGTCATCGCCGCCGTATCTGCCGCCGCACTGTGGGCGCAGGATGCCGCCGCCTGCAACGGCTCAAACTGCCAAGGCATACCCCCACACATCTTGCACGAAATGCAGCAGCGCGACATTGAAGCTGCCCGACAACGTGAATATAACAGGCAACAAAAACAGATTGAACGTGAACGAATCCGCCGCGGTGACACGCTTATGTCTGAGGAAGAATTTCAAAAGTTGCAGCAGAAAGTTGCCGCCCAAAAACGAGACAACCCCAAAGGCTGCGATGCCGGACAAGACGGCCTGCAGTTTTGCTGGGCTCATACTGCCGGCAGCAGCACCTCGTTTGCCTACGTTTTGGCCGAAAACTGCGAATCCCATTACGGATGCATCGATCACGGCCTGCAATACCGCTACGATGAAAACGGCCGTTTGCAAATCGTCCGCATCTACGACAGGGACATCATCATCAAAGGCGAAAATACCTACCGTTTCAACGAAGACGGCAGCGTTACCGTCTTCGACCACAAACGCAACAATACATTTGACCAATTCAAGAAAGTCTACGACATCAGCACTGAAGAAGCCCTAAGCCGCCTGCACCTGCCCCAAACCGTCCTGCGCCTGAAAATTACGCCCGACCCGAAACAGCTTGCATCCTTCCGCCGCATACTGCCCGCAGGCTGTTCAGGCACAGCCGAAATGCGTGTCGGCAAAGTGTCTTGCAGTATCGAACTGCTGGGCAAATAAACCCGTTATTTGCCGCTACGTTTTTTATGTAACCACAGCCAAAAGGCAAAAGGTCGTCTGAAACCTGAACCGCTCCCAAAGTTGGACAACCCATCCAACCACAAGGGGCGGTTCGTCGTTCAGACGACCTTTAATGCTAAAATGTCCTCTGTTTGCCACACACACCGTTTTTCATGAATATTCTCGAAGCCTTATTGTTATTGGTCCTGCTGATCGTCATCAGCGCATTTGTTTCCTGCTCCGAACTCGCGCTCGCCTCGGCGCGCAAAATCAAATTGCAAGTCATGGCCAAAGACGGCGGCGACACTCGCGCGCTGGATGTGCTCAATATGCAGCAGCAGCCGGGCAGTTTCATCACCGTCGTCCAAATCGGTTTGAACGCCGTCGCCATTCTCGCCGGTATCGTCGGCGAAGCGGCGGTGCGCCCTTATTTTGGCGGTTTGTTGGCAAACGCGGGCAGTTGGGGCAGTACGGCCGCGTCGCTGCTGACGTTTGCACTGGTAACGGGCAGCTTCATCCTGATTGCCGACCTGATGCCCAAACGCATAGCGATGACCCATCCCGAAGCAGTGGCGGTGCGCATCGTGCGGCCGATGATGTTTTTGATTTTTATCCTAAAGCCTTTCGTTTGGACATTTGACGGACTGGCGAACGCGATATTCAAACTTTTCAAAATTTCCACCGTCCGCCAAGAGCAACTGACTTCGGAAGACATTTACGCCGTCGTCGATGCGGGCGCGCAGGCGGGTGTGTTGAAAGAGCAGGAACACTACCTGATTGAAAATATCTTCGACATGCAGGCGCGCACGGTGACTTCCACCATGAGTACGCGCGAATACATCGCCTATTTCGATAAAAACGACGACAGCGATACCGTGTTGGAAATCATGTCGGAAAAACCGCACAACAAATTCTTGGTGTGCGACGGCGATTTGGAGCGCGTCATCGGCTACATCGAATCGCACACGCTATTGACCTTGTTTTTAAAAGAAAAAGACGTCCGTCTGACCGACAAGCGCGTGTTGCGCAAAGCCTTGTTCATCCCAGACACGCTGTCGCTTTACGATGTATTGGAAACCTTTAAAACTTCCGGCGAAGACTTTGCCGTGGTGGTGAACGAATACGCGCTGGTGGTCGGCGTAGTAACGCTGAAAGACGTGATGAGCATCGTCATGGGCGAGCTGGTCAATACCGAAGAAGAGCCGCAAATCATCCGCCGCACCGAAGATACCTGGCTGGTGGACGGCGCGACCCCGCTCGCCGACGTGATGCGCGCGCTGGACATTGAGGAATTTCCCAATTCGGAAAACTACGAAACCATCGCTGGCTTTATGATGTATTCCCTGCGCAAAATTCCGAAACGCACCGATTTTTTGGTTTACGCGGGCTATAAATTTGAAATCATCGACACTGAAAATCTGAAAATCGACCAGCTTTTGGTGTCCAAACAAAGCGATACAGTAGAAAAAATATAATCAGCCGCAGAAACCATCCGAAAAACTTAAAAAATAAATTTCAAGGACAAATCATGATAGCGAATACCGAACCACAAAAATACGCCCGCAGCCTGCACGCACCCATCAGCTTGGGCACAACTTCAGACGACCGCTTTATGCCTCGCGGCTACCTCGCGCATTTCGCTACTCTGCCGCAATTGGTATTGACCGAAAAGCTGGACGGACAAAACAACTGCTTCGCCGCCCACGGTCTCTATGCCCGCAGCCATGCCGCCCCCACCCAACATCCGTGGGACAAACCACTGCTGCAACGCTGGCAGCACATCAAAGACGACTTGGGTGACCTCGAACTTTTCGGCGAAAACATGTACGGTATCCACTCCATCGCCTATTCGCAGTTGGAAAGCTATTTTTACCTGTTTGCCGTCCGTCGCGGCGGACATTGGCTGTCGTGGGAAGAAGTTAAATTCTATGCCCAGCTGTTCGACTTCCCCACAGTCCCCGAACTTCCCATCGTGCAGCCGCTTGCCGACTTCACCCAAAAATACACCGACGAAGACACCGCTTTGGCGCAATGGCTGCTCACCAATTTAGGTGCAACATGGACAGACAGCGTGCAAACCGCAGGCAAACTCGGCGGCTACGACCCGAAAACAGGCGAAGCATGCAGCGAAGGCTTCGTCATCCGCAATGCCGCCGGTTTCGCCACCAACAACGGTAACCTGCCCGTACAGTCCAACGAGTTTGACAACCTCTTTAAACTTGTTCGCGCCAAACACGTTAAAACCGATGTGCATTGGACAAAAACTTGGAAGCCCGCCCGCCTTATCGACTACGACAAATACCATTGGCAAAGCTGGCAGTTTCAGACGACCTGAAGTCAAGTCATCCAATAATAAGAAAGACGACCATGTGGACATTCCCCCATTACACACCCGACAAACTTCCCGACTGGCAAGCCTTGGAGCATCGCTTCAGTTGGTTTGCCGATATGAAAAACGTGCCGCAGGATCCTGAATGGCACGCTGAAGGCGATGTATTCGTCCATACTAAAATGGTGTGCGAAGCCCTGCTGCAACTGCCCGAATTCCAAGCACTCGGCGAGCAGGAGCAGCATATCTTGCTTGCCGCCGCTATGCTGCATGATGTAGAAAAACGCAGCACCACCAAACGCGAAAGCCAAGGCGACAAAGAGCGGATTGTGTCGCCGCACCATGCCAAAAAAGGCGAATACACCGCACGCACCCTGCTTTATACCGAACTTACCACGCCGTTTGCCGTGCGCGAAGCGATAGCCAAACTCGTGCGCCTGCACGGGCTGCCTTTGTGGGCAATCGACAAACCGAATCCGGAACGCGCCGCCATCGCCGCTTCTTTGCAGGTCAATACCGCCCACCTCGCCATGCTTGCCAAAGCCGACGTTCTGGGCCGCATCTGCCGCGACCAACAGGATATCCTGCTGCGCATCGACTTGTTCCGCGAGTTGTGTGAAGAAAACGGCTGCTGGGGTAAAGCGCGCGATTTTGCCAGCGATTACGGCCGCTACCTCTACCTCAACGGCCGCAGCGAAATGCCTGATTACCAGCCGTTTGACGACCGAACCTTTGACGTATACGCCATGTGCGCCATAGCGGGCAGTGGCAAAGACAGCTATATCCGGCAACACCTCGCCCATCTGCCCATGCTGTCGCTGGACGACATCCGCCGCGAGCGCAAACTCGATCCCGCCGACCCAAAACACACCGCCGAAGCCGTGCGTTTGGGTAAAGAGCAGGCAAAAGAATACCTGCGCGCCCGCACGTCATTTGTCTTCAACGCCACCAACCTCAACCGCGACCTGCGCAGCAAGTGGCTGCCGATGTTCGCCGACTACGGCGCGCGGGTACACCTGATTTATTTGGAAGTGCCTTACACGCAATTGCTGTCGCAAAACCGTAACCGCGAACATTCCGTGCCGAATGATGTGATACACCGCATGATCAACAAGCTGGAAATCCCCGATTACAGCGAAGCGCATACGGTGGATTTTGTGGTTTCCGGTTAACCGGTCCGCATCTGAAGTGCGGTTACCAACCATAAAGGTCAGGTAGCCTGCGAAAATGGGCATCCATCAAATTTCTGGATTTATCCGGGATTGAATGGAAAAGGTCGTCTGAAATCTTTCAGACGACCTTTGTTTTGTGATTTAAGCCTTATGTTTTTTCTTGAGCGCGGCGTTCAGGATGCACCCTAAAATAAAGCCGACGGTTGCGGGCAGCAGCCAGCCCAGCCCGACGTTGTAAAGCGGCAGTGCGCCGTTGATGTCGGCGGCGACTTCTTCGCTGAAACCGAATGCGGCTTTATAGGCATCGAGCAAACCGACTGCCAGCGTTGCCATCATGGTGCAGAAATAGACGATGCGGCTGCCGCCGAACAGTTTGTGTAGGAAGACCAGCAGGATGATGACGATGGTCAGCGGGTACAGCAGCATCAGCATCGGGATGGAGAAGGTCAGGATGGAGGACAGGCCTTTGTTCGCCAACGCCATAGACACGACCGTATTGATGACGACGAACATTTTGTAAGGAATGCCGGGACACAGGCGGTTGAAATATTCGGAACATGATGTAATCAGTCCGACGGCGGTACTCAAGCAGGCGAGCAGGACGATGACGCCCAAGAGGATGTTTCCGGGGACACCAAAGTAGAAATCCGCGGTTTTCGACAACACTTCCGCGCCGTTTTCCTGAAGTCCCAAACCTGACACGCTGGTCGCGCCCATATAGCCGATGAAGAGGTACACCAATGCCAGGCAAGATGCGGCAACGATGCCTGAAACGGCGGTCGTCCGTAGCAGCTCGGAGCGGTTGTCCACACCCATCGCGTGCACGGCGTCAATGACGATAATGGAGAACACCAGCGAAGCGAGTGCGTCCATTGTGCCGTAACCTTCCAAAATGCCTTTTATGAACGGACGAAGGGCAAAATCGCCTTGTGCCGCCGCAGGAACGCCTATCGGATTCAGCGCGGCGTAGCCGACTAAAACGGCAATTGTCAAAAGCAATACGGGCGTCAGAATTTTACCGATGCGGTCCACCAGTTTGCCCGGCGACATTGACAGCCAATACGCTACGCCGAAAAACGCCACGCTGAACGCCGCCAGCCCGACTGTTTTCTGGCTTTCACTTAAAAACGGCGCAACGGCAATCTCAAACGATACCGTCGCCGTACGCGGCATGGCAAACAAAGGCCCGATGGACAAATACAGCGCGACGGCAAACGCTACGCCGTACCAAGGGGCAACCCTTGAAGCCAGCGCCTGCACATCGCGCGAACCGGAATAGCCGATGGCAATCACGCCCAACAGCGGCAGACCCGCGCCGGTCAACAGGAAACCCGTCATCGCAGAGAACCAGCTTTCCCCCGCCTGTTGTCCGAGATAAGCAGGGAAAATCAGATTGCCCGCACCGAAAAACAAAGCGAACAACATCAAACCGACCGCCCACAGCGAGGCTTTACGGTTGAGCGGGGAAACACTGTTCATAAATTCGTACCTGTTTGTTTATAGTGGATTAACTTTAAACCGGTACGGCGTTGCCTTGCCTTAGCTCAAAGAGAACGATTCTCTAAGGTGCTGAAGCACCAAGTGAATCGGTTCCGTACTATCTGTACTGTCTGCGGCTTCGTCGCCTTGTCCTGATTTAAATTTAATCCACTATATAAAGGGCAGTTGATTAAAATGGGTATGGCTTTGCCAAGCGTGAAATCATCATGCCGTTTCGCCTTCAACGTCGGCGGGGGGGTCGTCTGAAACGCCCTCTTCTGCTTCCGGACGTTCTAAATTTTCCTGTTTCAGGCTGATTTCGATTTCGCCGTAGCTGTCCGGCTGGACGATGCGGACCAAACCTTCTTTAGCAAGCTCCAACAGCGCGATGAAATTGACGACCACATACGCCGCGCCCTGCTCCGGTTTGAACAAATCGCTGAATTTGCATATCCCGCTCTCGTTCAGACGACGTAAAACCGCCGTCATCTGCGCGCGCACGGAAATGGTTTCCTGAATCACTTCATGGCTGCGCGTATGTTTCGCCCGCGACAAAATGCCCAGCCACGCCTGCGTCAAATCGGCGACATACACCTCCGGCAGCTTCGCCTCGACCGCGATTTCCAACGGCAGATACGCCCAAGCAAAATCCCGTCCCGCGCGCGGCAACGCATCCAAACCCTGCGCCGCCAGCTTCATCTGTTCGTAAGCCAAAAGGCGGCGCACCAGCTCGGCACGCGGATCCGCCTCTTCATCCTCGACCTCTTCGGGACGCGGCAGCAGCAGGCGAGATTTGATTTCAATCAGCATCGCCGCCATCAAGAGATATTCCGCCGCCAAATCAAACTGATACGCTTCCATTTGGGCGATATAGTGCAGATATTGCTCGGTAATCTTCACCATCGGAATATCGAGAACGTCAATATTCTGTTTGCGGATAAGGTAAAGCAGCAAATCCAACGGCCCTTGGAAGCTGCTTAAGACAACCTTCAAAGCATCGGGCGGAATAAACAAATCCTGCGGCAAATCGGTTACGGGTTGACCGAATACCCACGCGACAGTGTGTTCAGACGACGTTGCCGCAGCGGAAGAGATAAGGTGTTCTGAAGGCATGATTAGAGGAGCTTTTTCTTATTAGGTTTGATGGGTGGTTAATCAATAACGGGGTCGTCTGAAAACGCAGCGGGTTTCGCCAAAACGAATGCGGCAAAACAAAAATCAGCCTTTTTTGCGTTGGCTTTTCAAAGAAGCGATGGCAATGGCAAGCGTTTGCGCCAACGCCATGCCCAGCAGCGGCAAAACAGCGAAAAACGAACCGGTCAGCACCGTAACGGCATCGCGGGAAAACACAAAGCCATCGCGTGCCAGCATCGCGATTATCCAAACCGACAATAGCAGCCATTCGCAGCCGACCAAAAACCAAATCATCCCGACCGAGCAGCGTTTGCGCCACTTCATGATGGCAGCGTGCAAAAGGCTGAATATCGGAACGGACAGGAAAGGATAAAGGAAATTGGTAAACGGCCGCGGAGAGCCGTCCTGAAAACACAAATAATCGCCCGACTGTATGTCGCATCCCATTGCGCCAAACATCGGATCGACGGCATACATCAACACGCCGAACCACACCGCATAAATCAGGCTGGCTATAAAATAGGCTTTGAAAAATCGGTTCATAGGCAAAAAAAGGTCGTCTGAAAAAATAAATTTCAAAAGGCTTAAACCCACATCAAATTTTCTGATTGGCATTTGCAGAAGAGCGCAACACACTCAGGGCTTGAACTGCTGCCATGCCATAAACAGGCAATCCCAAAAAAAGAAGTCCTCCTATTGACATCCAACTATCCAGACTACTCCATTCCCACAGTAAAAAAACGAACCAAACAATCAACCATTCGACAATAGGCAAAGCAAGAGTCATCGAAGTTGTACAGCGTTTGGTCCACTTCATAATGCCGGCATTGAGTAGGGACAATAACATTACAGATAAAAACGGAAAGAAGAAAACCTTCAAAGACACTTTCTCAAAAGCCGACATTTCAGCAGCTCGTGAACAATACTGTAGACGCTGTTCATTTTCAGGTGCAATATCAAAACATTCGGATCCTGAAAACAGCAAACCGTCACCGTACATCAGCAAACCGAAGACAACCGCATAAATCAAGCTGGCGATAAAATAGGCTTTAAAAAATCGATTCATCTCATTTCCGTCCTGCAATATGTTCCACCGCCGCCTGTGCGCAATACAGCCCAAAAGAAGCCGTCACCAGCATACTCGCGCCATAGCCCGCGCAGGACAAACCTTGTGGCGCAGTATCGGTCGAACACGCTTCGTCCGATTGCGGCGGCGTAATGTTTTCAGTCGAGAACACACACGGCACGCGCATTTTTTCTTTGGTATCGCGGCTGAAGCCGTAGCGTTTGCGCAAGGTATAACGCAGGTTGGCAAGCAGCGGGTCGTGGGTAACGCGGCTCAAATCAGCGGTTTGAATCAACGCCGGATTTTTCTGTCCGCCCGCGCCGCCGCTCAGGATAAACGGCTGATTGTGCCGCACGAAATAAGCCGCCATCGCCGCCTTGACGCGTACTTGGTCTATCGCGTCGATCACAAAGTCGAAAGGTCTTCTGAAAAGCGTTTCCAGATTGTCTTCCGTCACAAAATCCTCGATTTCCTCCACTTCGCATTGCGGATTGATTTGGGCAATGCGTTCGCGCAACGCCGTTACCTTCGCCTTGCCGAAATCGTCGGTCAGCGCATGAAGCTGGCGGTTGACATTGGACTCGGCGACGTTGTCCAAATCAATCAAGGTCAAACGACCGATGCCCGTCCGCGCCAAAGCCTCCACCGCCCAAGAACCTACCCCGCCCACGCCGACCACGCAGACGTGCGCGCGCGAAAACCGCGTCAGTGCTTCATCTCCATAGAGTCTGGCAATACCGCCGAAACGGCGCGAAGGAAGAAAAACGGTGTCGTTCATACCCAACCTTGTGATATATCAATAAATGAATGAAAATCAACGCAAAACGCTGCGGACGAGTCCGACACATATTATACTGGAAAGCAGACGGGCTGTTGCAGCAGCCCGAAAGAGTCTATAATCGTTTCATATCGGACCCTTCCCAACCGCATGAAACAAAGTGCCGCCTGCGGCGCAAAAGGAGAATGAACTATGTACAAACATCTGGTTGTAGCCGTTGACGGCAGCGAAACTTCCCTCAACGCCCTGAAACACGCCGCCGAGTTGGCAAGCGTCAACAACGCCCGCCTGACTTTGGTACACGTCGCCAACCCCGCCGAATACATGGCGCTCGCCCCCGAATTCCTGCAACACGAAAGCTACGAGGCTGCCGCCGTCGCCCAAGGCAACGAAGTCTTGGACTTCGCTGAAAAGACCGCCCGCGAAAACGGCGTGGAAAACATTGTCAAACACCTTCTGGTCGCCAACAAAGGCGCGCGCGAAATGGCGCAGGATTTGGTCGATTACGCCGATGAAAACGGCGCCGACCTGCTGGTACTCGGCACACACGGCCGCACCGGCCTGATGCACCTCCTGATGGGCAGCTTCGCCGAAACCGTTATGCGCCAAAGCCACCTGCCGCTTCTGATTATCCGCAGCAAAGCGGAAGAAGCGTAAGGGTTGCCCTATTGAAGAAGGTCGTCTGAAACTGCTTCGACAGACGCAGTTTCGATAATGTCCTTATCCGTCAAATAAAAAGGTCGTCTGAAAACCTTAAACCTGGTTTTCAGACGACCTTTGTCTTGTAATCCGTTTTATCCGTCCGTTTTCAGCAGCCGCAAGAAGCCTCGTCGGATGCCTGAAGGCTCAAGGCTTTGCGTTTTTTGGCTTTTTCATAGCGGCAGCGTTGGCGCTCGGTGGTAATTTCCAACGGTGGGACGGGAACAGGTTTGCCGTCTTCAACCGCGACCATGGTGAAGTAGCAGCTGTTGGTATGGCGCACTTCGCCGGTGCGGATGTTTTGAGCTTCAACACGGATGCCGATTTCCATGGAAGTTCTGCCCGTGTAGTTGACGCTGGCGTAGAAAGTTACCAAGTCGCCGACGTGTATCGGCTCTTTAAACAAGACTTTATCGACAGACAGGGTAACGCAGTAGTTGCCGCTGTAACGGCTGGCACAGGAATAAGCGACTTGGTCGAGCAGGCGCAAAAGTTCGCCGCCGTGGACGTTGCCGCTGAAATTGGCGGTGTCGGGCATCATCAGTTCGGACATGATGAGTTCGTGTGAAGGGAGTTGGCGGGTTTGGTCCATGGTGTTCCTCTTTTAAAAATGAATGTTTGTGTTAGATGGGCGGTCTGTGAGTGGTTTGGATGGTTTTCAGACGACCTTGCCGATTGTATTTAATATGTGAATATACGGAAATTGGATTTTTTTATGGGTTTATAACCATTTTCTGCGCGAGAAGAAAATCAGCAGCCCGACGATGATGCACAGCATCAAACCTAAAACGATAAAATAGCCGTAATGCCAATGCAGCTCGGGCATGTTGTCGAAGTTCATGCCGTAGATGCCGGTAATGACGGTCAGCGGCATAAAGATGATGGTGATGACGGTCAGGACGCGCATCTGCTGGTTCATGCGGTTGGACTGGAAGGAAAGGTAGATGTCCATCATGCTCAACACCATGTCGCGCGAGGCGTCGAGCGATTCGAGAAGCTGCATGTTGTGATCGTACACGTCGCGCAGATAGACGGTGGACTCGCCTTTGAAAATGGTGAAATCGACGCGCACGGCAAGTTGATAGAACACGTCGCGCAAGGGCAAAAGCGTGCGGCGCAAGCGGACCGCATCGCGCTTGAGGCGGTCGATTTTGCCGAGAATGTCGCTGTTTTCATCTTTAAACAGGGATTTGTCTATGGCCTCGACGCGGTTGTTGTACTCTTCCAAAACGATGAAATAGTCGTCCACGATGCGGTCGAGCAGGCAATAGGCGAGAAAGGCGGTGTTTTTACCGAGGATGCCGCGCGGGTTTTCGCTCATTTGGCGGCGCAACTGGCTGAACAGCCCCAGCGGTTTTTGCTGAAACGACAACACGAAATCCTTGCCGATAATCAGATAAACTTGGTCGGAATTCAGTTTGCCGGCGGCGGTGTAGTGGTAAACCTGAGCGGCGATAAACAGATAATTGTCGTAGTCTTCGATTTTGGGGCGTTGTTTACGGCTGAGGATGTCTTCGATGACCAGCTCGTGGATGCCGTAAGGCTCCAGCGTGTGTTTGAGCAGCGCGGCGTCGTTGATGCCGACAAAATGCAGCCAGTTGGTCTGCCCCGCTTGCGGGCGGGCGATGTCGGGCAGTTTTTTACCCGCGAGATAATCGTGCTGGGCAAACGTATCGGCGGAATAAAGCGTCTGGTGGATGGCGGAACGCGGCGCGTTGTCGGTATTGCTGCGCGGGACAGTTTGGTCTTGCGGGATTTCGGCTGGGTCTACGCTGTTGGGCTGTTTGCTCATAAAATCGGATAAGGCAGGATGGATAATGTGTTTTTCTGTTGTAAGAAAGGTCGTCTGAAAGGTTCAGACGATCTTTATGCTTGAGAAAACCGTTTCGGATATAGTGGATTAACTTTAAACCAGTACGGCGTTGCCTCGCCTTAGCTCAAAGA
>CAUSDA010000069.1:0-14376 GCA_963529965.1 uncultured Neisseria sp.
TTATGAGTGTCCAAGATTTGGGGGCCAGTTCAGTTTTCAGACGACCTTTTGTTTGAGCGTATCGTTATCAGCGTTTGACGCCGCTGAGCCTTGCCCAGCCTTCGTCGATTTCGGCGGGTTCGATGTCGAACCATTGACGGTAAATGCCGCTGAGTTCTTCGACTTGTTCGTCCAGCAAACCGGACAACACGATGCGTCCGCCTTGTTTGGTGCGGGCGGCGAGCATTTCGCCGAGCATGCGCAGGGGGTTGGCGAGGATGTTGGCGACGACGATGTCGAATTGTCCTTGCGGTAAACCGTCGGGCAGGTAGAACTGTGCATCGACGTTGTTTTGTGCGGCGTTGTCCTTGCTGGCGCGGATGGCTTGCTCGTCAATATCGACGCCGACGGCAGAACCTGCGCCGAGCTTGAGGGCGGCGATGGTCAGGATGCCGGAGCCGCAGCCGTAGTCGAGGACGCTTTCGCCGCCTTTGAGTTGTGTGTCCAGCCACTTGAGGCAGAGGCGCGTGGTCGGATGGCTGCCGGTACCGAAGGCAAGGCCGGGGTCGAGCTGGAGATTAACGGCGTTGCTGTTGGGTGCTTCGTGCCAAGAGGGGGTAATCCACAGGCGCTCGGAAATTTGGATGGGGTCGAACTGCGCTTGGGTCAGGCGCACCCAGTCTTGGTCGGCAAGGATTTCGCTGGTGTATGCCAAGTCTTTCAACCCGCATGCTTGGCTGGCGGCTTGAATCATGGCTGCGGCATCGTCGTTTTCGCCGAACAAGGCGATGACTTTGCTTTGCTGCCAGATTTGTTCGGTCGGCATACCGGGTTCGCCGAAGATGGCTTGTTCGTTTTCGGTGCCTGCGTAGGCGTCTTCGATGGCGGCGGAGAGTGCGCCGTTTTCCATCAGGGCGTCGGCGAGGCGTTCGGCGACGGCGTCGTTGACGTTGATGGTGATTTGTTGATAGGACATGGTGGGCTTTCTCGGTGGGGTCGTCTGAAATTAGGAAATGGCGGTCAAATACGCGATGTTAGTCGGTTACGGTATGTTTGGACTATGGGTGTAACAGCGGACCACTTACTTCGGATTGAATCGTTTTTCTGCCCGAACACGGATTCTTTATTGCACCGAAATGGCGGCAGATAGGTTGGTTCAATCATATAGCAAACATACTTAACTTTAAACACAGTATGTCATCAAATTCCGTCATTCCCGCGCAGGCGGGAATCCATCGTAAAACTTGAGAAACCTTGATTTGAAAAACAGTTTCTGAATTTCAAAAATGGATTCCTGCCGTAGCCTGTCCTCGCGTAGGCGTGGGTGGGAATGACGGCAATCGGTAAGTTGCGTATCGAAAATAAAGTTATTTAGCTATATTCTAGGCTTGTCGGCAATCGCGGTTGTATGCCCGAAATCAGAATTCAACCTGTCTGAAAAAAGGTCGTCTGAAAGCCATGCGGTTTTTCAGACGACCTTCGACTATCCAAGCGGGACGGTTTTATTTGTCCTGTTTGGCTTTGCGTTCTTCCAGCCAGTGTTCCAAATAGTGGATGCTGACACCGCCTTTTTCAAAACCGGGGTCGCTGAACAAATCGCGGTGCAACGGGGTATTGGTTTTGATGCCGGTCACGGCAAGCTCGGCGAGGGCGACGCGCATTTTTGCCATTGCCTGCTCGCGGGTTTTGCCGATGACGCAGACTTTGCCGATCAGGCTGTCGTAGTAAGGCGGGATGCGGTAGCCTTGGTAAATGTGGCTGTCCACGCGGATGCCGAAGCCGCCGGGCAGGTGGCAGCTTTCAATCAGACCCGGGCTGGGGATAAAGTTGTACGGGTCTTCGGCATTGATGCGGCACTCGAAAGCATGGCCTTCGATGTGGATGTCTTTTTGCTTGTATTGCAAAGGCAGGCCGCCGGCAATGCGGATTTGTTCCTGTACGATGTCCACGCTGGTAATCAGCTCGGTAACGGGGTGTTCGACTTGGACGCGGGTGTTCATTTCGATAAAGAAGAATTCGCCGTTCTCATACAGGAATTCAAACGTACCTGCGCCACGGTAGCCGATACGTTTGCAGGCGTCGGTACAGGCTTTGCCGATTTTTTCGCGGGCTTTTTCGTCGATGAAGGGAGCAGGTGCTTCTTCGATGACTTTTTGGTGGCGGCGCTGCATGGAGCAATCGCGCTCGGCAAGGTAGATGGCGTTGCCGTGTTCGTCGGCGAGCACTTGGATTTCGACGTGGCGCGGGCGTTGCAGGTAGCGTTCCATATAGACCATCGGATTGCCGAACGCCGCACCTGCTTCGGTTTTGGTCATTTCGACGGACTTGATGAGGTCTTCTTTCCTTTCGACCACGCGCATACCGCGTCCGCCGCCGCCGCCCGATGCTTTGATAATCACGGGATAACCGACTTTGTCGGCGGTTTTGAGGATTTCGGCGGGGTCGTCGGGCAGTGCGCCGTCCGAACCGGGAACGCAGGGCACGCCCGCCTCAATCATGGCGTGTTTGGCGGAAACTTTGTCGCCCATCAAGCGGATGGTCTCAGCGCGCGGGCCGATAAAGGTAAAGCCGGACTGCTCGACCTGCTCGGCGAAATTGGCGTTTTCGGCAAGGAAGCCGTAGCCCGGATGGATGCCGTCTGCGCCGGTTACTTCTGCGGCGGCGATGATGGCGGGAATATTGAGGTAGCTTTGGGCGGATGCGGCGGGGCCGATGCACACGGATTCGTCGGCAAGTTTGACGTGCAGACTGTCTTTGTCGGCTTCGGAATGCACGGCGACAGTGGCGATGCCCATTTCACGGCAGGCACGCAGGACGCGCAGCGCGATTTCGCCTCGGTTGGCGATTAATACTTTTTTCAGCATGATGACCTTTCCTGTGGTTTCAGACGACCTGCTTGTTACCTTTTGCCCAACGCATTACGGATTTTTTCATCGGTCTTGTATTGGTTCAACGCGTACACCGCCCACATGGCGGCAGGAATCCAGCCGATTAAGGTGAATTGGAGAATCAGACAGATGATGCCCGCAATCGGACGGCCGATGGTGAAGAATACGGCGAAGGGCAGGAAGTGGCTAACAGCAGGCGCATGGTGGAAATCCTGAGTTGGAAAGCATTTCAGACGACCTCTCCGCAATCCGGAAGGTCGTCTGAAAACGGATTATTCGATGATGAAGAGCGGCTCGCCAAACTCCACAGGCGTACCGTTTTCCACCAGAATCTCTTTAACCGTACCGGATTTCTCGGCTTCGATTTCGTTCATCAACTTCATCGCTTCGATGATGCACAGCGTATCGCCGGCTTTGACTTGCTGACCGACTTCGACGAAGGAGGCGGCATTCGGGCCGGGCGCGCGGTAGAACGTACCGACCATGGGCGATTTTTGCGCGTTGGACAGATCGCGGGCGGCTGGGGCTGCGGGAGCGGGAGCTGCTGCTGCGGCAGGCGCGGCGGCGGGTGCAGGGGCAGGCACCGCTACTTGGGCGGGTGCTGCATAAACGGGAGCCGGAGCGGCGGTGGCGCGGGTGATGCGGACTTTTTCCTCGCCTTCGGTCACTTCGATTTCGGCGATACCTGATTCTTCTACTAAATCAATCAGTTTTTTTAATTTGCGCAAATCCATTTTCGTTCCTTTACGATACGGCCCAAATGTCGTGAAGCGGCCGTGTTTGTTGCGTGATATTTCAGAAAACAACCGGCCTGCGGCAACGGCGCAAGCCGGACGGTATTGGGTTGCATAAAGGGCATTCGCAGGAGCAGAAACCCCGTAAATGAATTTGACTATTTTCCCGAACTTGCCGACAAATGTCTAGCAAAATCTCGAAAAAAGGCGGTTTTTGAACAAAACGGGCAAATTCGGAGATTTCGCTCGAATGTGTATTTTTTCAATGAGTGTTTATTCTAATTTGTTGGTTTATGAAGGGAAAAGGTCGTCTGAAAAAAGCCAAAGTGCGTATAATGACCGCCTGACAAAATTTGTAAGCATCAAAATAAGATTATGGACATTTCTGATTTCGATTTCACCCTGCCCGACCGATTAATTGCCCAGCATCCGCCCGAAGTGCGCGGCAGCAGCCGTCTTTTGGTCGCGCTGCCCGATATGCCGCTGCAAGACCGCGTGTTCGGCGATTTGCCTGATTATATTGAGGCGGGCGACGTTTTGGTGTTCAACAACACCAAAGTCATGAAAGCGCGGCTGTTCGGGCAAAAAGAGAGCGGCGGCAAAATCGAGGCCCTGATAGAGCGCGTTTTGGACAACCACACCGCGCTGGCGCACATCCGTTCGTCCAAATCGCCCAAACCCGGCACGAAGCTGATTTTCGAAGGCGATATTTGTGCCGTCATGGTGGAGCGTGCGGACGAACTGTTCTGCCTGCGTTTTGAGGGCGGGCAAACCGTTTACGAGCTGCTGGAGCAAAACGGCCATTTGCCGCTGCCGCCCTATATCGAACGCGCTGCCGGCGCGGATGACGACACGCGCTATCAAACCGTCTATGCCAAACATCAGGGCGCGGTCGCGGCGCCGACGGCAGGTTTGCATTTTACAGACGAGCTTTTAGGTCGTCTGAAAGCCAAAGGCGTGGAAACGGCGGAAGTCACCCTGCACGTCGGTGCGGGAACGTTCCAGCCCGTGCGCGTGGACAAAATCGAAGAACACAAAATGCACAGCGAATGGTTTGACGTACCGCCCGAAACCGTCGCCGCCATCGAAGCCGCCCATGCGCGTGGAAACAAAGTTTGGGCAGTCGGCACCACTTCCATGCGCGCCCTCGAATCTGCCGCGCGCGAGACAGGTCGTCTGAAAGCGGGACAGGGCGACACCGATATTTTCATCACGCCGGGCTACCGCTTCCGCGTCATCGACCGCCTGATTACCAATTTCCACCTGCCCAAATCCACGCTTCTGATGCTCGTCAGCGCGTTTTCGGGCATGGAACACATCCGCGCGGTATACCGCCATGCGGTCGAACATGAATACCGTTTTTTCAGCTACGGAGACGCGATGGTTTTGGGGCGCTCGGAACCTTAAAAACATCTGAAGAAAAACGTCGTCTGAAAACGATTCAGACGACGTTTTGTTCTTTTAGGGGGAAGGTTGATGAAGTAGGTAATCTGCAATACATAAAAACCGATTATGCCCAAACCGCCCCACCCTGTTCATACATGCGATTCAAACCTCTGCCGGTTGAAAACCACATCAAATTCATAGCCTTCCAGCACTTCCCTGATTTGCTTGACTTCTTCGGGCATCAGCACGACTTCTGTATATTGTGAAATATATTCCGCAAAATCAGAGTCTTCCGTAACATTGTCCGGCATCATGGTTTGAAATTGGCAATTACCCGGAAAAACCACCACCGAAGAAAACGCCCGCGTCGGCAGGTGGAGCTTCTCGGACAAAATCCGAATGTATTGCTGGTTTTTCAACAAAGGGTTCGGGAACAGTGTCTTGCTTTTGTGAAACTTCTGCGTCCACATCCCATTGCCGTCGTCGCCCCAAATCCTGCCCTGATAATTCGGCGTGGCAACCACGAAAATCCCGAAACAGGACACATAAACATAATCAATCTGTTCATGCTGCCCGTCCCGATAAATATCCAAGCCGCGAAACTCATGATAGACAGATTCGTCCAAGCTGCAATCCGCACGGACATTGACGGCGAAACGGCTGATAAATTGTTTGACAGGCGTATTTTTAGACAGGCAGGTTGCCAGCACAAATGCCGCTGCACAACCCGTCAGCACAAGACCGCCTGAAGACAGAAAGTCGGTATCCATAAATGATATTTTCCCGCAAATACTGCCGCTCCTGCATGAACAGCACTCCCCATACCTCATACAAACGGCAAAAATGTTATTTTTTATAATGTATTAGCTTATTTATAATGCTAATGTAATTTTTTATGATTATAACGCAATTTATATTATTTACAATAAAAAATACCATTTGTATAAAATTTACACCGCTTATCATTTTTTGAATCAGTCATTCTTCAGACTGACATTGCCTGACCGTTTCCATCCCTTCACTTTCCAAATCTAAAAAATCTCCTGATTATTCAATCTCAAGCATTCATCATAAATTAATCTAAAACCGACGCGCAAACCTTCAAAAACCCAATCCCGCTACAAAAATAATCTGTGACATCAATCCGCCACACCTCTTTAAGTGTCGGCAAAATATCACACTCCCCGACAGCCCTTCCCTGCCTCTGTTTTCAGACGACCCCAATAATATTTCCAACCTCCCGACACAGTTCCCAAATACGACACCGCCGATAACACTTTGTATAGAAATAGTTTCTTTAGTTTTTATAAACACAAAAATAAAATGAGAACCTTCATCCACATTCCAAAAACATATTTACCCGATTCGGTTACTTTCTCAAAAGCCGGCGAAACAACAATTATTTACGATAAATTTTAACGGACATACTCCTTTTTCACGCTGCTTGCTTTATACTTACCCGATATAAACGGTTGAATTTACGGATAAACGCAAAAAGAATCAAACTCATTTTGCCCTACCGTTTCAGCCCCTAAAAACCAATCTTATTGATAAAGAAAGCCTCACTATGGAAACCAAACGTCTCTCTTCCCTTCTCAAACTCATCGCCAACCCCGACCGCATGACCATTTTGTTCATGCTGATGGACAGCGAACGCAGCATCGCCGAATTATCCGAAGCGCTCGGACAGCCTGCGACCGCCGTTTCCAACCACCTCGCGCGCCTGCGCTCCGAAGGTCTGATCGATTTCACCCGCTACCACCGCATCATCGAATACCGACTGGTATCCGAAGAAGCTGCCGTCATCCTCGATACGCTGCGCAATTTGGAAAACCGTAAAGCCGCCTAAAGGCTGTTGAGCCTTGTTTTCTCAAACGGATTTTTGTTTCAAAACCGGCAGCCGCCAAAATCCCCTGATGTTACAATAACGTCCCGTTTACCCAACAAAGCGGTTTTCATGAACCGCTTTTGTTTTGTCCTTATTTTGCCCGAAAAGCCCGAAACGCTTTTCAGACGACCCTCACACACGGAATCCGCATGAAAATCACCACTTGGAACGTCAATTCCCTCAACGTGCGCCTGCCGCAGGTGCAAAACTGGCTTGCCGACCATCAGCCCGATGTCCTTGTTTTGCAAGAACTCAAGCTAGACCAAGACAAATTTCCCGCCGCCGCCCTGCAAATGATGGGCTGGCACAGCGTTTGGAGCGGGCAAAAAACCTACAACGGCGTCGCCATCATCAGCCGCAGCGAACCGCAAGACGTACACGTCGGCCTGCCTGCCCTGCCCGACGACCCGCAACGCCGCGTCATCGCTGCAACTGTCAACGGCGTGCGCGTCATCAATGTCTATTGCGTCAACGGCGAAGCCCTCGACAGCCCAAAATTCCAATATAAAGAACAATGGTTTGCCGCTTTGACCGAATTTGTCCGCGACGAAATGACGCGCCACGAAAAACTGGTCTTGCTCGGCGACTTCAATATCGCGCCTGCCGATGCCGACTGCTACGACCCCGAAAAATGGCATGAAAAAATCCACTGCTCATCCATCGAGAGACAGTGGTTCAAAAATCTGCTGGATTTAGGCTTGACCGACAGCCTACGCCAAATCCACCCCGAAGGCGCGTTTTACACTTGGTTTGACTATCGCGGCGCGATGTTCCAACGCAAACTCGGACTGCGCATCGACCATCAGCTCATCAGCCCCGCCCTGTCTGCCGTGTTGAAAGACGTTTATGTCGATTTGGACGCGCGCGCGCAAGAACGTCCCAGCGACCATGCGCCGGTCGTGGCTGAATTTGATTTGTAAGGCGCAATCTTTAAAAAAGGTCGTCTGAAAACCTCATTTTTGGGTTTTCAGACGACCTTTTTCTATTCGCTTCTGACTCGAAGCCGACTCTATATCGTGAAACGTAAAATGCCTAAATCGGACATTTCACTTGCCGCTATTCCAACGTTCCACCCACTACCCGTGCGCCCAACGCTTCCTTCAAAGGCAAAGCGTTCAAGCGTTGCAAGGTCGTCTGAAATTCGGCGAACGGTATCGGTTCCGAACCGAAACGATGCATATGCAGGGTATCTTGCTGACAGTCAATCAACTCGATGCCCAATCCGGCAAGAAACGGGACGGCTCGCGCGAAGGCGATTTTGGAAGCATCCGGCTCAAGGGCGAACATGGATTCTCCGTAAAACACCCGTCCGATTTGTACACCGTAAAAGCCGCCCGCCAGTTTCAGACGACCTGTTTCATCGGGATAGAAACATTCAAACGAATGCGCGTGCCCCAAGCGGTGCAGCTCGGTATAAGCGGCTTGGAATTCGGGAACAATCCATGTGCCGTCCTGACCGGGGCGCGGAAAGGCGGCGCAATGCGCAATGACGGTTTCGAAACATTGGTTGACCGTTACCCGATAGGGTTTGTTGCGCAAGGTTTTCGCCAACGAACGCCCGATATGCAGATTTTCAGGCACGATGACGGCGCGCGGATCTATGGTGTGCCAAAAAAACCAACCGTCTTCGCTGAACCACGGGAAAATCCCCTGACGATACGCCGACAGCAGGCGTCCCGTGTCCAAATCGCGGCTGATACCGACCACACCGTCGCACTCTTCCAGCGCGTAAAACGGGTCGGGGAAAGTGTAATCATTAGGGGAAAGCAAGGGAATACTCATCGGAAATCCTAAAATATTTTCTAGTTCTCAGTAGTGCGCTGTTCATGTTCCGCAAAAAATTTCAGACGACCCCAAATTCTCATCCGAGGTCGTCTGAACATCAAACATCTTTTAAAACGGGAATCAGCGTTTGCTCTTCGCTTGGCATTCGCCGCACACGCCGTACATATAAAGCGCATGGTCAACGATGCGGTAGCCGTTTTCTTCCGCGATTTTGTCTTGCAAGGCTTCGATTTCGGGATTGTGGAATTCCGTTACCTCGCCGCATTTCACGCAGACGATATGGTCGTGGTGGTCGCCTTTGTCCAATTCGTAAACCGCCTTGCCGGTTTCAAAATGGTGGCGCTGCAAAATGCCTGCCTGCTCGAACTGGGTCAATACGCGGTAAATCGTCGCTACGCCGATTTCCACACCCTCTTCCAGCAAAATACGGTACACATCTTCAGCACTCAAATGCTCTTCAGCATGAGACTCGAACAAATCCAAGATTTTCAAACGTGGACCGGTAACCTTCAAACCGCTGTCTTTCAATTGCGCAATATTGCTGAATTTTTCCATAATATTCAATATCCCTGTAAAGTAATAGACGTTATAATACGCAATTTCAGCCCGCTTGCCCACTATTACGCCATAGCGGTTTGCAATAAAACCACAAGTTTTGTTTGCATACAAACGATAGCCGGCTGAAATTATAATCAAAGAGATGATTATCGTTTGCTTTTTCGAAATATTCAAGCAATGATACCCTTCCACCCGAATTCGAACAGAAAGGCATATCTGTGAACAAAACCCTCTGTCTTGCCCTCGCCGCCCTCATCGGACTTTCCGCATGCAGCGCCGAACGCGTTTCCCTGTTCCCCTCTTACAAACTCAAAGTCATCCAAGGCAACGAACTTGATCCCCGCGCCGTCGTCTCCCTCCAAGCAGGCATGAGCCGCGACCAAGTCCAACTCCTGCTAGGCACCCCGCTGCTGCGCGACGCATTCCACGCTGATCGCTGGGACTACACCTTCAATACCAGCCGCAACGGCATCATCAAAGACCGTAGCAACCTCACCGTTTATTTTGAAAATGATGTCCTTGTCCGCGCAGAAGGCGACGCCATCCAAAAATCCATCGAAACCCTCCAAGCCGAACAAAAAGCAGCCCAAACTGCACAATAATCATTAAGGAAACCGCATGAGCGCATTGAAAATCGCCATCGCCGGCGTCAACGGCCGCATGGGGCGCGTATTGGTTGAAGCCGTCAACAACCATCCCGACACCGTCCTCTCCGGCGCACTCGAACATTCAGGCTCTGAAGTCTTAGGCTTGGACGCAGGTTTCGCCTCCGGCATCAAAACCGGCATCACCATTTCAGACGACGTTGACGCCGTCCTCGCCCAAAGCGACGTACTCATCGACTTCACCCGCCCCGAGCCGACCCTCAAACACCTGCAAAAATGCGTTGAAAAAGGCGTCAACATCATCATCGGCACCACCGGTTTCGACGACGCAGGCAAAGCCGCCATCCGAGCCGCAGGCGAAAAAACAGGCGTCGTCTTCGCCGCCAACTTCAGCGTCGGCGTCAACCTCACCTTCCACATCCTCGACACCGTCGCCCGCGTCCTCAACGAAGGCTACGACATCGAAATCATCGAAGGCCACCACCGCCACAAAGTCGACGCCCCCAGCGGCACCGCCCTGCGCATGGGCGAAGTCATCGCCGACGCACTCGGCCGCGACCTCAAACAATGCGCCGTTTACGGCCGCGAAGGCCACACCGGCCCACGCGATCCCTCTACCATCGGCTTCGCCACCGTCCGCGCAGGCGACATCGTCGGCGACCACACCGCCCTCTTCGCCACCGACGGCGAACGCGTCGAAATCACCCACAAAGCCAGCAGCCGCATGACCTTCGCCGCCGGCGCCGTCCGCGCCGCAGTTTGGGTCAACGGCAAAACAGGTTTGTACGATATGCAGGACGTTTTGGGATTGAAAAACCGCTAAAACCGTTTTCATCCGCATGACACAAAAAGGTCGTCTGAAAAATGTTTTTCAGACGACCTTTTGATTATTGATTGAAGACTGAACCGACCACCGTAGCTTATTGCTTACGCTTATCCCACCAAGCGAATAAGTTGCCCAAGACGGTTCCCGATACGGAGTGCCAGACGCAGGCGACGGCGGTGGCGACGGCGGATTCGGCGTTACCCGGGAAGAATTTGGCGCTCAGACCCGTGGCGAGACCGGCGTTTTGTACGCCGACTTCGATAGCGATGGTACGTTTTTTGGCGGTGTTCATACCGGTCAGCGCGCCGCTGTAATAGCCGAGGATGTAGCCGCCGATATTGTGTGCGGCAATGGCGAGCACCATAACTAAGGCAGATTCGGCAAAGCGGTGGCCGTGGACGGCGGCAACACCGCCGACAATGCAGGCAAAGGCGGCAACGGCAACGGCGGGCATAATGGCGCGGACATCTTCAAACCAGTGTTTTTTGTGCAGCAACATATTGGCGGCAGAGCCGATAACGACGGGCAACAGGGTAACGAGCAACATAAACTTGAACATGCCCCAGCCGTCCATTTCGACGGTTTGTCCGACAAGGTAAGTCATCCACAGCGGCGTCATAACGGGGGCGAGGACGGTGGAGACAGTGGTCATGCCGACTGAGAAGGCAACATCGCCTTTGGCAAGGAAACTCATGATGTTGGACGAAACCCCGCCCGGGCAAGTACCGACCAAAACCAGACCCAGCGTCAATCCGGGCGAAAGGTTGAAGGCTTTGGCGATACCGATGGCGAGCAGCGGCATAATGGTGTATTGGGCAACTGCGCCGATGAAAATATCGAGCGGGCGTTTAGCCAAAATTTGATAGTCTTCTTTGCCTAGAGTCATGCCCATGCCGAGCATAATGATGCCGAGTACGACGACTTGCGTGTCGCCTTTCACCCATGAAAAGGTAGCGGGTTCGATAAAGGCGACGATAGAGGCAAGGACGATAATCAGTGCGGTGAATCGGGTCATTTGCCGGCTGACGGCAGTCAGAAAGTTCATAGTTTGCTCCTTTGTAGGTTGTTATATATGACAACAATTGCCAGAATTTAACAGATATTAACTTTTTCATGCAAATCTGGCAACGATAGCGGAAGCAATTGGCAATTGAATAAATAAATGAATAATCGGCACTATATTGCTGCTTATCTCTTACTAACGGAATCTAAATTTTCAGACGACCCCATCCAAACATCAAACAGTTCTTTTACCCACGCTGTGGCAATTCACGCCCTCTCATTTGTTTTTAAACCATTACAGTAGGCAATCCCGCCCTGCTTCGCAGGATTTGTTACAATGTGCCTTTCTTTTTGTACTGCTCATCCATTATGACTGACTCCCAACCAAGCACGATGCAGCGGATTTTTTCGCGCAATATGCTCATCTGTATTTTTACGGGCTTCACATCGGGGTTGCCGCTTTATTTCCTATACAGCCTGATTCCGGCGTGGCTGCGCCTCGAAAAAATTGATTTGAAGACCATAGGCCTGTTTGCCCTGATTGGTTTTCCCTATACTTGGAAATTTATCTGGTCTCCGCTTCTAGACTCTGTACGCCTGCCGTTTTTAGGTTTGCGGCGCGGTTGGATGCTGGTGATGCAGATCGCGCTTTTGTTGCTTTTGGCTGCCTATGCGTTTGTCCGCCCGCAAGAACATTTGTCCATTATTTTGGGACTGTCTTTGGTAGTGGCGTTTTTTTCTGCCAGTCAGGATATCGTGATCGATGCTTTCCGCCGAGAAGTGTTATCCGATGAAGAGTTGGTTTTGGGTAACTCGCTGTATGTAAATGCCTATCGTATTTCCTCGCTGATTCCGGCTTCATTGAGTTTGATTTTGGCCGACAGGATGCCTTGGTCGTCCGTCTTCATTATTACTGCACTATTCATGGTTCCAGGGTTGCTTGCCACTTTATTCGTGGCGCGAGAACCGGCACAACAACCCGTAGGTGCAAAAGGGTTTAAAGATACCGTTGTTGAGCCGTTCCGCGATTTCTTTACCCGTCAAAGCGTTAAACAGGCGTTGATTATTTTGGCTTTTATCGTGCTGTATAAACTGGGCGACAGCATGGCAACCGCCTTGGCACCCGCGTTTTATATCGATATGGGTTTCTCAGCAACTGACATCGGCTTGATTGCGAAAAATGCGGGGTTGTGGCCGGCGGTGATTTTCGGGATTATCGGCGGCATTTGGGTAAACAAATTAGGCGTGAACCGTGCATTGTGGCTGTTTGGTTTGGTGCAATGGGTTACGATTTTAGGTTTTGCGTGGCTGGCAAGTTTCGGACATTTCGAGCATGTGGGTGCATCAGAACGAACCATGTTGGCAGTCGTCATTGCTGCCGAGGCAGTGGGTGTGGGCTTAGGTACGGTAGCATTTGTGTCATATATGGCGCAACAAACCAATACCGCATTTACCGCCACACAGTTTGCACTGCTGTCCAGCCTATCCGCCGTACCGCGAACATTTATGAATGCGACAGCAGGATTTCTGATTGAGGCGATGGGCTACGTCAATTTCTTCTGGCTGTGTTTCATGTTGGGAATTCCGGGGATGTTGCTATTGCTCAAAGTTGCGCCTTGGAACGGAGATAAAAAAGAACAATCTGCTTAAATATGCCATCAAATTTAAAGGTCGTCTGAAAACCAATGTATCCGGTTTCAGACGACTTTTTTACAACGATGCAAATCAAGAATAGAGAAAACAGTCAAGCAAATATAGTGGATTAAATTTAAACCAGTACGGCGTTGCCTCGCCTTAGCTCAAAGAGAACGATTCTCTAAGGTGCTGAAGCACCAAGTGAATCGGTTCCGTACTATCTGTACTGTCTGCGGCTTCGTCGCCTTGTCCTGATTTAAATTTAATCCACTATAGTTTTTAGTTTTGCTTGATGCCCGCCGTCTTATATCAACAATATACGAATCCTCCCTATTCGCAATTGCTTTCTTCACACTCCCTTCGTTCATATAAAAAGGTCGTCTGAAACCCTGTTTTGGATTTCAGACGACCTTTGCTTTACTTCAGCTAAGAGCCGTTAGCTTACCACTGGTACAACGCACCTGCCCCGACACCGACGTGGCCGTCTGTGTTGGCAGAGAAGTTGCCTTTAACAACCCAGTTACCGCCGTCGCTCATCGCAGACACGCCGATTGCCATGGCGGATTGACCACCGTAGTAGCCGCTGCCCACGCCGATACCGGTTGCACCCGGACGGGTTACTTGCGGAATCGAGCCTTGTGCAATCGCACCCGCTACACCTGCGTAGGCTTTTTTGCCGACGCGTTCGATGTTGTTTTGCAGGGCGTTACCCACGCCGGCGAGCTGGTTCAGGTTGACCGCATCGGTACCCTCTTTCGCCGGAGCGACGTTGGTGATGCGCTGTCCGCCGTTGTTCAGACCGATCGGGCTGAGGCTGACAGTATTCGCCGGGTTGTGGGCGGTCGGTGCAGCAATGCTGACACCTTGCGCGTTAACGGTTACACCGCCTGCGGTTACGCTGGTTACATCGAGTTTATCGGCAGTAGCAACGTTATACACGGTCTGACCGCTGTTGCCGGTCGTTTGGTTAACGACGACGTTCTTACCTGCGGTAACTTCGGTTTTCGCCGCTGTCGCTTGTGTCGCTACGTTGGCAATCGCCTGGTTGGTGTAATACAACTGGCTGCCGTTGATCGCATCGGTCGAATCC
>CAUSDA010000070.1:0-14365 GCA_963529965.1 uncultured Neisseria sp.
AGGGTGATTAGCTCAGTTGGTAGAGCGTCTGCCTTACAAGCAGAATGTCGGCGGTTCGACTCCGTCATCACCCACCAGGTTTCCTTTCATTGTTGCAAAACAATGATGCGCGGTGGTAGCTCAGTTGGTTAGAGTACCGGCCTGTCACGCCGGGGGTCGCGGGTTCGAGCCCCGTCCGCCGCGCCAAATTTTAAAAATACCGGCTTTTGCCGGTATTTTTTTTGCGCGTAAGAAACGAACGTAGAAAAAGAGCGGTATTTAGTTTTTCAGACGACGTGCATTAGGAAGGTCGTCTGAAAAGCTTCAATCAGCGTTCTCATCGCGTTTATCATACTTTCTCAGGAAAATCACTGTCCAAATCAAGCTGATTAAAATACTGCCAAAAAAGGCAATCTCAAAGAAAACAACCAAATCCCCGAGGCAGCCGACTCCGCAATTTCCGCTATTACTGCTCAGAAAATCATTAATATAAGCGACAACATAAAGAATTGCCACAAACTCAGGAATAGCCATCAACCAAATACCTAAAACATTCAACCATTTCATCAGCGTCTTACAACCTCTTTTTTAGCATTTAGGCAGTATATATGACGGTATGACAGAAGACAATGCACCAGCGATGGCCACATACAGGCTGAACAGCCCGAATGCCGAAAAAGAAAAGTCCTGCGAAATCATCTGAACGAGGATGAAAGAGGAGAAAATCCAATAATAAAATGCCGTCAAACCCGCCGCCTTTATCTTATCTTTCCTATTGCATTTCAAATTCAACTTCTCGGCAGTATAACCGACAAAATAGCCGGGAATACAAGAGGTCAGCAAGACCAGTCCCACAACCAATAAAGAAAGTGGAAAAGTAAATATTAAAAATAAAAATACCCCTCCCAGTAAGTTGGAAATATCTGTTCTCGGAATAAGGGAAAGAAACAAAATCAGCCAAAAAGCAACGATAAACAGTGGCAACCCCCATATCAAATTGGTGCGCGTATAAGCCCGATAAGGGTTGAAATCTTCTTCTGGTAAATGTTCCATAATCTTTCTTTGTAAACTGCGCAAATGGCATTTACTCTAAACTCTTATCCCACGCGCTACAAGATTCCTATCCCTTTTCTTTTTTAAAAGGTCGTCTGAAAACAACAAGCCTAGGTAAAATCGCCGTTTACTCCTACAAAAACCCCTCTTCCCGCAAAAATTTCTCCAACTTCTCCGCAAATGCCTTATACCCCGCCGCGTTGGCGTGTATTTGGTCGGATTTCAACTTTTCATCACTCAAAATCTCAGACCATGCGCCGCCGAACAAGGGAATTTTGTATTGTTCGGCAAGCTCCTGATAAAGCGGATGATCGCTCAAATGACCGAACAATGCGCCGACGCTCAGGTACGGTACGTCCACCAAGACGGCGGGGATATTTTCCTTCTGTACGCTGTCGATGATTTTGGCGATATTGGCGCGGGTTTCGGCTTCGGAAAATTTACGCAAGAAGTCGCTGCCGCCTATGCTGATAATCACAAGCTTGGGTTGGCGTTGCAACAGCGCGGGCAGGCGCGACAGGGCTTGTGCGGAGGTATCGCCGGAAATGCCGCCATTGATGATGTCCCAACCGGTCAGCTTTTGCAGTTGCGCGGGATAGGATTCGTCAGGGTTTGCGCCGTAGCCGTAGGTAAGCGAGTCACCCAAAGCCAGTACGGTACTGCCTGCGGCAATTTTTGTCTGCTTCTTGCCGGATTTACCGCCGCAAGCTGCAAGCAGTAGAACGCTTGTGTAAGCAAGGAATGATCTTCGTGTGAGCATATTTTGTTTCTGATTCTTGAAAGTATCACGGAAGCTGCCGCGTTAATTTTGTACATCTAGATCTTGAAGATGGAAAGTGATAGGCATCCTAAATTCCATCCATACAGGTTTGCCATCTTTAACGTTAGGTAAAAAGATGCCTCCCATTGCCCCTTTCCTTGCCGCATTATCCAACATGTTAGAACCTGATCTTTTTATCACTTTGATGCTCTCCAATTTACCCTCCGGCGAAACTACGCCCCCCAATATAACCTCACCCTCATCCCCATTTTCCCATGCTACAGGAGGATAAGGAATGGTCATCCGTCGATATAAACCGCCTTCATAGTTGTCATTTTCCCCATAGAACAAGTAAATATGTTCAGCATAAGACGGAACGTTTTGACACACGCTCTGCACCTCGCCGTTTGCATCGGTTTGATCAGAGCAAGTTTGAGCAGGTTTATATCGCTTCGGACGTTTCTGCGCCAATGCGACTTTGCACAATGCCGTTCCTGCCGACTGATCACGGCACACTGCGCCATCAACCCTGCCTTTTTTATTAATGACGGACAACACCGGCAACACGCCGCCCTTACGCCCGTCAGACGTCGGAATAACCACCACTTGCGAGTTTGCTGCCTGCGGACGTTTTAAGATTTTTTCAACAGGCGGCAGTTTTTTGCCCGGCATGGTGGAACCTGCGGCCAGAAGAGTGGGCAACATCAAGAGTGTTAAAACGGATGGTTTGAACAGGTTCATTTTTTATTTTCTTTATGTTAGATGATTTATCTTGTGGGGTTATTAAAAAGATTATGACATAGAAAATATGGAAAATCTGAATTTCAAAGGATAAAATCTGCCTCAAGGTCGTCTGAAAACAGTTATTTCTGAAACCGGCAAAGCAAGTTGCCCCAAACCCGTTTTCAGACGACCTCTGCCCATTTCGGGCGGCATTCTAAAACTTCTTGATAAACCGGACAGCTTTCAATATGCGCGCCGGGCAGGTAGCCGGTACTCATCAGAAATTCGCCGACGATTTCGCCTCCGACAAATTTGAAATGTTTTTTAAACAGCTTCACCCACCCGTCTTTATCGAGCGGATGGTGTGCATCCAGCCAATTTTTGAATGAGCCGTATTCTTGCTGTATTTGTTTGATTTGTCGCGCGTTATAAATGGCTGCGTTGATTTTCAGGCGGTTGCGGACGATGCCTGCATCGGCAAGCAGCCGCTCAATATCGGCTTCGTCAAATGCGGCGACCGTCTCGATGTCGAAACCTTTAAATGCCGTCTGAAATGCCTGCTGCTTCTTCAGCATCAGCGTCCAGCTCAAACCCGCCTGATTGATTTCCAATACCAGCCGTCCGAACAACTCATTGTCGTCTGAAATCGGAAAACCGTATTGCTTATCGTGGTAATGTTTGTTCGGATTGTCCGTATCGTTTGGGAGGGCGGCAATAAATTCGCAGTAATTCATGTTTTATCGATCAAGCGAAACAAAGGTCGTCTGAAAACCTAAAACGGGGTTTCAGACGACCTTTCAAAATCAGAGCGCAGCAATATGCCTGCCGCGCCATTTTAAAATCAATCCACTTCGCCCGCGTATTGTTCGGCGGTCAGCAGGCCGTCGTAGTCGGCAGGATTGGCAGGTTTGATTTTGAAGAACCAGCCTGCGCCGTAAGGGTCGCTGTTGGCGGTTTCCGGCGCGCTGGGCAAATCTTCGTTGACGGCGACGACTTCGCCTGCAATCGGCGCGTACACGTCGGACGCGGCTTTCACAGACTCAACCACACCGGCTTGTTCTTCGGCGGTAAGGTTCGCGCCGACTTCAGGCAGCTCGACGAACACGATGTCGCCCAACAACTCTTGCGCGTGGTGGGTAATGCCGACGGTAATCGTACCGTCTTCTTCAAGGCGCAGCCATTCGTGGCTGGCAACGTATTTCAGTTCGGCTGGGATGTTGTTGCTCATGGTTTGATTCTCCATTGGTTTTTTGGCTTAAAGAGTGAAGCCTTCGGATATGATCGACAGGCTGTTTTACGTTTGCTTTCAGACGACCTCTGTCAAACAAAGGTCGTCTGAAACCGCATCAATCAAACTGTTTCTGTCCGTTGCGTACAAACGGCAGCTTCAATACGCGCACGTCCACTTCCTTGCCGCGCATCAGCACTTTGGCGGTATCGCCGTCAAAATCTTTCGGTACGCGGGCGATGGCGATGGATTGTTTCAGGCTGGGCGAGAATACGCCGCTGGTGGTTTCGCCTTTGCCTTTGTCGGTCAACACTTCCATATGCGCGCGCAGGATGCCGCCTTTGTCGAGCAGCAAACCGACTTGTTTGACGGCAACGCCTTTTTCTTTCAATGCCAGCAAAGCGGCTTTGCCGACGAAATCGCGGTTTTCGTCTTTCAAATCAACGGTCCAACCCATGCCTGCTTCGAGCGGGCTGGTGTCGTCGTCCATATCGTTGCCGTAGAGGTTCATGCCGGCTTCCATGCGCAGGGTGTCGCGCGCGCCGAGGCCGCAGGGCTGTATGCCGGCTTGTTGCAGGGCTTTGAAGAATGCGACGGCTTCGGTACCGGGCAGGATGACTTCGACACCGTCTTCGCCGGTGTAGCCGGTGCGGGCGACAAACCAGTCGTTGCCCAAATCCGCGCCTTGGAACGGTTTGAGGTTGTGGACGACATCCGCCCATTCGGGTTTGACGGTCAGGAGTTTTTCGATGGCTTTAGGACCTTGCACGGCAAGCATACCGAGGTCGTAACGAGGGTTGAAGGCGACGCCGAATTCTTGTCCGACTTTGTGGAACTGGGCGGTGTCTTTTTCGCGGGTCGCGCCGTTGGACACGATGCGGTACTGGGTCTCGGCTTCGTTGGTGCGGTAAACGATCAAGTCGTCAATCACACCGCCGTTGTCGTTAAGCAGCGCGGAATAAAGGGCTTTGCCGACGAAGGCGAGTTTGGCAACGTCGTTGGCAATCAGTTTGCGGAAAAAGGCTTTGGCGTTCGCTCCGGCGACGTCGGTAACGAGCATATGGGATACGTCGAACATGCCTGCGTCGGTGCGCACAGCTTCGTGTTCGGCGATTTGCGAACCATAATGGATGGGCAGCTCCCAGCCGGCAAAATCGACCAGCTTCGCGCCTGCATCTTGATGGGCTTGGTGAAACGGGGTGGTTTTCAGGGCAGTCATTCTCAGCTTCTCCAGATTTATTGTTCAGATGCCGTCCGCACAAGATGCGCGGAAGACCCTATCTGTCCTTGAACCTGAGATTTTCGGCCGTATCCGCTTGATGGCAAACCAGTCTGCTCACTGCTTTGCGCGGTTGTCTGAATGGTGGTTCAGACGGCCTTCTCCCCTTCGGTGGGTGCGATTGCACCGCTCTCCAGATGTTTTATTTCAATGTGCAGTCCCTGTTGCCTGAGCGATTTAAGGGCATCTGCGCCTTCGGCGGCTACATGTAACCTGATGTAGCTCTCTCCTGCACATGCCCCGATTATGGCTTGAAAAGGCGGTTTGGGCAAGCCGTCTTTTATATGGCTGCCATTCGTTTTGCCCAAATTGGCTAAAGCCTGTTTGCAGATATGAAATTAAATCAATTTGTTTGCATCCATACTTTTTAACACAGATTATTTTCAAAAATACTTTTTCATTGGTTGATTGTATGTTAAGTAAATGTTATTTGTTATATACTCTGCCTAACTGGTCAATCTGAGCGTTCACACGAACGCTATCCGACTGATTTCCATCTTATACAGCAACAGGGAGCAAACTAAATGACACCAATAACCTTGGATAAAACCGACCTTAAAATCTTACAAGTCCTACAAGAAAACGGCAGATTGACCAATGTCGAATTATCCGAGCGGATCGCGCTTTCACCCTCCCCCTGCCTGCGCCGCCTGAAGCAATTGGAAGACGCGGGCATCATCCGCCAATATGCCGCCCTGCTCTCCCCCGCAGCCGTCCATTTGGGCTTGCAGGCGTTTATCCGCGTTTCCATCAGCAAGGCAAAAGATGCGCGCGAAGACTTTGCGCAATCGGTGCAAGAATGGCCCGAAGTATTGAGCTGCTTCGCCCTCACCGGCGAAACCGACTACCTGCTCCACGCATTTTTCACCGATATGAACTCGTTTTCCCATTTCGTTTTGGACACGCTCCTGTCTCACCACGGCGTACAAGATGCACAGTCTAGCTTCGTGTTGAAAGAAATCAAAAACACAACCGCCCTGCCGCTGGGACACCTCATCCCCGATTAAAGGCAAAACGCAAAGGTCGTCTGAAAACGTAAACCCTGTATTTCTCAGCGTTTTCATTTTCAGACGACCTTTTTCCGTCCTAACAGCGATATCCTGAGAGCAGAGAATTTCATGCTATACTTGAGAACTATTTTTAATTAAATCAAATCCTAATTCCCGCATGACTACCCCTGACTCCGCCACCGTAACCGACCACACCCGCCAATGGCTCGAAAAAGCCGTCATCGGACTCAACCTCTGCCCCTTCGCCAAAGCGCCGCACGTCAAAAACCTCGTGCGCATCAGCGTCAGCCAGGCCCGCCATCTGGACGGTTTCCTCGAAGACTTAGACCGCGAATTGCAGCTTTTGGGCGACACGCCCGCCGACGAGCTGGAAACCACCCTGCTTGTCCACCCAACCCTTTTCCCCGACTTCGACACCTTCAACCAAATGCTCGACATTGCCGATGCCGCCGTTGTGGACAACGGCTTGGAAGGCATTGTCCAAATCGCCCCGTTTCATCCCGATTTCCAATTTGAAGGCACGGATTCAGACGACATCGGCAACTACACCAACCGCTCGCCCTACCCCACCCTGCACCTCATCCGCGAAGACAGCATCGCCAAAGCCGCACAAGCCTTCCCCGACGCCTCCGTCATTTTCGAGCGCAACATCGCCCTGCTCGAAAAAATGGGACACGAAGGCTGGGACAAGCTCGATATTCCCCGCTGCCCGTTTGATCACGGCAAAACCAAAGCATCCGAATAAGATTTCCAACAAAACAACATGATTCGCTACTTACTCATCTTTTGCGGCGCAGTTTCCTTTCTCTTAGGCATCATCGGCATTTTTCTGCCGATTATGCCCACCACCCCCTTCATCATCCTTGCCGCCGCCTGCTGGGCAAGAGCCTCGCCCCGTTTCCACCGCTGGCTGCACCAACACCGCTATTTCGGCCCCATGGTGCAAAACTGGGAAAACAACGGCGCCGTCCCGCGCAAAGCCAAAATCTTCGCCATCAGCATGATGAGCCTATCCTGCATCTTCATGTTTTGGCGCTTCCCCGAACAATGGTGGATAGGCGCAGCATCCACATTGGGATGCGGCTGCGTCGCCGTCTGGATGTGGCTGCGTCCCGAACCCTGATTCGCATCCAAAGCACAAGGTCGTCTGAAAACGCAGTTTCCGTTCCGAAACCGTATTTTCAGACGACCTTTTGTCATTTCAAACCATCGGTTTTAAAATATCGGCAACACAAACTGCCAAAAGGAAAACCACCATGGCACAATTCTTCGCCATCCACCCCGACAACCCGCAGGAACGCCTGATCAAACAAGCCGCCGACATCGTCCGCAGCGGCGGAGTCATCGTGTACCCCACCGACTCCTGCTACGCGCTCGGCTGCAAACTCGGCGACAAAGCCGCGATGGAACGCATCCTCGCCATCCGCAAAATCGACTTGAAACACCACCTGACCCTCATGTGCGCCGATTTGAGCGAATTGGGCACTTACGCCAAAGTCGACAACGCCCAGTTCCGCCAGCTCAAAGCCGCCACCCCCGGCAGCTACACCTTCATCCTGCAGGCCACCAAAGAAGTCCCGAACCGCACGCTGCACCCGAAACGCAAAACCATAGGCCTGCGCGTTCCCGACAATACCATCGCCTTGAGCCTGTTGCAGGAATTGGGCGAGCCGCTGCTCAGTTGCACCCTGATGCTGCCTGAAGACGACGAGCCGCTGACCGATCCTTACGAAATCCGCGACCGCCTCGAACACAGCGTCGATTTGGTCATTGACGGCGGCTGGTGCGGCACCGAGCCGACCACCGTCATCGACATGACCGACGGAACGGAACTCATCCGCCAAGGCAAAGGAGACACCGCCCTATTCGGTCTGTAAACCCCAAAAACTAAAAGGTCGTCTGAAAACCCAAATCGGTTTTCAGACGACCTTTTGACATTGCCCTAGCCGAAAACAATCAGCTTATTCGGAAATCAACGATGCTGCGGGTTGTAGCGGTTTTCCAAGCGCAGGAACACCCAGCCCAAGAAAGTCGTCATCAAGAGATAAATCAGCGCGACGGTATAGAGCGGTTCTTCATAAACGGAATAGCGGCCGCTAATCGTACTTTGCACATAAGCCAGCTCCGCCACAGCGATAACGGACAACAGCGAGCTGTCTTTCAAAAGCGTAATAAATTCGCTGGCAAGCGGCGGCAGCATACGGCGCAACGCCTGCGGAAGAATCACATAGCGCATCGCCTGCGGATAAGTCAGCCCCAGCGAACGCGCCGCTTCCATCTGACCGCGGTCGATGGACTGGATGCCCGCGCGGAAAATCTCGCAGATATACGCACCGGAGTTGGCAATCAAAGCAAGCGAACCGGCAATCAGCGCGCCGTAAGAGCGTCGGATTTCTACCGCCTCGTCGCCATTAATCAGCAAACCGTCGGTAGGATGGACGAAAAACGGGAACCAAACGTAAGACCAAATCACAATCTGCACAAACAGCGGCGTACCGCGGAACAGCGTTACATACAGCAGCGAAACCTTACGCAAAACCCAAGCCAGCGCGCGCATGGGCGCACCCGCCTTTTCCAGATGAATCAAGCGCGCCAGCGCGAGCAGCAGACCCAATACGGAGCCGCCCGCCGTCGCCACTACGGTCAAGCCCAGCGTCGTCAGCGCGCCGTAGAAAAACATCCAGCGGTATTCGTAAATAATATCAAACCGAAAATCCATACTCGTCCGCCTGTCTAAAACTCCGGGAAACGGTTTGCGGCAGCCGCCCGATTCCCGAACATTGGAAAAAAAATGAAACTCGATATTTTACAAGAAAATACATTCTTTGAATGCCTTTTTGTTAAATTAATCGGGTTGCCGTCCGTTTTTTACATTTCCTCGCCCGTCGCGCCTATCAGCTTATTATCACTCCGAAACCTGTTTTCCTCTGAAAAAACAACGCAAAACAATCCCGACATACCGCCGCAAAATTGACCGTCCCGACAAAAAGGCGGATAATCCGCCCATCCTTAAAACACCTTTTCAGACGACCTTTTCCCGTGATTTAAAAGGTCGTCTGAAACCTTTTATAAAGCACAAACATGAAAGCACCCGAACTCCTCCTTCCCGCCGGCGGCCTCGAACGTATGCGCGCCGCCTACGACTACGGCGCAGACGCCGTTTATGCCGGCAGCCCGCGTTATTCCCTGCGCGCCCGCAACAACGAATTTGCCAAACTCGACGTCCTCGAACAAGGCATTAAAGAAGCGCACGAGCGCAACAAAAAATTCTTTTTGACCGTCAACACCCTGCCGCACAACTCCAAACTCAAAACCTTCGTCGCCGACATGGAGCCGCTGATTGCCATGAAACCCGACGCGCTGATTATGGCGGATCCGGGTTTGATTATGACCGTGCGCGAAAAATGGCCGGAAATGCCGATCCACCTGTCCGTGCAGGCGAACACCACCAACTATTGGGGCGTGAAATTCTGGCAGAAAATCGGTGTTGAGCGCATCATCCTGTCGCGCGAATTAAGCATGGAAGAAATCGCCGAAATCCGCCAAGAATGCCCCGACATCGAACTCGAAGTCTTCATCCACGGCGCATTGTGCATCGCCTACTCAGGCCGTTGCCTATTGTCAGGCTATTTCAACCACCGCGACCCCAACCAAGGCACCTGCACCAACTCCTGCCGCTGGGATTACAAAGTCCACAACGCCACTGAAAGCGATGCGGGCGACGCCCAGCTTCTGCAAGGCTTCAACTTTGAAAAAGCCCAAGAAGAAGCCAACCAAAACTTCGAAGGCATCAACGGTCAGAAACGCCACCCCTACGCCGACAAAGTTTTCCTGATTGAAGAGTCCAACCGTCCCGGCGAGATGATGCCGATTATGGAAGACGAACACGGCACCTACATCATGAATTCCAAAGACCTGCGCGGTATTGAAGTCGTCGAGAAACTCGCCAAAATCGGTGTGGACAGCCTCAAAGTCGAAGGCCGCACCAAGTCGCTCTACTACGTCGCCCGCGTCGCCCAGTCCTACCGCAAAGCGATTGACGATGCCGTCGCAGGCCGTCCGTTCGACTACAGTTTGCTGAGCGAACTCGAAGGCCTCGCCAACCGCGGCTACACCAGCGGCTTCCTCGAACGCCACCAAACCCAAGACTATCAAAACTACCTCAGCGGCCATTCCACCGCCAAACAAAGCCAATACGTCGGCCACGTTACCGAAATCGACGCCGAAGGCTGGGCAACGGTGGAAGTTAAAAACCGCTTCGCCGTCGGCGACACCTTGAAAATCATCCACCCCGAAGGCAACCAAACCATTACGCTGGAACAAATGACCCGCAAAGGCGCAGCCGTCGAAGTCGCCCCGGGCAACGGCATCCAAGTCAAAATCCCGAATATGCAGGGCAAAGAAAAAGCCTTGTTGGCACGGGTCATCAAATAATCATGAGGTCGTCTGAAAATTTTCAGACGACCTTTTGCCTTTTGTTAAGGAACTGTATGAACGAACAAACCAAACAGGCCGCTCAGACCATAGGTCGTCTGAAACGTAAAGCCAGCGACGAAGAACGGCTGCAAGGCTGGCGCGAAACCTGCGCCGAACAAGGATTAAGCGGCGAATTTATCCTGACCGCCAAGCTCAACGGCGCGGCTTATACTGAGGAAGAAGCCCGCATGGTGGCGGAGCTTTTCGGCAAATAAACTGACAATTTATTATTTTAAAATTACAAATCATATCAAAACTTGACAAAGTTACCGATTTCGATTATAGTCGTATCTGAGTTAACATTGCCGATTTGACACAGCTTGCGGGCATAAACAGCTAAAGCGTATTTTCATTTTCTGCTGTTTTTATTCCTTTCTTTATATCCAAGCCCGTTGTGTACAGCATCGGGCTTCTTTTTTTTCCGGAAGTATCAGGAAGTATTTATGATTATTTTGGACAACGTTTCCAAACATTACCAAACGCGCGACAAAACCCGTTTTGCCGCCGTCGAGCCGACCAGCCTCGAAATCCAAGACGGCGAAATCTTCGGTCTGATGGGCTATTCCGGCGCGGGCAAATCTACCCTGCTGCGCCTGATTAACCTGTTGGAACGTCCCGACAGCGGCAAGGTCAATGTGTGCGGACAAGAGCTGACCGCGCTTGATGCCGCCGCATTGCGTCAGGCGCGGCAGAATATCGGCATGGTGTTTCAGCAGTTCAATCTTTTGAGCAACCGCACCGTTGCCGACAATGTCGCCTTTCCTTTGGAAATCGCCGGATGGTCGTCTGAAAAAATCAAAGAACGCGTCAAAGAATGCCTTGAAATCGTCGGCTTGACCGAACGCGCCGACCACTACCCCGCCCAGCTTTCCGGCGGACAAAAACAGCGCGTCGGCATCGCCCGCGCGCTCGCACCCAAACCCCAAGTCATCCTCGCCGACGAACCCACTTCCGCCCTCGACCCCGCCACCACGCGCAGCGTCTTAGAATGTTTGGAAGACATCAACAAACGCTTCAACGTTACCATCGTCATCGTAACCCACGAAATGAGCGTCATCCGCCGCCTGTGTGACCGCGCCGCCCTCTTGGATAAAGGAAAAGTGGTGGAAATCATCGAAGTACGCGGCAACCAAATCCACGCCCAATCCGAAATCGGGCGCGAGCTGATTCGGGAGGACTGATATGGCAGACTTAACATTCGAACAAGCCGTTTCCACCATCGTCGGCATGAAAGACGAAATCGTCCGCGCATTGGGCGAAACCTTCGTTATGGTCGGGCTGTCCACCACGATTGCCGTCATCTTCGGCACACTCTTGGGCGTCTTGCTTTTCGTGACTTCCAACCGCCAGCTTCATTACAACAAGCCGGTAAATTTCCTGCTCGACAACTTAGTCAACCTGATGCGCGCCTTCCCCTTCGTCATCCTGATGATTGCCATGATACCCGCCACCCGCGCCATCGTCGGCAGCACCATCGGCCCGATTGCCGCCTCACTGGTATTGAGCGTGTCCGGCCTGTTTTACTTCGCCCGACTGGTGGAACAAAACCTGCGCGAAGTCCCCAAAGGCGTGATTGAAGCCGCCACCGCCATGGGCGCATCGCCGCTTGCCATCGTCCGCAAAGTCCTCTTGAACGAAGCGCGCGCGGGCATGGTTTCCAGCATCACCGTCCTCGCCATCGGCCTGCTCTCGTACAGCGCGGCGGCAGGCATGATAGGCGGCGGAGGCTTGGGCGACCTCGCCATCCGCTACGGCTACTACCGCTACCAAACCGAAGTCATCATCTTCATCGTCGCCATCCTCGTGTTGCTCGTTATTCTGATTCAAAGCACCGGCAACGCGTTGGCGCGGAAATTGGACAAACGTTAAACCTCACAAACGTAAACAAGGTCGTCTGAAAATACACCTGATGCATTTTCAGACGACCTTTTGAGTGAAAAATACAACATGAAATCCGCCAAAAAAATTCTAATTGCCGTTTATTTAGTCAATATCGGCAATATCCTTTGGTACTTTATCGGCCCCATGAACCATATGCCGAAAATATGGTACATAGGGCTGAGTATCGGCATCTTTCTTGCCCAACTCGTCATCTTGGAAAAATTAGAACACCCGCCCTCCGACGTCAACGCGCACAACAGCAAAATGATGCGTAACGATATGGGTTTCTTCATTTTATTGTGTGTCGGGCTATTGGCTGTCTTTATGATATGGTCCCTTATCGCCTCCCCTGTCCCCATCTGGGGCATCCTTTCATTTGACGATATGGTTTCCATAGGGGAAATGAACGGATCAATTGGCACGATGGACATCGATGAAATGGGCGAAATCAGCGAGCCGGATGAAAGTGCCATGATGGCTGAAGACTATGATGATGAAATGGACGGACACGCCGTAATCGACGGAACAGATGAAATGTATGAGAGTGCCGATACCGCCTTTGATATTTCTCCGTTCGCCACCTCGTTGGATTGGCTCAAGCTCATCTCAGCCCTGACTTTTAAAGCGGGATTGATTTGGCTGTGTTACCGTTCCGCCAAAGGCCTGTACCTCACTATAAAAAACCGTCCCGTTTCCCATAAATGGATTTAAAATCCCAACTGTCCCGACGGCAGAGGCCGTCTGAAAAATCGACTTAACACTTACCAGGAGTAAAACATGCAGACAAACACCTTCTTCAAAACCCTTTCCGCCGCCGCACTCGCCTTGATACTGGCAGCCTGCGGCGGTCAAAAAGACAGTACATCCGCCGCATCTGCCGCATCGCCTGCCGCCGACAATGGCGCGAAAAAAGAAATCATCTTCGGTACGACCGTCGGCGACTTCGGCGATATGGTCAAAGACCAAATCAAACCTGCACTGGAGAAAAAAGGTTATACCGTCAAACTGCTTGAATTCGCCGACTACGTCCGCCCCAACCTCGCTTTGGCAGAAGGCGAACTGGACATCAATATTTTCCAACACAAGCCTTATCTGGACGACTTCAAAAAAGAACACAAATTAGACATCACCGAAGCCTTCCAAGTACCGACCGCGCCTTTGGGCCTGTATCCGGGCAAACTGAAATCGCTGGACGAAGTCAAAGACGGCAGCAGTGTTTCCGCGCCTAACGACCCGTCCAACTTCGCCCGCGCGCTGGTCATGTTGAACGAATTGGGCTGGGTTAAGTTGAAAGACGGTGTTAATCCGCTGACCGCTTCCAAAGCCGACATCGCCGAAAATCCGAAAAACATCAAAATCATAGAGCTTGAAGCCGCACAACTGCCGCGCAGCCGCGCCGACGTCGATTTCGCCATCGTTAACGGCAACTACGCCATGAGCAGCGGCATGAAGCTGACCGAAGCCCTGTTCCAAGAACCGAGCTTCGCCTACGTCAACTGGGCAGCCGTCAAAACCGCCGACAAAGACAGCCAATGGCTCAAAGACGTAACCGAAGCCTACAACTCCGATGAGTTCAAAGCCTACGCACGCCAACGCTTCGCAGGTTACAAATACCCTGCCGCCTGGGGTGAAAACGCAGCAGCCGGTGCGAAAGCCGAAGCCGCTTCTACCGCTTCGGCAGCAAGCGCCACAGCAGCCTCCGCAGCAAACACCGGCGCTTCCGCAGCAAAATAAACTGTAAGCCCTAAAGCAAAAGGTCGTCTGAAACCCCAAATCAGGTTTCAAACGACCTTTTTGCTGTATATGGCGGAAATATAGTGGATTAAATTTAAATCAGGATAAGGCCTAAGGAGCGGGAAATATGGCTGCGAAGGTCTCAGGTCGTCTGAAAACCTGATTTGTCAGGAATTTCAGACGACCTGAGACCTTTGCAAAAAAGCCCTTCCTCCGACAACCGAAACCCCAACACAGTTTTT
>CAUSDA010000071.1:0-14090 GCA_963529965.1 uncultured Neisseria sp.
CGTGACCGATGGTGCCAACGTTTACGTGCGGTTTGCTACGTTCAAATTTTTCCTTTGCCATGGCAAATTTCCTATCTTTAAAATACTGAGAAAATGGTATTTGGTGCCCATGGGCAGATTTGAACTGCCGGCCTCTCCCTTACCAAGGGAGTGCTCTACCCCTGAGCTACATGGGCCAATAGACTATTGGAGCGGGTGAAGGGAATCGAACCCTCACCGTAAGCTTGGAAGGCTTCTGCTCTACCATTGAGCTACACCCGCAGACTTACTGCATCAATGCTCCAACACATTGGAATTTGGTGGTGGGAGAAGGATTCGAACCTTCGAAGCTCTCGCAACAGATTTACAGTCTGCCCCCTTTGACCGCTCGGGAATCCCACCAAAAGAGAACGCAAGTTTATTCGTGACTCAGATTTTCGTCAAGTTCTTTTTTAATTTTGTTTTCTTAAAATCACTCAATTTATTGCTTTAAAAAAGAATTTATTTGAACTGAATGATTTTTTCGTATTTTGCCATCAGCTCTTCGTGCGTTTCCGGATGCTCTTCATCAATCAGGATGCAGTCCACGGGGCATACCTGCTGACATTGAGGCTCATCGTAGTGGCCTACACACTGCGTACACAAATTAGGGTTGATTTCGTAAATTTCCTCGCCTTGCGAGATGGCGTCATTGGGGCACTCCGGCTCGCAAACGTCACAGTTAATGCACTCATCTGTAATAAAGAGCGACATTTCTTTTCCTTTTTCATTTAAATTATCAAAACCGATTGGGCGCGGATTATAGCACAAACGCGTCAAAAACAATCCGTTTAGGCGAATGTTTACACCCTGGTAATGATTCTCAAATCTCTTACTATTCAGCTACTTGGACAAACTGCAAGAGCACAAAACCGCTCTTACCCGCCCGTCCTTCGCGATAAGGCTCCAGCCACTCGGGGAAATCGGGCAGCTCCCCTGCTTCAATATAGACCATTGCCCCGTTTTTCAAGCTGTTTTTCAAAGAAGCAAACAAATTTTCCCAATCCCGCCACGCAAACGGCGGATCCAAAAAGACCACATCAAACTTTTCAGACGACCTCTGCAGATACGCAAGGCCATCGGTATTGAGGATTCCCAGTTTATCCAAACCCAATGCTCTGGCGTTTTGCCGCAGCATATCGGCAGTTTTGCGATTATTATCTGCCAGCACCACCCTCTTCGCGTTACGGGACGCGGCCTCAAATCCCAACGCGCCGCTTCCGGCAAACAAATCCAACGTATTCAGACCGGTCAAATCCTGACCCAGCCAATTAAAAAGTTTTTCGCGGACACTGTCAGGCGTTGGACGCAGACCGTCCGCATCTGCAAAAACCAGTTTCCGTCCCCTGCATTGCCCGCCGATGATACGGACTTGATTTGAATGTTTGCTGTGTTTACTCATAATTAAAACGGATCGTCCGACAGTTTCAGACGACCTCTAAAGAATGACAAAGCAGCGATTATACAGCAGCGTTTTTTTTCATTTAAGGCCGCATGAAAACAAATCTACCCATCGCAAAAATTTATTTTTATGATGGTAAACTTACAAAATTTTATAAATTATAAAATATTTTCTCAAATAAAAAGGTCGCTTACGTTCGCCATTAGAACTTTCCCACCGTTTTTTCAGTCTATTAACCATAATACTTAATGAAAATATGGATGGCTGACAATGCCGCTTTGGAAAATTTTTTTGGGTGTTTATATCGGCGGCGTGATTGCCTTCACCGCCCACGCCCATTTCTTTGACGAATATTACCGCCACTTGGGATTGATTCCGAACTTGGGGCGCGGTCTGCTTTGGTTCGTCTTTTGCCTGCCCTTGATCGGCAAAACCGTTGCTTTGATAGTCAGCTTGTTCTTTCTTGCCACGTTGGTTTTTGCAAGGCGTTAAATCCCTTCTTAATGAAACTGAAAAGGTCGTCTGAAATTTTTTCAGACGACCTTTTCTCTTTAAACCAACCTAATCTCACTCTTTCGGTGCAGGCGGTTCAATCTGTTCTTTCCAGCCGCATTCTTTTTGCGGGCAGACTTTCTCTACGCCCCAGCGTTTGGTGGTTTTGATGGTCAAGACCGGCCAATGGCAGTTCGGGCATTCTTCGGCGACGGGCGGGTTCCAAGTGGCGTAGTTGCAGTCGGGATAGGTGCTGCAACTGTAAAACAGTTTGCCGTAGCGGGATTTGCGCTCGACGAGGTTGCCTTTTTTGCATTGCGGGCATTGGACGCCGGTATCTTTGGGTTTTTCCAGCGGCTCGACGTGTTTGCATTTGGGGTAGTTGGCGCAGCCGATGAATTTGCTGCCGGTGCGGCTGTATTTATACACCAGCCGTCCGCCGCATTTTGGGCATTCGCGCCCGTCGAGTTCTGCCTGTTCGGCTTCGGCTTTGGCGATGCGCTCGGCGGCTTCTTCGGCAGTTTCGTTGACGTTGCGCGTGTAGCTGCACTCGGGATAGCCGGCGCAGGCGACGAAGCGGCCCATTTTGCCGAACTTTATTTGCAGTTTGTGTTCGCCGCATTTGGGGCAGGTTTCGTCGAGTTCCTGCGTGGTGAATTTGGCGCGTTCGATGCCTTCTTTTTCTTCCACTTGCTTGATGAACGGTTTCCAGAATTTGTCCATCACGGGAATCCAGCGGCGTTTGCCGTCGGCGATTTCGTCGAGCTGGTCTTCAAGTTTCGCGGTGAAGTGGTAGTCGACGTATTGGGCAAAGTGTTCGGTCAGGAATTTGTTGACGATGTCGCCCGTATCGGTGGGCATGAAGCGTTTTTGCTCAAGGGTAACGTATTCGCGGTCTTTGAGCGTGGATATGATGCTGGCGTAAGTCGAGGGGCGGCCGATGCCGTATTCTTCGAGGGCTTTAACCAGCGTGGCTTCGTTGTAGCGCGGCGGCGGGGTGGTGAAGTGTTGCTCGCCGTAGAGTTTGTCCACAGGCAGTTTGTCGCCTTCGCTCATTTCGGGCAGTTTTTTGCTGTCTTCGCCTTCTTCATCGTCGCTGCTTTCTTCGTAAACGCTGAGGAAGCCTGCGAAGGTTTGCACTTGTCCGGTTACGCGGAATACGCCTTTGCCGACGGTAATATCGACGGTGGTTTGATCGAATTTGGCAGGGGTCATCTGACAGGCGACGGTGCGCTGCCAAATCATTTGATAGAGTTTGAACTGGTCTGCGCTCAGGAAGGGTTTGACGCTTTCGGGCGTGCGGTACACGGAAGTCGGACGGATCGCTTCGTGCGCTTCTTGGGCGTTTTTGGATTTGGTTTTGTATTGTTTGGCGGCACTCGGCAGATATTCTTTGCCGATTTTGTTTTCGATGTAATGGCGGATTTCGGTTAACGCTTCATCGGCTAAATTCACGCTGTCGGTACGCATATAGGTAATCAGACCGATGGCGCCCTGCCCTACGTCTATACCTTCGTAAAGCTGCTGGGCGGTACGCATGGTGCGGTCGGTAGTGAAACCGAGTTTGCGCACGGCATCCTGCTGCATGGTGGATGTGGTGAACGGCGCGGCTGGGTTGCGGCTGCGCTTTTTCTTTTCGATGGCGGTAACGACGGCCTCTTTGCCTTCGAGTTCTTTCAACACGTCGGCTTGCGCGGCTTCGTTCGGCAGGTCGAATTGTTCGAGCTTCGCGCCGTTGTATTGGGCGAGTTTGGCGGTGAACTTGCTGCGGCCTTTGTGGCTGTCGAGATGCACCGTCCAATATTCCTGCGCTTCAAACGCGCGGATTTCGTTTTCACGTTCGCAAATCAGGCGTAGTGCGGGGCTTTGTACGCGGCCCGCGCTCAAACCGCGGCGGATTTTTTTCCACAACAATGGCGAGAGGTTGAAACCGACCAGATAGTCCAACGCACGGCGGGCTTGTTGTGCATCAACCAAATCCATTTCGATTTCGCGCGGGTTGGCGACGGCATCGAGGACGGCGTTTTTGGTGATTTCGTGGAACACGACACGCTGCGGCTTGATGTTTTTCAGGCCGCGTTTGGATTTGAGGATTTCAAAAAGATGCCAGGAAATCGCTTCGCCTTCCCTATCCGGGTCGGTTGCGAGGTAGATGTTTTCGGCTTCTTTGGCTCCGGCGACAATCGCATCGACGTGTTTGGCGTTGCGTTTGATCAGCTCGTATTTCATGGCGAAGTCGTGTTCGGGATCGACGGCACCGTTTTTGGGGACGAGGTCGCGGACGTGGCCGTAGGAGGCCAGAATTTCGAAATCGCCGCCAAGGTATTTTTTCAGGGTTTTGGCTTTGGACGGTGATTCGACGATTAAGAGGTTTTTCGCCATTGTTTGTTCTCTTTTAATGTATTGGATGATGCGTTTCAGACGACCTTTCTGAACAAGCTGCGTCAAAAGGTCGTCTGAAAAGGTTTAATGCATGGTAGCTTTGCCGTTGAGCGCGCCCATCAGATCGTCGCCGATTAAGACGGGCAATTCGCTTTTGTGCGCCCACAACAAGAGCAACACCAGCACTTTCGCCGTATCGAGCGTGATTTCTTCGGGCGGGATGTGCATCAGGGCGTGGATGACGATTTCGCGCTGCTCGTAAGTGATGGCGCGTTCGGCAACCAGATACTGCATCAGCCCCATGACTTCCTGCGGCAGGTTTTCCACTTCCTCGTTGCAATACACGCGCAGAGCATGGCTGTCGAACGGCGCGGCGGCGAATTCGGACGTATTGAACAACACTTCCATCATCATCAGCGTATTGCCGATTTCCGTTACGTCAAAACCCGCATCTTCCAACAGGCGGCCCAAATCCTCCGGCGGCGGGCAGTTGTCGAAATCTTGGAAGTGTTCGATGAGATAGGCGATGACTTCTGTCATGCTGGTTCCTTAATGAATGAATCAATTATGCTTTTATGCGCTGATAGCGTCCGCCCGGCAAGGCGGCGACGATGCCGTCGAGTTCGTATTCCAGCAGTCGGGCGTAAACGTCTGCCGCCGCCCATGCGGTTTGCTGCGCCAATATATCGGGATGAACGGGGTCGTAACCCATGGCGTCCAGCAGCTCGTCTTCGGCTGTCGGCGCGGCAACCGTATTGGTTTGCGCCGGCTGCTTTCGGACATGAAGGTCGTCTGAAAACGGCAAAACAGGTTCAGACGACGTCTCTCTGACGGCAGTGCGTTTTTCCGTTTTTTTGTTTTTCTTATTTATAGAATATGATGGAACTGCCGCATTTTGCAATAGCCCCGGACATTCGTGAAGGATGTCGTCCAAACATTCCACCAATTTCGCACCGTCTTTAATCAGCTTGTGGCAGCCTTTGCTGTGCGGATTGTCTATCGAACCGGGCACCGCCATCACCTCCCGCCCCATCTCCGCCGCCAGCTTGGCAGTAATCAGCGAACCGGATTCCAACGCGGCCTCGACCACTAGCGTAACCTGCGACAACGCGGCAATCAGGCGGTTGCGGCGCGGGAAGTTGCCCGCAAACGGGCGCGTATCCAGAGGAAACTCGCTGACAATCAATCCTTTTTCGGCGATTTCATAGGCAAGGTTTTTATTGGACGGCGGGTAAATGCGGTCTATGCCCGTCCCCCATACGGCGATGGTGCCGCCGCCCGCCTGCAACGCGCCTTGATGGGCGGCGGTGTCGATACCCGAAGCCATACCCGACACGACGGGAATATCCTGTTCACTCAACGCCCTGCCGAAATCTTTGGCAATCCGCATCGCCTGCGGCGTGGCATGGCGGCTGCCGACAATGGCGGCGGAAGGTTCGTGCAGCAGTTGCACGTTACCGCGCAAAAACAAAACCGGCGGCGCGGTAATGCCCTGCGTCAGCATTTCGGGAAAATCATCATCTTGCAGCAGCAACAAACGGCAGCCGTCCTGCTTTTCCCATTGCAGCGCCGCTTCCGCAGCCTTTTGCGCCAACGCCCGTTTTTCGCCGTTGCGCCAAGATTCGGCTGCCTGCTTGTGGCGCACTATCGTGGCGATTTGCTCCGCCGGAGCATCCAGCGCGGCTTTCGCGCTGCCGAAACGTTGCAGCAGGAGCAAGAAGCCCTCCGCGCCGACATAAGGCGTAAACGCCAGTTGCAGCCAGGCAAGGCGGTCGTTTTCCGTCATCAATTGTGTCCCCTTGTTGTTTTCAGACGACCTTTGTTCGGGAGGTCGTCTGAAAACGGATAAATGTCAGTATTTAACGATAAAGCCGGCGAACTTTAAACCGATACGGCGTTCCCACACCTGATTCCGGTTTCGTACCTGTTCACCGTCATGCGGATGCTGCCAAACAGCCGGCAGCCCGTTAGTAACTTTTGTAATATTTTTATATTCTACACGATACGGCAGGAAAATCTGTCATTTGAATGGTTGTCGCCCATTGTGTCAAAAGTGAGTCGGCTCTACGGCAAAAACGGGCGGCTTGATGGCAAACAAGGTCGTCTGAAAACATACCGCAGCGTGCCGTATGCTTTCAGACGACCTCTTATCCTACTACCGCCCTACTCTTCTGCTTTTTCCGCTGCGCTGCGGCGGGAAACGCTGATGCCTAATTGTTTGAGTTTGCGGTAGAGGTGTGTGCGCTCCAGGCCGACTTTTTGGGCGACGCGGCTCATGTTTTGCCCTTCTTGGGCGATGTGGTACTCGAAATAGCGGCGTTCCAATTCTTCACGCAGTTCGCGCAAAGGCATATTGAAGTTGAAACCGCCGACGATTTCGGTGGCGACTGTCGCCCGTTTTTGCCCTAATGCGGCAACGACCGCCTGCTCGTGGACTTCCTGTCCGTCCGCCTCCAGCATCAGGTTTTTCACGACGCTGCGGAGCTGGTCGAAATTGCCCGGCCAGTTGTATTGGCACAGGACGGTCAGCGAGCCGTTGCTGAATTTGACGGGCTGGATTTTTTCGCTGTCCGCCAATTCGGTCATGACTTGGTTGACCAAGAAGGCGATGTCTTCGGATTGGCTGCGCAACGGCGGGATGCTGATGACGTTGCCGGAAAGCAGTTCGGACAACTTGGCATCGGCTATGGCGTCTGCCGGGCTTTCATCGGCGGCGTGGCTGCCGGCGACGATAACGCGCACATTGTAACGGTCTGCCTTGCCGAGGATGAAGCTGATGCCGTTTTGGATGTTTTTGCTGTACTGCGCGGCATCACCGAGATAGAGCGTGCCGCCCGATGCTTTTTGCAGCAGCTCCAATGGCGCGTCGGCAATGAGTTCGACGCGGCTGAGTCCGACCCAAGGCGTACCGCTTTTGTGGAAATAACGGGCAACGATTTCAAACGGCGAACCGGTTTCGCCGCTGAGCAGCACGGGGCCGCTTTTTTTCACGGCAGGCTCAAGCTGCTGCTTGAATTCCTGAATGACGGGGCTGTTGCCGAGTTTGTCGAAGGACAAGCCCGCCGCCATCTGCATTTCGCCGTGTTTGAGGGCGCGGTCGACGGTAGAGAGCAGCTTTTGCAGGGCAATCGGTTTTTCCAAAAAATCGAGCGCGCCGATTTTGGTGGCTTCGACGGCGGTGTCGATGCTGGCGTGTCCGCTCATCATCACTACGGGCATATTGAGCTGCCCGTTTTTCGCCCACTCTTTGAGCAGGGTAATCCCGTCGCAGTCGGGCATCCAGATGTCCAACAACACCATGGCGGGACGGGTTTGGTGGCGCAGTTGGCGCGCCTCTTCGGCGTTCTCCGCCAAAGCCACGGAATAACCTTCGTCTTGGAGGATTTCCGAGAGCAAGTCGCGGATACCTACTTCGTCATCTACAATTAAAATATCACTGCTACGCATAAGTTTCTACCAATCGGGGTAAGGCTATTTTCACACACGCGCCGCCTTCGTTCTGATTGATCAGGCTGATGCGGCCGCCGTGCTCTTCGATGATTTTCTTCACAACGGGCAATCCCAGTCCCGTACCTGTCGGCTTGTCGGTAACATACGGCTCGAAGGCATTATGCAGCATTTCCTTGCTGAAACCTTTGCCGTTGTTACAAACGGTCAATAAAACCTGTCCGTCGTTATCTTCACCGACGCTGACATTCACTTGCGGAACTTCTGCCTCTTCCGCTGCTTCCGCCGCGTTTTTGAAAATATTGTGCAACACCTGCCGCATGGCGGTGGTATCGGCGGAAATCGGCTGCGGTTTGTCGGACAAGTTCGGAACAAAGCGGCACTCCCCGCCCTCGTACAGCAGCAACACTTCTTCGACCAAGCGGTTCAAATCGTGTTTTTCAAAATTCAGCGACGGGGCGCGGGCGTAATTGCGGAAGGCTTCGACCATTTCTTTCAATGCCGCCACCTGCTTGACGATGGTGTCGGTCGAACGGCTGAGGATTTGGGCGTGTTGTTCGTCCAATTTATCATGCAATTTCCATGCCAATCTCTCGGCGGAAAGTTGGATAGGCGTGAGCGGATTGCGGATTTCATGCGCCAACCGTTTCGCCACTTCGCCCCAAGCGGCTTCTTTTTGGGCGCGGATGAGGACGGTGATGTCGTCAATCACCATCACCACGCCGTTGTCGTTGTCGTCGGGCAGGATGGTGGCTTTACCCAAAAGAATCCGCGCATCGTCGGGGGCGGCGTATTCGACTTGGACGGGTTTGGCGGCATTGGCGGTTTCTTCAATGGCGGCAAACACTTCGGCAAGCAGGGTCTGCTGCGGCGATTGTCCGCGCCAGTCGTGCCAGTTGCTACCCCACAGCGGCACCAATTCAATGCCCAAAATCCGTTCGGCGGCTTTGTTGAAGGTTTTCAGACGACCTTCGGCATCCAAAGTAATCACGCCCGTGGTCAAACTTTCCAACACGCATTCGAGATAGTGGCGCGCCGCTTCTTCGCGCAGACGGTTGTTCTCGTCGGCTTCTTTGGCAATGGCAAGCTGTTCGGTCATGTGGTTGAACAACTGGGTCAACCTGCCGAATTCGTCGTTGCGGAACACGGGGCGTTTCTGGCTGAAATCGCCCTGCGCCACCGCCCTTGCACCTTCTGCCAACGACAATACTGGCTCGACGAAGCGGCGGGCGAAATACAGCGCCATCACCAAGGCAAGGAAAATCGCCAACAGCGCGGCAACCAGCAAAGTCGCCAAGAAGAAGGTTTGCAGGCCTTGTTTGGTGTAACTCAATTCGGCGTATTTTGCCCGCGCCGCTTCAATCAGCGTCGCATCTTGCGCCACATCCTGCGGGATGGGCTGGCGGAAAAACAAGGCGTAATCGCGTCCGTTGTGCGCGCCGATCAGCATCCAGCCTTGCGCGTACAAGACATTTTCTATGTTTTCCAAACTGCGTATCGAGCCGGTCTGCTCCAGCTTCTCCCATCCTTCTTTGTCGAGTTCGGGTTGGTTTAGTTTCAGCGGATTGACACTTTTCTCGGTTTTATGGGTTTTGACGTCGTAGAGCGAAAGCTGGGTAAAGCCGCCCGATTTGGCGGCATTTTTCAGCGCCTTGCCCAAATCGCCGTCCACAGACGCGGTGCTGATCAGGTCGATTTGCACCGGCGTGGCGTTGCTGACTGCGTTGTCCACTGCCAGATTCAATGCGGATTTACTCAGGTTCAGGCTACGCTCAAGGGCTTCGTGGGTATCGTTGCCGAACCACGAATTAATCGTACCGTTGATGAACTGCGCGGAAATGCCGAACAGGAACACGCCCGGCAATACCGCCACCAGCGTAAACATCCCCGACAGCCGCCGCGCAATCTGCGAACCGAACACACCCTTGCTTTTGTCGCGCATGAGGAGCAGGACGTAGCGCGTCAAAACCGACGCCAACACCAGCATCAGCAGCGCACACAGGGCGATAATCCACCAGAAATATTCCGCCAGCGGGCTGGTGCTGCCCGTTGCAATGGTTAGTCCGTAGAGCAGTCCCACCGCCGCCAACACGGCAATCAGGAGAAAGCGGCGCATGGTTTACTCCTGAGAGATGGTCAGAGACTTCCAGCCGGAATCCAAGTGCCAGTTTTTAGAAGTCAATGCGTTGATTTGGAAGGGTTTGGGCAGCTTCGCCGTCGAGAGCAGCAGGCGGATTTCGGCTTGTGTGTCTTTCGCTGCAACGCCGCTTAACGCGCCTTTGGACAGCACTTTCCAGTTGGCGACCGCCCCTACGCCGCGCAAGGCGGTATCGAGCGTGTCGTATTCGGTGGAAAACGTGCCGACGGTTATGCGGTAGCGGTTGGTCAGCGGATGGAAGGAAAGTTTGTAGTGGATGGTGTTGTCGCTGTTGAGCAGCTGGTCAAACTTGAAGCGGTAAGACGGCATGGAAGGCGCGGAAAGCTGCCAGCTCAAAGTGAAATTCAACGGCACGCCCTGCCGGAGCGCCTGTTTGAGCTGGTCGGGCAAATCGGTGCGGAAACGGCTGCTGACGGAAAGCTGCCCGGTTTCGGTCAGTTTCGCCTCGGAACGGGTCACGCTGATGCCCTCCGCCGCCGCATTCAGCGACAGGGCGAGCAACAGCGTTCCAAACAGCCGTTTACTGCTTTTTGATAAGCGCGTAATAAAAGCCATCTTGATGTTTGTTCGGTAAAAGCACACGCGATTCGATCAGCTCGGCATCGGCGTGGCGGTTGAGGAATTTTTGCAACTGAACGTCGTTTTCTTCGACGAACACCGAGCAGGTGGCAAGCAGCATTCTGCCGTTTTTCGTCAGGGTTTGCCAAAGCGCGTCCAGCAATGCCTCCTGCTGACGGGCGGTTTTGGCGGCATCGGTCGGACGGCGCAGCCATTTCACGTCGGGATTGCGCCGCGCCACACCCGAGGCGGTACACGGCACGTCGGCAAGGATGGCGTCGAAAGGCTTTCCATCATACCACGCCGCCAAGTCCTGCGCATCGGCGCAAGCTAGAGCGGTCGTCTGAAACCCCAAACGGTCGAGATTGTCCTTCACCCTTTTCAGACGACCTTCGTCTATATCCAAAGCGGTAACATGACAATCCGCCAGTTCCAACATATGCCCCGTCTTCCCGCCCGGCGCGGCGCACGCATCTAAAATCCGTTCGCCGTCTTTAGGGTTTAACAGATACGCCGCCTGCTGCGCGCCGAAATCCTGCACCGACACCAGTCCTTCGGTAAAACCGGGCAGGCGGTTCACCGGCACGGCTTCTTCCAGCGTTACCGCATATTCGTCCAACGCCTTAGCCGCAATACCTTCCGCCGCCAGCTTTTCCAAATACGATTCGGCATTGCCGTGGCGTCGGTTGACCCGCAGCGTCATCGGCGGATGCGATTGCAGCGCGGTGGTGATGTTGTGCCAATGTTTCGGATAATGGTTTTTCAGGTACGCCACCCACCACAGCGGCAGGTTGTGTTTCGCCACATCGTCTTTTTTGCACGAAGCCGCGAGCTTGTCGCGTTCACGCAAAAAACGCCGCAAAATCGCGTTGGCAAACGAACGGTACTGCCCGCGCCCGATTTTCGCGATACTCTCGACCGCCTCGTTGACCACAGCATGAGGCGCGTTGCGCGTGTAATGCAGTTGGTACATCGCCGCCAAAAGCAGGCTTTCGAGCTGCGGATTGTCAATCGGCTTTTTCAGCATCTGCGCAAGCATATGTTTCAAACTGCCCAAATAACGCTGGCAGCCGTAGGCAATATCCTGCAACGCGCCGTTTTCCTGCGCCGTCAGCTCGGGATGCGTCGCGCGGATTTGCGCCAACACATCCTGAAGGTTGCGCCCTTCGGCGACCGCCGCAATGCTGTCGGCGGCGAGTTTTTGGGCGAGGGACATACTCATAAATTCAATTCCTTAAATGACTGCTGTGGTTCGATTTGTTCGTTAAAAATGTAAACGCCTTACAATCGGTTCGGACGCTGTTCGGAGCAAGATTCAAATTGTGTTAATCTGATTGCCCGCTCATGACAATATCCATATAGTCCGTTCTTTTCAACACACATAAGGATTCATCATGACTTTGCGCGCCCTTTCCCTGCTTGCCGTTTCCGCCGCACTCATTTCCGGCAGCCTGACCGCCGCGGCGGCACCGCACAAACATTCCCGCGCCATCTCCCAAGCGCAAGCCGTCAAAATCGCCAAGAAACGCGTCGGCGGCGGCCGCGTTACCGACATCGACCACAGCGACGGACGCTGGGAAATCGAAATCCGCAGAGGCTGTACCGAATACGATGTGGACGTTTCCTCACAAAGCGGCCGCGTCATCAAAGTGGACACCGACAACCACTGCGACGATTAATCGATTCTTGATAATGGATTCTTATAGGAAGCCGGACTGTATAGTGGATTAACTTTAAACCATTACGGCGTTGCCTCGCCTTAGCTCAAAGAGAACGATTCTCTAAGGTGCTGAAGCACCAAGTGAATCGGTTCCGTACTATCTGTACTGTCTGCAGCTTCGTCGCCTTGTCCTGATTTAAATTTAATCCACTATATATCCAGCTTTTCTGTTTTCAGACGACCTCAAGTTGCCTAAGGTCGTCTGAAAACATTTAATCTGCCGTTTTGCCTGATTCGGGACTTTCAGACGACCGCCCCGTCCCGTTCCAACAATGCCCGATAGCGTTCGGCATCCTGCGGCGAATAGCAACAGAAAACGATTTTTTCGACAGACGGACACTGCGGCAAAGTTTTTTTCAAAATCGCCAAAGCGGTTTCGGCAGCCAAGTCGGCGGGGAAACGGTACACGCCTGTGCTGATACAGGGGAAGGCGATGCTGTGGATGCCGTATTCTTGCGCCAACAGCAGGGAATTTTGATACGCCTCCGCCAGCTTGACCGCTTCGCTGCGGTGTCCGCCGAACCAAACCGGCCCGACGGTGTGAATCACAAATTTCGCCGGCAGCCGGTAGCCTTGGGTGATTTTCGCCTCGCCCGTACGGCAGCCGTTCAACTGTCTGCACGCTTCCAGCAACTCCCGTCCCGCCACGCGGTGAATCGCGCCGTCCACACCGCCGCCGCCCAACAACGAGGCATTGGCGGCGTTCACGATGGCATCGACTTCAAGTTTCGTAATATCGCCTTCGACTACTTCAAACACTGCCATGATCTGCTCCTAAACGTGGGGAATCTTGTCGTCAGTTCAACAAAACCAAACGTTTCCCTGCCCGATATTTTCAGACGACCTCTGAATCATTCAAAGAAAGGTCGTCTGAAAATTAATCAGTCTGCAAACGGCTTCTACAAAACCGTCCCAACCTCAATCTTATGTCCTGCCGCAAACGCCGCAATCGGCATCCGTTTGCTGCCGGAAGGCTGCAATTCGGTAATCTTCAACGCATTCTCGCCGCAGGCAACGACCAAGCCGTCAGCCGAGCAAGACAACACTTCGCCCGCCCTGCCTTGTTGTGCCACTACTTCAGCCCGCCAGATTTTCATCGGTTTGCCCTGATATTCCACCCACGCAGCGGGGACGGGGTTGAAGGCACGGATTTTGCGTTCAATCACTGCCGCGCTTTCGTTCCAATCGATACGCGCTTCTTCTTTGCTTAATTTTTGCGCATAAGTCACGCCTTCTTCAGGCTGTTTGACGCTTTTCAGACGACCTTCTGTTTTTAATTGTTGCAAATCAGCAACAATCGCCGCTGCACCGAGATTCATCAGCGCGTCGTGTACTTCATTCGCCGTATCGGTCGGTTGAATGGCGTAACGGTGTTCGCTGACCACATCGCCAGTGTCCAAACCGATGTCCATCTGCATGATGCACACGCCCGTTTCGGCATCGCCCGCTTCAATCGCCCGCTGAATCGGCGCCGCGCCGCGCCAACGGGGCAGCAGCGAGGCGTGGATGTTGAGGCAGCCGTGTTTCGGCGTATCCAACACGTCTTGCGGCAGAATCAGTCCGTAGGCGGCAACGACCATCACGTCGGCCTCAACCTCTTTGAGCATTTGCAGGGCTTCGGCGTTGTTGCGCAGTTTTTCAGGCTGCACCACACGCAAACCCAATTCCAACGCGGCTTGCTTCACGGGAGACGGGGCAAGCTGCATCCCGCGCCCTTTGGGGCGATCGGGCTGGGTCAACACCAGCGGGATTTCAAAACCGGCGGCGGCAATGGCTTTTAAGGCGGCAGCGGCAAAATCAGGCGTGCCGGCAAAGATGACTTTCATGGGAAACTCCTTGGAAATGGGTTTCAGACGACCTATAGTGGATTAACTTTAAACCAGTACGGCGTTGCCTCGCCTTAGCTCAAAGAG